>JBEGOC010000261.1:0-2772 GCA_041182225.1 Pseudomonadota bacterium | reverse complement strand
TCGCGCGCCATCTCGATGTGCTGGATCTGGTCGCGGCCCACCGGCACCTTGTGGGCGTTGAACATCAGAATGTCGGCGCCCATCAGCACCGGGTACATGAAGAGGCCGGCGCTGACATCGGCATCAGGGTCGATGCCGGCCGCCGTGTTTTTGTCGACCGCTGCCTTGTAGGCGTGGGCCCGGTTGAGCACGCCCTTGCCCAGCACGCAGGTCAAAAACCAGGTCAGCTCGGGGATTTCGGGGATGTCGGACTGACGGTAGAAGGTGACGCGCGCCGGGTCCAACCCGCAGGCCAGCCAGCTCGCGGCGATTTCCAGCGTGGAGCGCTGGATGCGCGCCGGGTCGTCGGTTTTGATGAGCGCGTGGTAGTCGGCCAGAAAGTAAAAGCTTTGCACCTCAGCGCGCTGGCTGGCCCGGACCGAGGGCCGGATGGAGCCGACGTAGTTGCCCAGATGGGGGGTGCCTGTGGTAGTGATGCCGGTCAGAAAACGCTGGGGGGTCATGGTGTCAGAGGCAGTGCGGGTTTCAGTTGAGCAGGAAAGCCAGGGGCGACAAAATCAGGTCCACAACCGACAGCGTCAGCGCCATCACCGGCTGCATCCACAGGGCGCTGATCACGCCGGCAATCACCAGGGCCATCACGATGAAGAAGCCCCAGGGTTCGATGCGGGCCAGCAGCGCGGCCTGGCGCCAGGGCAAGAGGCCGACCAGGATGCGGCCGCCATCGAGCGGCGGCAAGGGGAACAGGTTGAAGGCGAACATCACCACGTTCACCAGCACGCCACCCTGGCACATCTTGATGAAAAAGTACTCGTCCACATCCATGGCGCCCAGCAGCAGCAGCAGGGCGCCCCAGAAAAGCGCCTGCGCAAAGTTGGCGCCCGGTCCGGCCAGTGCCACCCAGATCATGTCGCGCTTGGGGTGGCGCAGCCGGTTGAAGTTGACCGGCACTGGCTTGGCATAGCCGAACAGAAATGCGCCTGAGGTTGCAAAGTACAGCAGCAGCGGCATCAGCAGCGTGCCCACCGGGTCAATGTGCTTGATCGGGTTGAGCGAAATACGGCCCAGCGTATAGGCGGTGTTGTCGCCAAAATACCGGGCCGCATAGCCGTGCGCGGCTTCGTGCACGGTGATGGCAAACAGCACGGGCAGTGCGTAGATGGCAACGGTCTGAATCAGGTGGGCAATATCCATGTTGTGATTGTCTCAGAGCCCTGGCCGGCCTCACAGGCCCAGCGCGGCCAGTGGGCCGCGGCCTTCGCGCACCACCTGGGGCTCGTCGCCGCTGAGGTCGATCACGGTGGTGGGTTCACGCGGGCAGGCGCCGGCGTCGATCACCGCGGCAATCTGGGGCTCAAAGCGGTCGCGGCGGTCTGGGGCGTCGTGGAGCGGTTCGCCGTCGCCGGGGGCGATCAAGGTGGTGGCCAGCAGCGGCCCGTTGTGCAGCGCCAACAGCGCCTGCAGCACCTTGTGGTCGGGCAGGCGCAGGCCGATGGTTTTGCGTGAGGGGTGGCTAAGCCGGCGCGGCACCTCTTTGCTGGCCTCCAGGATGAAGGTGTAAGGGCCTGGCGTGGCCGATTTCAGCAGCCGGAACTGCCGGTTGTCCACCCGCGCATAGCTGGCCAGCTCGGACAGGTCGCGGCACAGCAAGGTGAGGTGGTGTTTGTCATCCACGCCCCGGATGCGGCGCAGCTTGTCGGCGGCAGCCTTGTCGTCCAGGTGGCAGACCAGCGCGTAGCTGGAATCGGTGGGCACGGCCAGCACCTCGCCCTTGGCCAGCAGCGCCACGGCCTGCTTGAGCAGCCGCAGTTGCGGGTTGTCGGGGTGCAGTTCGAACAGCTGGGCCATGGCGTCAAGCGCGGGCGGTGACCGGGTGTGACACCAGCAGGGCATTGGCCACGCCGCTGAGGGCAATCACGCCGATGCCGAACCAGGCTAGGGTGTCGGGCACATGGTCAAAGATCAGCCAGCCCAGCAGCATGGCAAAGCCGATCTGGGTGTAGATGTAGGGCATCAGTACCGGCGCCGGGGCGTGCATGAAGGCGCGGATCAGCATCAGGTGACCGAAGGCGCCGCAGCTGCCCACCAGCAAAAACCACGGCCAATGCGCCCACAGCGCGGCGCCGTCCCAGAAAAACCAGACCAGGGGTGCAAACGTCACGGCGCCCACCAGGCCGGTGTAAAACTGCGTGGTGTAGGGGTCATCGGCGCCGGTGAGGCGGCTGGTCAGCACCTGGAAGCCGGCGTTGGCGCACACCAGCACAGCCGGGAATACCAAGGCCCAGGTGAACATACTGCCGCCCGGGTGCACCACCAGCAGCACACCCAGCAGTCCGGTGGTGAGAAGCACCCAGCTTAGGCGCTGTACCTGCTCTTTGAGGAACCAGGCCGACATGCCGGTGGCGAGCAGGGGTGAGAGCATGACCATGGCAGTGAACTCGCCCACCGGCAGGTACTTGAGCGAGAAAAAGGCGCACACCGTGCTCACCAGCAGCAGCAGGCCGCGCGCGAGTTGGAATCGTGGGTGCTCGGTGGCCAGCAGTGAGCGGCCCTGTACCGGCAGGCGCAGGGCCAGCGTGATACCGGCCTGGAAAGCGTAGCGAAACCACAGCAGCATGGCCGCCGGCGCCAGGGTCATGGCGTGCTTGACACTGGTGTCCAAAGCACTGAAGGACAGGCAGGACAGCACAATCAGGCCGATGCCCACCCCTCGTTGGGCACGCGCTGAGGGCATGGTGCTCAGTGCGCTGCGACGCTGGGGACAGCGGGCAG
>JBEGOC010000260.1:0-8327 GCA_041182225.1 Pseudomonadota bacterium | reverse complement strand
GAATCAGGGTGGACATGGCCGTGGGCCCTTTCTATCGGTGATTGGCGGTTTGCGCGGTCTGTGAACGCCGCTGCGCGATGATGTTTTCGATGTCGACATTGTGGATCTGCACGTCGATGTGGTCCTCGATCTCGCGCGCCATGTCAGCCTCGTCGCCCGAGCGGAACACCTCGATCAGGCGCAGGTGCTCGTCCACGATGGCCGCCATGGGCTTGCCCAGCGTGGACAGGCCAAAAATAATGGTCATCTGGCGCGCCAGCATTTCCCACATGTCGGTCAGGACCGCATTGCCCGCCAAGGCGCACAGGGTGCGGTGAAAGTTGGTGTCGGCCGTGGCAAAGCCAAACACATCGTTGCGCGCGGCCATGGCCGACATCTGCTGCACGATGCCGGCAAGGCTATCGAGGTGCGGGCCGTGGTTGAAACCGCGCCGGATCGCCCGCTTGGCGGCCGTGGTCTCCAACGCCACCCGGACCTCAATCAGCTGGTCAATGCGCTCGGGACTGACCGGCGTCAGGCGGATGCCCTTGTAGGGTTCGTTCACCACGACGCCCTGGCTTTCCAACACCCGCAGCGCCTCGCGCACCGGCACGCGGCTGACGCCAAGTTGCAGCGCCAAATCGGCCTCCACGATGCGGTCACCCGGCAGGATCAGCCCCTCCGACGCACCAGCCACCAAGGCATCGATCACCTGGTGCACCAGGGTGCGCGGCTGCAATTTGACAAAGCCCGGCGCTGGCGCCAGTGCCGGTGGCGGATCGACCAAATGCAAGGACGGGGACGTGACGCTGCTCATGGTCAGATTGTATACTTTAATTAAATATGCTATTCTTGTTTGTCGGTTGTTGTCAGAACGATGGCAGCAGACCCATGCTGAGATGGAAGGGGTAAGGACCACTGGCAATGCCCGCCACTGCGGGCCAACATGAAGGAGACTTTTGATGAAACTGACATTCTTGAAGCTGGCCCTCGCCATGTCGCTGGCGCTGACTGCGGCCGGCCCGGCATTGGCACAGAAAAAAGGCGGCGACGTCGTCATTGCCATGACCGGGGCACCGCCCTCGCTGGACCCGCACGCCACCTCGGCGCAGGTCGCGCGCAATGTGAACCTGCACATCTTCGAGACGCTGTATGCCCGCGACGAGGGTGCGCGGCCGGTGCCCGATCTGGCCGAAGGGGTCACCATCTCGGCCGACGGCCTGAGCTACGTCTTCAAGCTGCGTACCGGTGTCAAATTCCACAACGGCAAGGAGATGGGCCCGGCCGACGTGGTGGCGTCACTGGAGCGCTACCGCAAGGGCGGTGCCTCCGCCAGCCTGATCGGGGCCATCGACACGGTCAGCGCCAGCGGGCCGAACCAGGTGACCGTCAAGCTCAAATCGGTGCAGTCGACCTTCCTGGGCAACCTGTCGAGCCCGCGCGCACCGATTGCCATCATGCCCGCAGAGGAAGCCGCCAAGGAAATGGGCAAAGCCGCCTCCATCGGCACCGGGCCGTTCAAGTTTGTCGAGTACAAGCCGGACAGCCATGTCAAGGTGGCCCGCTTCGACGACTACAAGCCCAACCCGGCCTACAAGGTCCGCGACGGCTTTGCCGGCGCCAAGATCGCTTATGTGGACAGCGTGACCTTCCGCTTCATGCCCGAAGCCGGCTCGCGCGACGCGGCACTGGAGACCGGTCAGGTTCACCTGAACGAAACCACCGACGGTCCGACCGCTAAACGGCTCAGAGCCAACGCCAACTTCCAGGTGATCCCGGTGCTGCCCTTTGCGGTGCAGGTGCTGAAGTTCAACATGGCCCAGGGCGCCGGCGCCGACCTGAACTTCCGCCGCGCGGTGCAACAGGCGCTGGATGCCGAAGAAATCATGGCCGTGGCCTACCCGGACATCAACAAGATCGACCAGAGCTGGGTCTATGCCGGCTCGGCTTACCACAGCGGGCGCGCGCCGCTCAAACAAAACGTGGCAGCCGCCAAGGCCAGCCTGGCAAAGTCCGGCTACAAGGGTGAAAAGCTCACCTTCATCATCGACAACATCCGCCCCAACATCGACGCGGCCACCGTGTTCCAGCAGCAAATGTCGCAAATCGGGGTGAATGTGGAGCTGAAAGTGGCCGACTGGCCCACGACCTCGGGCATTGGCCTCAAGAGCGACGTGGGCTGGAATTTCTGGACCCACGGTTTCGGCATCGAGCCCTTTGAAGGCCCGGCCTCGGCCATGTCGCACTGGGTCAAGGGCCAGGGTCAGCGCAAGGCAGACCCGGTGATCGACGGCCTGTTTGACAAACTCAACGGTGAGATGAACATCGAGGTCCAGAAAAAACTGTTTGCCGACTTCGAAAACCAGATGGCTGACCAAGCGATTGCCATCAACCTGGGCACCTACGGCCTGTTCCAGGTGGCCACAGCGCGGCTGAAAAACTTCAAGGCCTACCGCATCCCGCGCATGTGGGGCGTCTGGCTGGAATAAGGGTGCAGGCCGGCCGGATTGCCTGACATGGGGCGTTTCATCGTTCGGCGCGTGCTGGCTTCGATCCCGGTGCTGCTGCTGGTATCGCTGATCACCTTCGTCCTGCTGTCACTGGTCCCGGGCGATCCGGCCTCGGCCTTTCTGGACGCCAGCGCCACCGCCGAAGCCCTGGAGCGGGTGCGGCGCGAGCTGGGCCTGGACCGACCGTTTCTGGTGCGCATGGGCGAGTGGTACCTGCGGGTGCTGCAGGGCGATCTGGGTACGTCGCTGTTGCTCAACCGCAGCGTCACCAGCGCCATTCTGGAGCGGCTGCCGGTGACGCTGTCGCTGACGGCCATGGCGTTTCTGGTTTCAGTGCTGCTCGGCATGGCCGCTGGTGTGCTGGCAGCGGTGAGGCACGGCAAGGCGGCCGACCAGGGGCTGATGACCTTGGCGCTGCTGGGCCTGTCGATTCCTGAGTTCTGGCTCGGCCTGGTGCTGATCTGGCTGGTGGCGGTGATGGTGCCGATCTTTCCGGCGGGTGACTATGTGGCCTTTGCCACCAACCCCTGGCAATGGGCGCGCCATCTGGCGCTGCCGACCTTCACGCTGGCCTGCGTGCAAATGGGCTTTGTGGCGCGCATGACCCGCTCCAGCATGCTGGAGGTGCTGGGGCAGGATTTTGTCCGTACCGCCCGTGCCAAGGGCCTGCCAGAGCCTTATGTGGTGGTGCGCCACGGCCTGGCCAATGCGATGGTTCCGATCGTGACGGTGATGGGCATCATGGTCGGGGCCCTGCTGGGCGGCGCGGTGGTCACCGAACAGGTGTTTTCGATTCCCGGCCTGGGCCGGCTGATCATCGGCGCCGTGCTATCGCGCGACTTCCCGGTGATCCAAGGCGGGCTGCTGTTTTTGGCGCTGATTTACCTGGTGGTCAATCTGGTGGTGGACCTGTTGTACGCCGTGGTTGACCCGCGGGTCCGACTGGGCTAAGCCATGACAAGCGCTGCCACCCTGCCCGCACCAGCCCCCGGCCGCGCCTCGTTCGCGCGCCGCCTGCTGGCCAACCGCTCCTTCACCATTGGCGCCGCGCTGGTGGGGCTGGTGGTGGTGCTGGCCCTGCTGGCCAGCGTGATCGCGCCATTCGACCCGCTCAAGGGCAATTTCCGGGCGCGCATGCTGGCCCCCAGCTTGCAACACTGGATGGGCACCGACCATTTCGGCCGCGACATCCTGTCTCGGGTGCTGCACGGCGCCCGCATCTCGCTGCAAATCGGTTTGATGGTGTCGCTGATCACGGCTGCTGCCGGGGTGGTGATAGGTGCCACCGCCGGCTACTTCCGCCGGTCGGATGGCCCGATCATGCGGCTGATGGATGCCTTCATGGCGTTTCCGTCCATCATCCTGGCCATTGCCATCAGCTCGGTGCTGGGCGCCTCGGTGGTGAACGTCATCATCGCCCTGTCGATCGCCGCCATCCCGCACACGGCCCGCATCGTGCGCGCCTCGGTCTTGGTGGTGCGCGAGATGGAGTACGTCGAAGCCGCGCGGGCACTGGGTGCCGGCCACGCCCGCATCCTGCTGCGCCACATCCTGGCCAATGCCATGGCGCCGCTGGTGGTGCGCATGACCTATGTGTTCGCCGTGGCCATCCTGAACGAGGCGGTGCTGTCGTTCATCGGTGTCGGCCCGCCGCCACCCGCGCCCACCTTTGGCGCCATCATTGCCAACGGGCGCGACTTCATCGTGGCGGCGCCCTGGATCACGCTGGCGCCGGGGTTTGCCATCCTGGTCAGTGTGCTCGGGCTGAACCTGCTGGGTGACGGCTTGCGCGACGTGCTGGACCCACGCATGGCGGTGAACACCCGATGACAACCACCCGCCCTGAATTACCGCTGCTGCAGGTGCAGCAACTGAGTACGGCCCTGGGGTCGCGCGGACCGGACATCCTGAGCGACATCGAGTTCAGCCTGGGCCACGGCGAAGTGCTGGGCGTGGTGGGCGAATCCGGCTCGGGCAAGAGCATGTTGGCGCTGTCCATCATGGGCCTGCTGCCAAGCCCGATCAGGGTGCGGCAGGGGGCCATCACCTTGCAGGGCAAGGACCTGCTGAACCTGCCAGTAACCGAGCTTCGCGCCTTGCGTGGCAAGGACATGGCCATGATTTTTCAGGAGCCCATGACCTCGCTCAACCCGGTGATGCGGGTCGGCCAGCAAATTGGCGAGGTGCTTCGCTGGCACCGCGCGCTGCAAGGCGCGGCCGCACGCGAGGAAAGCATCGCCCTGCTGCGCCGGGTGGAAATGCCCGACCCTCAACGCCAGATCGACGCCTACCCGCACGAGCTCTCCGGCGGCATGCGCCAGCGGGCGATGATCGCGATCGCGCTGGCAGGCAAACCGCAACTGCTGATCGCCGACGAGCCGACTACCGCGCTCGACGTCACCATCCAGGCCCAGATCCTGGGCCTGATGCGCAAGATCCAGCGCGACGACCAGATGTCGGTGCTGCTGATCACGCATGACCTGGGCGTGATTGCCGAGATGTGCGACCGGGTGGCCGTGATGTATGCCGGCCGCGTGGTTGAGCAGGGCGCGGTGCTGGACATCTTCGACCGGCCCGCGCACCCTTATACCCGGGGCCTGCTGGCCTCGCGGCCCCGGATCGCAGCGGGCGCAGAGTGGTTGAGCACGATCGAAGGTACGGTGCCGGGCATCGGTCAGACCAGTGCCGGTTGCAGCTTTGCGCCGCGCTGCCAGCTGGCCGGCCCGGCCTGCAGCCAACGGCCGCCGCTGCGCGAGGTGGGGCCAGCGCACCTGGCCGCCTGTGTCAGCCCCTTCGCACCCGAACCTGACACAGCGGTGCCCACAGCATGAGTACCCACCCACCCCTGATCGAAGCCCGTGGGCTGCACAAACATTTCGAACGGCCACGCCACTTCCTGGCCAAGGCTGCGCCCGCGCTGCGCGCCGTCGACGGCGTGGACCTCAGCATCGCCCCAGGTGAAACGTTGGGGCTGGTGGGCGAGTCGGGGTGCGGCAAGTCCACCACTGGCCGCCTGTTGTTGCGCCTGATCGAGCCCACGGGCGGCACCATCCTGCACCATGGTGAAGACATCACCCGGCTGGATGCCGCCGGCATGCGCAGCAAGCGGCGCGCGATGCAGATCGTGTTCCAGGACCCCTATGGCTCGCTCAACCCGCGCATGCAGGTGGGGGACATCATCACCGAGCCGCTGGTGATCCATGGCGTGGGCGATAGCGCCAGCCGCGCTGCCCGGGTGCAGCGCCTGCTGGACCTGGTCAGCCTACCCAGCAGCGCACTGCAGCGCTACCCGCATGAGTTCTCGGGGGGTCAGCGCCAACGCATCGGCATCGCCCGGGCGCTGGCCCTGGAGCCGGAGTTCATCGTCGCCGATGAGGCCGTGTCGGCGCTGGATGTGTCGGTGCAAGCCCAGGTGATCAACCTGCTGCGCGAGCTGCAACGCGACCTGAAGCTGACCTACCTGTTCATCTCGCACAACCTGGCGGTGGTGCGAAACAAAAGCGACCGGGTGGCGGTGATGTACCTGGGCCGGATTGTGGAGGTGGCACCGGCTGACACCTTGTTTGCGCAGCCGCGACACCCCTACACCCAGGCCCTGCTGGCCGCCTTGCCAGCCGACCACCCCGCGCAGCGCCGCAGCGCCACCATCGCCCAAGGCGACTTGGCCAAGCCCGACGCCACCGGCGCGGGCTGCCGCTTTGCCAACCGTTGCCCACACGTCCGCCCAGCCTGTCTGACCCATGACCCCCTGCTGCACGCGGCCACCCCTGGCCACCAAGTCGCCTGCCTGCGCGTGGCCGACGGCAGCCTGAGCCCCTGAAAGGAAAACGCATGACTGCACCCGCCCGAATCCTGATCGCCGAATGCATGCAGGAGATCTCCTCCTTCAACCCGCTGCCGTCCGGCTATGACAATTTCCACATCGAGCGTGGCGAACAGATGCTGGCGCAGGATGGCCTCAACACCTCCATGGGCGGCGCCCTGGCCGTGTTCCGGGCCAAGGGCCTGCAGCCGGTTTTGACCATGGCGGCACGCGCGGGCTCGGCCGGCATCCTGTCAGCCCAGGGCTGGCAACGGTTGGCCGCTGAGCTGCTGGCCGCCATTGCGGCTCAGGCCAGCAGCGGCATTGCCGGCGTCTACTTCTCCCTGCACGGCGCCATGGCCGCCGAGGGCGAGCTCGACCCCGAAGGCCACCTGCTGACCGAGGTGCGCCGCATGGTCGGGCCGGACATACCGATCGTGATTTCGCTCGACCTGCACGGCATCCTGACCGACCGCATGCTGCGGCAGATCAACGGTCTGGCGATCTACCACACCTACCCCCATGTCGACTTTGCCTCCACCGGGCAGCGTGCCGCCACCATCCTGCACCGGCTGGTGACCGAGAACATCCGCCCGACCATCGCCCGCGTGGTGATCCCCAGCCTGGTGCGCGGGGATGAGCTGATCACCAAATCCGGCTGCTACGGCGAACTGATTCGTGAGGCGCGCCGGCTTGAGCTCGAAGGCCAGGCCATGTCGGCCGGCATCATGATCGGCAACCCCTTCACCGATGTGCCCGAGCTGTGCAGCCAGGTGCTGGTGGCCACAGCCGGCGACGCGGCGCTGGCTGAAGCCGAAGCGCTGCGGCTGGCGCGCGAGTTCTGGCCGCTGCGCCACCGCATGCAGGGCAAGCTGACCTCGCTGGCGCGTGCCATCGCGCAGGCCGCCACCATCCCGGGGCCGGTGATCTTTACCGACGCCGCCGACGCCACCTCCTCCGGCGCCACCGGTGACTCAAACCTGATCCTGAAGGGTCTGCGCGCGGCAGGCTACAAAAAACGCGTGCTGGCGCAAATTGTCGACCCGGCCGCCGCCGCCGCCGCCCACGCGGCGGGGGTCGGTGCCACGGTGACCGTGGGTCTGGGTGGCGCGATCGATGCGGGACGCTTTTCGCCCATGCCGGTCACAGCACGGGTTCGTCTGTTGTCGGACGGCCAGGCCCGGCTGGAGACCATGAAGACCGGCCTGGACGCCGGCCCCACTGCCGTGCTCGAATTCGACAACTTCACGGTGGTGGTGTTCAGCAAAACCCTGAGCCTATTCGATCGCGCCATGTACTACGCCAACGGCCTGAACCCGACCGACTTCGACCTGATCGTGGTGAAGTCGCCGCAC
Organism: Pseudomonadota bacterium; assembly: GCA_041182225.1. Classification (GTDB taxonomy): domain Bacteria; phylum Pseudomonadota; class Gammaproteobacteria; order Burkholderiales; family Burkholderiaceae_C; genus Rhodoferax. The sequence goes on along the minus strand of JBEGOC010000260.1, from coordinate 681 downwards.
ACCGAGCACCATATGTTTGAGGCCTGGGCCGACGCCAACTTCAATGTCGATGTGCCCGGGGCCACCTCCGCCAACCTGAAGTCGCTGGGCCACACCATCTGTGCCCGGCCCATGTACCCGCTTGACCCGGATGCGGTCTTTGAGCCCCGGGCCGTCGTTTACCACAGCTAAGCTTTGGTTTCGCAAATGATGAGGCGCCAAGGTCGGGGGGTGCCTGGGTGGGATCAGGGCGGCGGCGCATTCGGCTCCGCGGCTGTCCCCCGCCCTACGGGTTCCTCCTTGATGCCGCTGCGCCAAACGCCCCACCACCCTGATCTGGCAAGGCACCTGGCTTACCGTGCGCCCACCATCTTCTCGGCTGCGGGGGCTGATTGGGTGTCGCAGCGAGGTCAAGGAGGAGCCCGCAGGGCGGGGGACACGAGCAGCGACATCCAGTCAGCCTCCGCAGCCAGCCAACAAAAGGCCACCTAAACATGAAAATTGATGCCGTAGATTTCTTTTACCTGGCCATGCCCGAAGTCACCACCGAGGCCGACGGCAGCCAGGATGCGCTGCTGGTACGCGTCGCTGCCGGTGGGCTGGTCGGCTACGGCGAATGCGAAGCCGCACCACTGCCCTCGATCGCTGCCTTTGTCTGCCCGATGTCGCATGGCGCCTGCCAACCGGTCAGTGCCTCGGTGC
>JBEGOC010000259.1:0-7066 GCA_041182225.1 Pseudomonadota bacterium | reverse complement strand
GTGACCGGCAGGCGGTGGTGGACCACTTTGTGCGGCTGTTTCGCGTTCTTGGTAGCCCGGATGTTGTCACGCCCGAGGCCGAGCTGCGCCTGCGCATTGCGCAAGCGGCGGAGCGCGGCTTCTACCCGGTGGGCACGCTGCGTCAGATGCTGGCGGTGATGGCTGACAGCCCTCGCGCGGCGCTGCTGGCGCAGATCAAGGCGCCGACCCTGGTGTTTCACGGCCGGGACGACCCGTTGCTGCCCTACGCCTGCGGCGAAGACACCGCGCGGCGCATTCCCGGCGCCCGCCTGATCGGCGTGGCCGGTATGGGCCACGATTTGCCCGCGCCGGTGGTGGAGCGGCTGCTGGTCGCGCTGCGGCCCCATTTCCAGTCCGTATGAACACCGCCCACGACTCCCAACTGGGCAAGGCCTCGGCCTATGCCGACCAGTACGACCCGGCCCTGCTGTTCCCGATCCCGCGCGCCGCCAAGCGCGCAGAGCTGGGCCTTGGCGAGGCGCTGCCGTTTCTCGGTGCCGACATGTGGACCGCCTTCGAGCTGAGCTGGCTCGGGCCGCGCGGCAAACCGCAACTGGCGCTGGCGCACATCACCGTGCCCTGCGAGTCCACCCACATCATCGAGAGCAAGTCGCTCAAGCTCTACCTCAACAGCTTCAACAACACGGTGTTTGCCGATGCCGCTGCCGTGCTGGCGCACCTGCGCGCCGATCTGACCGAGGCCGCCTGGCGTGGCGCTGTGGTGCAAGCCTCGGTCGGGGTGCGGCTGCTCGATCCTGAGTTGTTTGACCGCGAGCCGGTACAGGAGCTCGACGGCCTGAGCCTGGACCGACTCGACGTGGCATGCCGGCAGTACACGCCGGCGCCGGAGCTGCTGCGCACGGCGGCCGACGAGCCGCCGGTGACTGAGGTGCTGACCAGCCGCCTGCTCAAAAGCAACTGTCTGGTGACCGGCCAGCCCGATTGGGGCAGCGTGCAGATCAGTTACAGCGGCGCCGCCATCGACCAGGAAGGATTGCTGCAGTACCTGGTGAGTTTCCGCAACCACCACGAGTTTCACGAGCAATGCGTGGAGCGCATTTTCATGGACATCTGGCGGCGCTGCCAGCCGCACAAGCTGGCGGTGTATGCCCGCTACACGCGCCGGGGCGGGCTGGACATCAACCCGTTTCGCACCAGCTACGCGCAGACGCTGCCGGCCAATGTGCGCACCGCGCGGCAGTAGCCGCCGCTGAGCGGGCCGCTCAGGGCAGGTGAAACACCTGCACCGCGCGGGCCAGTGTGACGGCGCTGGTGCTCAAACCCTCGGCCGAGGCTGCTGATTGCTCGACCAGCGCGGCGTTTTGCTGGGTGACGGTATCCAGCTGGGTCACGGCCTCATTCACCTGGGCGATGCCGATCGACTGCTCATGGGTGGCGTTGGTGATCTGGCGAATCAGCTCGCCCACGTCGCGCACCGAGCGCACCACTTCGTCGATGGTTTCGCCGGCGTGATTCATCTGTTTGGTGCCCTCGGTGATCTGCTCGGTCGACTGGGCGATCAGGTCGCGAATCTCCTTGGCGGCCACGCCGCTGCGCTGCGCCAGCGCCCGCACCTCGGACGCCACCACCGCAAAGCCGCGCCCCTGTTCACCGGCGCGCGCGGCTTCCACCGCCGCGTTCAGCGCGAGGATGTTGGTCTGGAAGGCGATGCCCTCAATCACGCCAATGATGTCGCGCACCTTCGCTGACGAGCCGTCGATGGCCCGCATCGCCTCGCCCACCTTGTGCACGGCATCACCGCCGCGGGTCACCACGCTGGTGCTGGCGTCGCTTTGCATGGCCACCTGCGCCGCCGTGGCCGCCGTTTGTTTGACGGTGCTGGACAACTGCTCCATCGAGGCGGCGGTCTCCTCCAGGCTGCTGGCCTGCGACTCCGTGCGCGCCGACAGGTCGAGCCCGCCGGCGGCGATCTCGGCCGCCGATTGGGTGAAGGTGTCGATTTCGCCGCGCACATCGCCGACCACCGCCTGCAGATTGATCTGGATCTGGCGCAGGCTGCGCACCAGCGAGTCCATGGGCGGCACAAAGTTGCTGGCCACCGTGGTGGTCAGGTTGCAGCCGGCCAGATCATCGGCAAAGTGTTCGGCCGCGCGGATGGCAGTGCCAAACGAGCGGTTGAACCAGGCCAGCAGCAGCAGCGCGCCCAGGACCAGGCTGGCCAGTTGCAAGCCCAGCTGCTCAGCGCTTTGCAGATGCAAGCCCAGCGCGTCCAGCAGTTGGGGCACCATACCGAGCAACACCATGCCGGCCAGACCCAAACCGAGCCGGCTGGTCAGCGTGATGCGCCGCAGGCGGCCGGCCATGCCACGCAAGCCGGTGTAGCGCACTTCGCCCGAACGCAAGACAAAAGCCGGACGTTTGCGGCCCGTTTCGCGCCAAAGCCGCATTTGGGCGTACAGCGCCTCGGCCGCCCGCACCTGTTCGGCGCTTGGTTTGATGCGCACCGACATGTAGCCCTTGGGCTTGCCCTGATCCAGGATGGGCGTGACGTTGGCCTGCACCCAGTAGTGGTCGCCATTCTTGCGCCGGTTTTTGACCATGCCGGTCCAGGGCCGGCCGCGCCCGATGGTTTGCCACATGTCCTTGTAGGCCTCGGGCGGCATGTCCGGGTGGCGCACCAGGTTGTGGTTTTGGCCGATCAGCTCGTCATAGCTGAACCCGCTCACCGCCACAAAAGCATGGTTGCAGTGCGTGATATTGCCTTTGGTGTCTGTGGTGGACACCAGCATTTGGTCGGCAGGGTAATCAAAGTCCTGCTGGGTCACCGGCAAATTCATGCGCATGGGAACATCCTTCCGAATAATCTGAGGGCGAACAGACCAATATCTTACGGCAGCGGTCCGCCTTGCGATGTGTCAATGAATGGGTCAATTGGCGGGCTGATCCTGCCGCATTGGCCTCAGCCAAGGTCGTGGAAGCGGCGCAGGGGTGCCAATGGGGGAAACTCGGCCGACGCTTTGCGCTTGAGGCCGTCCACCGCGGCGCGCACATGCGCGTTGCTCCAGATCGCCCCCTGCAACCAGCCCATTTGCCGCAGTGCATCGTCCACCGAATGGTCGCGCGCGTAGTTCACGGCCTGCTTGGTACCCCAGATCGCCACCGGCGGCTTGGCCGCAATCTCGCGGGCGCACTGCAGCGCGGCGGCCAGAGTGGCCTCGGGCGTGTCAAACACCTCGTTGACCAGGCCGTAGCCCTGTGCCCGCGCGGCGTCCAGGCGCCGCCCTGTGTAGGCCAGCTCCTTGACCACCGCCAGCGGCAGCAGCTTGGGCAGGCGCTGCAGCGTACCGACGTCGGCCACCATGCCGATGTTGATCTCCTGGATGCAAAAAAATGCGTCAGCCGTGGCGTAGCGGATGCAACAGGCGGTCACCATGTCCACCGCTCCGCCAATGCAGCCGCCCTGGATGGCGACGATCACCGGCATGCGCAGGGCTTCGAGCTTGCTGAAGGTGGCCTGCATGTCGGTCAGCGCATCAAAGATGGCGGCGCGTCCCTCGGGGCTCTGGTCGTCCATGCTGATCGCCCCGGAAAAGGTCTCCAGCGCCATGCCGGCGCTGAAGTGTCGGCCGGTGCTGCTGATCACCAGCGCCCGCGCTGTGCCCTCCCGGTGCAGCCGGCTCAGCACCGCATCGAGCTCGCGCCAGAACAGCGGGTGCATGGTGTTGAGCTCAGCCGGCCGGTTCAGCACCAGGTGGGCCACCTGGTCTTCGGTGCTGAGCGTGAAGCAATGCAAGGGGTCGCTTGGAATGGTCATGGGGTCAGATTGTCGTCGCCGTGCAAAAGCACTTTCTTCAGACCAGTTCCACCTCTCCCTTGCGCAGGGGTGCTGCCACCCCACTGGCGCGGGACTTCGCGCGGTCCATCACCCGCCGTGCCACCTCGTCCTGCGGGCAGCGCTCCAGGCACCGGCTGAGCAGGTCGATGGATTTGGCAAACCTGCCGTCGCGGTAGGCCTCCAGGGCCGCCTCGAAGTCTTGTGCGGTCTCGCGCTTGGCAACGCGCACCGGCTCGGGGTTGGCGGAGAACACCTCCACGATGGCGATCGGCTCCTCCCGGCCGTAGACCAGCACCTGTCCCAGCACCCGCAGGTCGATCGCGTTCGGGTCCAGCAGGCGCCACATCACATCCTCGGAAATCAGCACTTCGGCCCCGACGGCGGAGGTGATGGCCTCGAGCCGGCTGGCGCTGTTGACCGTGTCGCCGAGGGCCGTCACGTCCAGCCGCTGCGCCGAGCCCACGGTGCCCAGCGCCACCGGGCCGGCATGCAGGCCGGCCCCCATGCGCAGCCGCAGTCCGTCGGGCAGTTCGCCACTGTCATTGAGCTCACCAAGCGCTGCGTGCATGGCCAGCACCGCCTTGAGGGCCTGGTCGGCCGAGCCCAGGAACAGCGCCATGATGCCATCGCCGATGAACTTATCCACCAGGCCGCCGTGTTGCTCGATGATGGGCGTCATGCGCCCGAGGTAGAGGTTGAGCAGCGCGAAGCCCTCCCTGGGGGGGATCTTTTCGAACAGGCTGGTGAAGCCGCGCAGGTCGGTGAACATGACCGTGGTCTGGTGCATGCGGGCGTCGCCCAGCGCGATATCCACCACGCGTTCCCGGCCAAGGTGGCCTAGGAAGGCCTTGGGCACGAAACGCTCGAAGGCGCGCACCATCTCGGTGCTCTCCCGCAGCAGGCGCGCCTTGCCCAGCGCAATCGCCGCCTGTGCCGCCAGCAGCTCCAGGGTGAGCACGCGGCTGGGCGGGAATGCGGTGTGGATGAGGTCGTTGGAGAGGTAGAGGACGCCCAATCGCCTGCCCTGATCGGCCAGCACCACGGCTGCGACGGCCTGGCCCGGGAAACCGTCCTGTGCCTGCCCTGGCGGTGCCTTGTCCAGCCCGGAGACAACCGCTTCGCCGCTGCGGAAGACCCTGGTGACGACCGAGCGTGAGATGTGGGTCAGGCTCGCCAGCGGCTGGTCGAGGTGTGCCTCCTGCATGGGCGCCGCGTGGCATTCGGCCACCACCACCAGGCCGCCATCCTGGGCCAGCAGCAGGGTGGCGCTGGTGGCGCCGGCGCTCTCCATGGCCACCTGCACGATGCGTGTGAGCAGGGCATCGACGTCCGATTCGGACGTGATAGCTTGCATGGCCTTGGCCATGGTGACGATGTCGAGGTCCAGGGATACCGAGCCCCCGCTCACCGTGCCGGTCAGCGTGGCATGGACACTGGCCTGCAGGGGGGCGGCAACCCCTGGCAGGTTGGTGAGGGTGGCCATGGGTGTTGCCAGATCGGGGAAAGCCGCCAGCAGCTGCGTCACCTTGGCGTGTGCCCCCCACTTCTCGTAGGCGTAGCGGGCCTCGGTCAGGTAGGCACGAGCCACCGTGGCGCGCTGGGCCTTGAGGTGGAAGCGACCTGCCAGCTCGCTGGCCAGCGCCTCGTCCTGCAGGAAGCCCTGCGCTGCGGCGAGCCGGATGGCATGGTCGTAGCCGTTCATCGCGGCCACGGCATCGCCGTTGACCCGGGCCAGCTCGGCGTCGATCAGCGCCAGCCGGTGGGCATGGTTGTCGGCGCAGGCGGCGATCCAGGGTTCGAAGGCGGCCCTGTGCTCGGCCACGTTGGCCAGGAGTTCGGCCCGCCTCTCGTCGCTGGCCGAGTCGCAGTGGCTCAGGGTGGCCAGCGCTCCGTAGAAACGGGTGTTGACCGTCACGTAGGTGGCCAGCACGCCGTCAGCATGCGCCATCCCCTCGGCGGCAGCCTGCAAGGCGCCGGCATCATCGCCGAAGAGATAGCGCAGCATGGTGTGCAGCGACCGGGCCACGGCAATCGCAGTCCGGTTGCCGATGGCATGGTACTGGGGCAGGGCCATGTCCTCGTCGAAGCCGGCATGCACCAGGCGGGTTGGCTCCAGGCCGTCACCGCACAGGGCGATGACGCCGGCCTGGTACAGCTGAGCCACCGGAAGCACAGTCTGCTGGCCGCAGGACAGGCAGGCGGCCACGTCGGCATCGACCTTGGCGCGCACCTGGTCCAGCGGCACGCCCGCCCACAGGGCGTTGGCACTGGCCATGCTCGAGCCCCAGCAGGCGTACTCCAGGTCGCCGCTTTCCATGCCGAGGTAGTAGACCTGCATCTGGCGGTCGATGACCTCCCGCAGCGCCTGTTTCCATGGCGCGACGAAACCGACCGCCAGGTGGGTGGCCCGGGCCCTTTGCGGGCAGTCCTCGAACCGGTCCAGCAGGGCCAGCGTGGTCTGCGCCTGGGCATAGGCGGCGTCGTACATGCCGATGGCGCACAGGAACAGGCCCAGCAGCCCGAAGCCGAAAGGCGAATCCCGCGAGGGGCCCTGGTCGAGCGTGATGCGGACCATGTCGAAGGCCAGGATGGGCAGAAGGGCGGGCCGCGCCACGAAGGCCGGGGCAGACATCAGCGTCTGCAGCTGCAGGGCGAAATTGGCCTCGGCCGCCTCGCTGACGGGTCGCTCTGCCAGGCTGCTGTCGGGCTCGCTTGCGAGCCGCCCCAGGGTTGCCTGCAGGCCCTGACCGATTTCCTCCTGGGTCGGATGCCAGGGCAGGTTGTAGCCGAGCGTACCCAGCGTTTCAAGACCCAGGGAGATGGCGCCATCGAGGTCCAGGCTGCTCACGGCGGACTGCACCTCGACGATGCGTGCCTGCGCCCGGTCGAACACCCTTCGGGCGCGGCGCTGGACCATCGCCACGTGTTCCTTCATGCGGTCGTTGTGGCCGGTGAGGTAGGCCGCCCGTGCTGCCTCGATGGTGAGCGACAGCGCGCCCAGGTAGTCCTCGGTCCAGTAGCTGGTGCCCGCGAGCACCATGGCACGGTCGAGCAGGATGTGTGCGGGCGCGAAGGCGGCCGAGGCCAGGGCTTGCAGACCAGCCGGGGTGTGCAGCTGGATCGACTGGGTCCGGGCCGCCGCATCGGCGGGCGGACCGGCCTGGTGCAGGTGGTCGACCAGCCGGAAGAGGAGGTTTGCCCTGTCGCTATCGCCGCGCAGCTGCATCAGGCGTTGCGCCAGCTGGAGGT
>JBEGOC010000258.1:0-2512 GCA_041182225.1 Pseudomonadota bacterium | reverse complement strand
CGTCTGGCAAGCCCATGTCCCTGATCAACACCATCGGCACCGTCGCCGCCGTCATTTCCACCGCCAGCTTTGTGCCCCAGGTCTGGCACACCTTCAAAACCCGCGACGTCAGCGGTATCTCGCTGGGCATGTACAGCGTATTCACCGTGGGCGTGAGCTGCTGGCTCATTTACGGCCTGCTGCTGGGCGCCTGGCCCATCATCATCGCCAACGCCATCACCCTGACGCTGGCGATCAGCATCTTGGTGATGAAGTTGCGGTTTCGCTGAGGGTCAGTTGGCGCTGACCAGGTCAAACAGCCCCTTGGCCTGGGCGTGGCAGAAGGGTGGCGCGTAGGTACCGTGGTAGCTGCCGTAATAGGTGGCAAATGCTGCCGACGTCGGGTCCGTCGGCGCCTTGCCACCAGGACCGTAGGTGGCTTGCACAAGCGCATCCACATCCACCGTGGTCACATTGCTCAGTTTGCGGCTGTCAAAGTCGGCCTTCATCGGCACCTGATGCAGCGCCGGAGGCACGGTGGGGTCGCCTGCGCCGCCGCACAGCATCAGCTTGGATTTGGGGCTCCAGCCCAGCAGGTCGTTCTTTTTGCCGGCCAGATAGAGGCCATTCTTATCGTTGGTCTGCGCGTCCGTGAGGTAAGCCAGCTGGAACATGGCATCCCGTGCCTCGGTCGGGCTGGGACCGTACGGCAGCTTGCCAGACGTGATCAGGGTTGTGTAATCCAGTGTGGCGCTCGGCAGCAGCGTTTCAATGTAGCTGGCATAGGGGTCCTTAAACACGTCACTGGTCTTGGTGTACACGGTGCCATACACCTTTTGCCAGGACGTCACCAGATAGGGCACAAAGAATTGGTAACCCGCAATCACGGCAGATGACTTCAATGAGCCCGACAGGTTATACGGTCCGGCCAAGTGGGCGCCCGCTACCACATTGATCTCAGCCGCGTTGTCGCGCTCAATGGCCCGGTGTGCGGCCATGGAGGCGTGCCCGCCTTGCGAATAGCCAGTCAACATCACCTTGCCTGACAGGTTGGCACCCAAAGCCGTGGCCGCCTTGCGCGCCGCACGAATCGAATCAATGACCGCACTGGCCTCCGAATCGGCATGCAGGTAAGGGTGATACGGGTAATCCGATTTGGCAAAACCCAGATAATCGGTAGCCACCACAGCGTAGCCTTGCGCGGCATAGACCGCAGCCAGCAGGAAAGTCTCGCCATCCGCTGGATTGGCCAGGGTGCGGGGCTTCTGCACATCGGTACCCTTGGCATAGGCGACCAACCCGGCGGATGCTGTGCAGTTGCTGCCCGAGGGTAGCAGCAGGACGCCCGAGGCATTGGTTTTTTCACCGCTGACGCCAATGGTCTTGTAATTCAACGGAACGACCTTGACGTCACATTTGGCCGCGCCGGTAAGGGCTTTGAGCGGGCCCGCATCAATAGCGGCGGTCGGCAGCGTGTAAATGGACGCAGCAGAATCAATGAGGACACCACGGTCAAGTGCTGCTGTGAGCGAGCCGCCAAGGACCGAACCCTGGCGCAGATCGTCCAGTTTCTTACCTGCAGTAGCGAGCTTGGCGGTCAAGTTATCCAGCACCTTGTCATCGGCATCACCGACCTTGAATGAACCGGTGAGGATGTCGCCGGCAGGCGCACCGCCCGTCAGGGCTGTCACTTCGGCCTTGACATAGGCCTTGGCAGCATCCAGCCCTGCCTTGATAGCCGTCCCCTTCGCAGCGTCGAAACTGGCGAAGGCCGTGGCAGCATCAGAACCAAGCGCCTTGGTGACGACCAGATCCGAGAGGGGCGTGACGTTGGTCCGGCCGCCGTCTGTCGCAATGCTGTGCAAGATCGTGTCCCCTTTTGACACCTGCAGCATGCAAGGCATGGTCTGCCCATCACTAAGGACAAGCCGGAACTCGCCTTCGGCGGTGGTCATCCCGGTGAGTGTTGAGCCAGAGGCGCATTTACCGGCCACGGCTGCACCGGCCACTGCGGCGCCAGTTGCGGCCAAACCGGTGATCGACTGGTAACTGGTGCCGCCGCCGCAGGCGGCCAATAAGCCGACAACGCCAAGTGCCGACAACTGAAAGCGAATTTGTCTCAAGCTTGTTCTCCTAAATTAAAAAAGAACGACCGTTCTTTTATTAGAACGACATCTTAAACTTGCACGCAACGCCCGTACACAGGGTTAACACGGGGTCAACCACGGGATTGTGTTGGCACCAGTAACTCGCCAACAGCTGGCGATCAAGCCGCCGCCCGCTGCAGCCGGTCTCTCACCCCGGCCCAGTCGGGCGCATCGGGCGGTGTCTCCACCCAGATTTCGACCACACCGGTGCTGTCGAGCTCGCGCAGCACGGCAAACAGCTGCTGTGCGGCGGCAGCGGCGGTCTGCGGCATCTGGCGCCACACCGCACCCGGCACAGGCACTGCGTCCGGTGCCGCGCCCGAGCCTAGAGCCGCCAGTGTGCGGACATAACAGGCCACTGACGCCGGGTGCACGGATGGGTCTGC
>JBEGOC010000257.1:0-6281 GCA_041182225.1 Pseudomonadota bacterium | reverse complement strand
TCCAACCCGCTGACCTTTCTGGACCGGCTGGAGACGCTGCAGAAACATTTGAGTCATTACACCCGGCAAAACCCGGACGGCACCCTGTTGGCCTTGTTTTCGCTGGCGGCCAAGGCGCATGACCGCTACAGCGGCACCCATGCGATGCTGGTCAGCGTGATTTGCGCCTTAGCGGCCCGTGACGTGCTGAAATGGCCGGCTGCCGACGAGACCACGCTGTGCCACGCCGCGCTGACCATGAACATCGGCATGACCGTGCAGCAAGACCGACTCGCCCAGCAAAAAGAGGCGCCCAGCCCCAGCCAGCGCGACATCATCAAAAACCACCCGATCCGCTCTGTCGAAATGCTGCGCCAACTTGGCGTCACCCACCCCGACCTGCTCGAAGCGGTGCGCGACCACCATGCCCGCCAGCCCGGCGCGCTGGGCGCCCGCCCGCTGGGCCAGCGCATGGCGCGGCTGATCCAGCGCGCCGATATTTTTGCCGCCGCCATCTCGCCCCGGGCCTCCCGCGCCGCAGCCGCCACCGGCAGCGCCATGAAGGCCGCCTATTTTGACGAGAACAGCCAGGTCGATGAAGCCGGCGCGGCACTGGTCAAGGCTGTCGGCATCTACCCGCCAGGCTCCTTCGTCCGCCTCACCAGCGGAGAAGTGGCCGTGGTGGTGCGACGCGGCGCCAACACCAGTGCGCCACGGGTGGCGGTGGTGCTCAACCGTCAGGGTCTGCCCAATCCCGAGCTGGCGCTGCGCGACACCAGCCGTGCCGACTGGCGGGTGACCGGTAGCGTGCCTGTCATGGAAGTCAAGGTCAATGTCAACCTGGCCCGCCTGATGCCCCTGACCCGCCTGCCGGAGTCGCGATTCGAGGCCTGAGCCCATGGAGCTGACACCCGTCAAGATCACCACGGTACGCACCGACCTGCCGCTGCCGTTCACGCTGTGGGACAAGGAGGGCCGGCTGCTGGCCCGCGCCGGCAGCGTGATTGACGACCGCCAGGAGTTGCAGAACCTGCTGCAGGCACGCGAGCACATTTACATCGATGTGCGGGATTCCGAAGCGCATCAGCGCTTCCATCAAAGTCGGCTGATGACCATGGTCATGAACGACGAACGCCTCGACAAGATCGCCCAGACCAGCAGCCGAGCGTCGGATTTGGGGGAGCGCAAGGTCGCCAGCGGCCCGGCCGAGAACGACGCCAAACCGGATTGGGTCTATGTGCAGGAGCAGGCCCACGCCATCCTGCGCAACGGCCGCAATGAGGGCTTTCTGCGGCAGGTCGACTGGCTGGCGCAGCGGATCAGCCGGTACAGTCAGGTGAACCCTGACGGGGCCCTGCTGGCCCTGATGCAGATGGCGTCAGTCGAGGTGGAGCGCTACAGCGCCACCCATTCGGTGCTGGTCAGCGTGCTGTGCGGCATTGCAGCCCGCGAGGTGCTGCAGTGGCCGACCGATCTGCACCCCACGCTGTGCCACGCCGCCCTGACCATGAACATCGGCATGACCGAATTGCAAGACCGGCTGGCCCGGCAAACCGAGCCCCTGACACCGCTGCAGCGAGAAAATGTCGGCCAGCACGCCGAGCGCAGCGTGGAACTGCTGGAACAGTTGGGGCTGCAAGACCAGACCTGGCTGGAGGCAGTGCGCCCCCACCACATCATGGTGCCCGGCCCCTTGAGCTCGCACACCCCGGGCAGGCGCATGGCGCGGCTCATCCAGCGCGCCGACATGTTTGCCGCCGCCATGTCGCCCCGGGCCGGCCGTCGGCCTGTGCCGCCGAGCAAGGCCATGAAGGCGATCTATTTTGACGAGAACAGCCAGGTTGATGAAGCCGGCGCGGCGCTGATCAAGGCCATCGGCATCTACCCACCCGGTTCTTTTGTGCGCCTCGCCAGCGGGGAGGTCGCGGTTGTGGTTCGGCGCGGCGCCAACACCGCCGCGCCGGGGGTGGCGGTGGTGCTCAATCGCAACGGCCTGCCCAATGCCGACCTGACCCTGCGCAACACCAGCCGCGCCGGTTGGCGGGTCACGGCTGGCGTGCCCATGGCAGATGTCAAACTGAACCTCCCTCCGGCACGCTTGCTCCCCCTGACCCTTTTGCCGGAGTCGCGATTCGACGCGTGAATCCATGGAACTGACGCCCGTCAAGATCACCACGATACGCACCGACCTGCCGCTGCCCTTTGCGCTGTGGGACAAAGAGGGCCGGCTGCTGGCGCGCTCCGGCAGCGTGATCGACGACCGCCGGGAGTTGCAGACCCTGCTGCGCGCGCGGGAAGACGTCTACATCGACGTCCGCGATTCCGACGAGCACAAGCGTTTTCATGAGAGCCGGCTCATGACCATGGTCATGAACGACGAGCGCATCGGCAAGATCGCCCAGACCAACAGCCGCGCCTCGGACGTGATCCAGCGGGCCATCGTCGCCAGCACAGCCGAGAACGACGGCGAGCCCGACTGGATCTATGTGCAGGAACAGGCCCATGCCATCTTGCGCAACGGCCGCGATGAAGGCTTTTTGGGGCAGGTCGACCGGCTTGAAAGCCGGATCAGTCGCTACAGCAATGCCAACCCCGATGGCGCGCTGCTGGCGCTGATTCAGATGGCCGCGGTCGAGGTGGAGCGCTACAGCGCCACGCACTCGGTGCTGGTCAGTGTGCTGTGCGGCATCGCGGCACGCGAGGTGCTGCAGTGGCCGCAGCAGTTGCACACCACCCTGTGCCAGGCCGCCCTGACCATGAACATCGGCATGACCGAGTTGCAGGACCGGCTGGCGCAGCAAACCGAGCCGCTGGCGCCGCTGCAACGGCGCAATGTCAGCCAGCACGCCGAGCGCAGCGTGGAACTGCTGGAGAAACTGGGACTGCAAGACCGCACCTGGCTGGAGGCGGTGCGTCACCACCACACACCGGTGCCCGGTCCCCTGGCGCCACGCAACCCGGGTGGGCGCATCGCGCGGCTGATCCAGCGTGCCGACATGTTCGCCGCCGCCATGTCGCCCCGCGCCGGCCGCCGGCCCGTGCCACCGGGCAAGGCCATGAAGGCGATCTATTTCGACGAAAACCACAAGGTCGATGAAGCTGGTGCAGCGCTGATCAAGGCGGTGGGCATTTACTCGCCGGGCTCCTACGTGCGGCTGCAGTCGGAGGAGGTGGCGGTTGTGGTGCGCCGCGGTGCCAACACCACCACGCCGCTGGCCGCCGTGATCATCAGTCGCAATGGCATGCCGCATGCCGAACTGACGGTGCGCGATACCGCGCAACCAGAGTTCAAGGTTACCGCCAGCCTGCCGCACGACGGGGTCAAGGTCAAACCCAACCTCAAGCGCCTGCTGCCGCTGACGCTGCGCCACCCGCCCAAGCGCTGAGCCGTTACTGTTCGGCCTGGCAGGCAAACCCTTCGGCGCCATACCCAGTGCCGGCCAGGGGGCATTCATGGGCCTCAGCTGTGATAGATTACCAGACAGTCACAAAATTACCTGTAGGTTTATGCCAAGTTGTTTCCCTGTCGTGCGGCCCGTACGGGCTGCCACGCAAACCGGCAGCGGGCCATGAAGCTGGCCATCGTCGGCTCTGGCATTTCCGGCCTGGCCGTGGCGTACCGGCTGCGCGGCCAAGCCGACATCACCCTGTTCGAAGCCGGCGATTACTTTGGCGGCCATACCCACACCGTCGACCTTACCTTGGTCCAGGCTGGCAGCCCGGTCACGCATGGCATCGACACCGGCTTTCTGGTGTTCAACGAGCGCACCTACCCGGAACTGATCCGGCTGTTGGCCGAGCTCAATGTGACCACGGCGCGCTCCGACATGTCGTTCTCGGCCCAGGTGATGGGGCCAACTGGTCAACCCGCACTGGCGTGGAGCGGCTCCTCGCTCAACACCGTGTTTGCCCAACGGCGCAACCTGCTGCGCCCGCGCTTCCTGGGCATGCTGGCCGATGTGCTGCGTTTCAACCGGCTGGCCAGCGCGCTGGCCCAGGGCAACCGGGACGCCGAACTGATGCAACCGCTGGCCGACTTCCTGCGTCAGCAGGGCTTTTCCAGCGCGTTTCGCGACTGGTACCTGCTGCCGATGCTCGGCTGCATCTGGAGCTGTCCCACCGACCAGATGCTGCAGTTCCCGCTGGCGACGCTGATCCGTTTTTGCCACAACCATGGCCTGATTCAGGTGAGCAACCGACCACAGTGGTGGACGGTGGCCGGCGGCGCCCGCCAGTATGTCGACAAAATCACTGCCGGCATCGCCGACAAGCGCCTGCGCTGCCCGGTGCAACTTATTCAGCGCGATGCGCAAGGCGTCTTGATCACTTCCGGCGGACAGACCGAGCGCTTTGACAAACTGGTGCTGGCGAGCCATTCAGACCAGTCGCTGGCGCTGCTCGCCGAGCCCAGCGACGCCGAGCGCGCCGTGCTGGGCGCGATTCGCTACCAGCCCAACCGGGCGGTGCTGCACACCGATGCCGCGGTGCTGCCGCGCCAGCGCCGGGCCTGGGCCGCCTGGAACTATGAAAGCGCCCACCAGCCCGATGGGGCGGGGCAGCGCGTCTGCCTGCACTACTGGATCAACCAGCTGCAGCCGCTGCCGTTCACGCAGCCGGTGCTGGTGTCGCTGAACCCGCTTCGGCCGATTGACCCACGACAGGTGCATGCCAGTTTCGACTACGCCCACCCGGTGTTCGACCTGGCCGCCATCCGGGCCCAGAGCGAGGTGGCCGCGCTGCAGGGCCAACGCCACACCTACTTTTGCGGCGCCTGGACCGGCTACGGCTTTCATGAAGACGGGCTGAAATCCGGACTGCGGGTGGCCGCTTTGTTGCAGGCCGCACCGGGCCAGTCGATTGGAGCGCCAGCATGACGCCGGAACCGGCCGCCGCCATCACTCTGGGGCCACTGATCGGCTTCGGCCAGGTGCGGCATGCGCGCCTGAAACCGGTGCGCAACGCATTCGCCTACGCCACCTATTTTCTGATGCTGCCCATGCGCAGCCTGCAGCGCAACGGCAGCGGTGCCCTGGCACGCAACCGCTGGGCGCCTTTGAGTTTTTTTGACGCCGACCATGGCGACGGTCGCAGCGCGGCGCAGGGCGGCGCCCTGGCCTGGCTCGATGAGTTGCTGCTGGCCCAGGGCATTGAGGACGCTGACGGCGAAATTTGGCTGCACTGTTACCCGCGCGTGCTCGGCCACACCTTCAAGCCAGTCAGCTTCTGGTACTGCCACCGCGCCGACGGCCGGCTGCGCGCCATCGTGGTCGAGGTCAACAACACCTTTGGCGAACGCCACTGCTACCTGCTCGACGCGCCGCGCTTCGGCGTGGCGCAGTGCGCCGCCAAGGTATTTCATGTGTCGCCGTTCTGCCCGGTCGAGGGCGGCTACCGCTTCCGCTTCATGGTCGATGCGACCCGGCGCCGCACGGTCGGCCGCATCGACTACGACGACGCCGATGGGCCGCTGCTGCAGACGAGCGTCAGCGGCACGCTGCAGCCCCTCGATGCCCGTGCCGTGCGCCACGCGCTCTGGCGCTACCCGGCCATGACACTGGGCGTGGTGCTGCGCATCCACTGGCAGGCCCTGAAGCTGTTTGCCAAACGCGTCCCGTTTTTTACCAAGCCGGCTCCCCCGACCGCGCTGACCACCCGCTGAGCCCAGACCCCCGATGAACACCAGCACCGCCACCCCCTTTTCCATCCCTCAAGGCACGCCTGCAGCGGGCCGAGCCGTTCTCCAGCTGCTGCAGCGCCTGCAACACGGCAGCCTGACGCTGCAATTACCCAATGGCACGATGCAGCGCTTTGGTGGCGATGCGGCGCCCCATGCGGCGCTGCACCTGCACAACTGGCAGCCCTGCGCCGCCGCACTCAAATCGGGCGACATCGGTTTTGCCGAGAGCTTCATCGCCGGGCACTGGAGCACACCCAACCTGACCGAATTGCTGCGCCTGCTGGTCCGCAACCGGGCGACGGTGGAACAAACCATTTATGGCTCCTGGCTGGGCCGCCTGTTTTACCGCGTCAAACATTTGCTCAACCGCAACACCCGCGCCAACAGCCAAAAGAACATCCACGCCCACTATGACCTGGGCAATGCGTTTTACCGGCTCTGGCTGGACCGCACCATGAACTACTCTTCAGCGCTGTTCAACGGCGACCTGACGCAACCCCTGTCCGACGCACAGTCCGCCAAGGTCCGGCGTGCGCTGGACCAGTGCCAGGTCAAACCGGGCCACCGCGTGCTGGAAGTGGGCTGCGGCTGGGGCGCTTTGGCCGAAATGAGCACCACCGAATTC
>JBEGOC010000256.1:0-3307 GCA_041182225.1 Pseudomonadota bacterium | reverse complement strand
AGAACGGAATATCGTCATCCATATCGTCAAACCCGCTGGACGGCTTGGCGGCCGTCTGGGCGGGCGCCTGGCGCTGCGCTGGCGCCGAGGGCCGGGAGGCTGGCGCCGGGCGTGAGTAGCTGCCACCACTGCCACCGCCCCCCTCGTCGGGGCCACCCATGCCTTCGCGCTTGCCCAGCAACTGCATTTCGGTGGCGATGATGTCTACCGTGCTCTTTTCCACGCCAGCCTGGTCGGTGTATTTGCCGTATTTCAGCCGGCCTTCCACATAGATCGGCTGGCCCTTCTTGACGTATTCGCCGGCGATTTCGGCCAGGCGGTCGTAAAAGGTCACGCGGTGCCACTGGGTGTCTTCGATGGTCTCGCCGGAATTTTTGTCCTTGCGCCGGGACGAGGTGGCCACGCTGACGTTGGCCACGGCCTGGCCGGAAGGCAGGTAACGGATTTCGGGGTCGCGGCCACAGTTGCCGACGAGAATGACTTTATTGACGGATGCCATGCTACGTTCCTCCAGAGTTGCTGCCATTATCCAACCTTTGGCGCGGCCGGTGCCGGTCGCAGGCGGGTCGCCAAGCCACAGTCGCCGCATTAAAGTCCTGCTTCATGAAACGCCTCCCTCCCCTCAATGCCCTGCGCGCTTTTGAAGCCGCCGCCCGCACCGCCAGCTTCACCAAGGCGGGCGAGCTGCTGCATGTGACACAGGGCGCCATCAGCCGTCAGGTCAAACAACTGGAAGACTGGCTGGGCAAGCCGGTGTTCATCCGCCACGCCCACGGCCTGGTGCTGACGCCGGCCGGCAGCGTGCTGGCCAAGAGCATTGAGGCCGCGTTCGGCCACCTGACGCAGGCGGTCGACCAGATTCAACACCTGGGCGCCCGACAGCGGATTTCGGTCAACGTGCCGGAAACCTTTGCCTCCCGCTGGCTGGCGCCACGCCTGCGCGCCTTTCACAGCCGGCACCCGGACATTGACCTGGCGATCACCACCAATGCCGTGGCCAGCTTGCGCGAGGCCCGCCAGTACGACTGCCTGGTGATGTACCTGGCCGAGCCCTGGGCCCCCTGCGATTGCCGCCTGCTGCGCCAGGAGCAGCACATTGCGGTGGCCAGCCCCGAGCTGTGGGACGAGGGCCGTGCACCCAACCTGGCCAAGGTCACCTTGCTGCACATCCTGGCGGGCGCCAAACGGCTGCCGGTCTGGGAAAACTGGCTGGCCTCCAAGGGCCTGCGGCAGGTCGATGCCCGCCCGGGCATCGCCTTTTCGACCATGGACCAGGCCATCAACGCGGCGGTGTCGGGCGCCGGCGTGGCGGTGGTCGATGCACCCATGGTGGAGCGCGACCTGCGCGAACACCGCCTGCGCCGCCTCGACGACCACGAACTCACCGGCCCGCAAGGCTACTGGTTCGTGGAGCCGCGCGAGCGCGGCGTGCAGGACGCCGCCCACAGCGCCGTGGTGGCGCTGTTTCAGGCTTGGCTGTTGGCGGTCAGCCGGGCTCAGTAACCGGGCACCACCACACCACGACCGGCAATGGCCAGGGGAATGGTGGCGTAGGTGGTCGATCCAAAGACCCGGTCTGCCAAATCGACAGCGACGGCCGGGTTGGGCGCAGCCAACTCGTCAGCCAGCGAAGGCGGCGTGACACTCCCGGCATTTTTGTCGTAGTAGAAAGCGCCACCTGCTGAGGTGCACGCATTGGTGGGCGCGTAAGTGATGTTTGAGGAGCTGGCTGCCTCAAGAGATGGCCTCCATTTGCCGGTCGTGTCGTTGAAACTGATGTTTTGACGCTGGAAATAGTCTTTCAGCGTGTGGCTGTTGCCAGGGCCAGCCCAATTACAGATAAATCCCTTGATGGTGCCGGTGCTGCTGGCAATGTCGTCACCGTAACCAAAAAAGGCCTCACCGTCGCGCGCCTCAGTCGTCGAGTTGTAATTCAGACCGATATTGAACACACGCGAGTTGCTGTCCAGGTCACCCGCCTGCCAGCCAAACGTGTAGTTGCCCTTGAGCGTCGTGGGGTCATAAACCGCACCAAAGCGATTGAAATTGTTGGCCCAGCCCTTGGTGCCATTCCATTTACCAGCGGGGTCCAGTTGGCCGTCGCCAGAAAAACCGGCGTAAGTTGTGGCCAGCGGCGTGGCGGTGCCAGCGCCGCAGTAATTGCCCTCGCGGTGCACCAGGGTCATGGCGGTACGGGCCGTGCGCGTGTATTTCAGGGTACCAACGTCAACGGTGCCAGTGGCTTTTCCATTGCAATTTTGCAGGTCAGATCCGCCTCGGGTCACCGCATAGGTGAGCAGGCCGCTGTACTCATTCTTGCTGGCACCGGGCGCATGGCTCAACCGGATCTCTGCATTGCGGGTGCCCGAGCTGTGGGTGAAACTGAAGGCGACCGAATAGCTGTAGGAACCGACCACCGGTTGCGAGATCGTGGCCGTGGTGAATGTCACATCCGGGCTGAAGGCCACGTTCATTTCCGTCTTGAGATCCACCGTGGCGCCGACCGCCGGCAGGCTTTTGCCGGCGGCATTGGCCACGTTGATCAGGCTGGCCAGCGTCATCAGACTGGTGTTGCTGCGCAGGGCCACACCGTCCATGCGGGCATCGAGCTGCGCCGCAGCACAAGCCCAGTCGGTGGCGGTATCAACCGCGGTCCAGATGCCGACGTCGCCGCTGGGCAAGGTGCCGTTGGCCGCTGGTAGCCCAGCCACCCAGTCAGGATGTCCCTGGTACAACACGGTCGGTCCATAGCAACCAGCGTTAACCGGCGTCTTGAGGAACTTGTCGGCCTTAAAGTCGACCCCGGCGCGCGGCGTGCTCGCGCCAGCGAGCAGGGCATTGACTGCGTTGGCCGACTTCAAATAGCGCGGCGAACGGGTGGCTGCTGCCTGCGCCTCCGCCATGGGCAATAGCTGACCGGCCGCTTGTCCTGCCGCACGCAGGTCGCCCTGGGCCAAGGCCATCGCGAGCGCACGAAACCGGACCGATGGTGCCGCTTGGGCCAACGTGGCTGCACCAGACTCCATGCCGACGGGTGAGGCCACGGCCAGCCCCGCCGGAAACACGGCCGCGCCGTCAATGGCGGAGCCCGAGTTGCTGGTGGATCCACCACCGCCACCACAGCCAGACAGGCCAAGCAGCAAGGCTGCGCCAAGGGAAGACAAACCAACCATCGACAATCGCTTCATTCACCTACTCCTTGAAAGGTTAATTGGATTTTGTAGAGCCGATCGATGTTTGTCAACAAAGGCTTGCGGCCGGCGACCGCCTATGATGCAGGGTTGTCCGCGCCGCCCATCCCCATGCC
>JBEGOC010000255.1:0-28542 GCA_041182225.1 Pseudomonadota bacterium | reverse complement strand
TCCTCACTGCCTTCCAGCAGTTCCGGATGGCTCAGCATCCAATCGGCAAAAATGGCCGTGATGTGCTCGGTGGCCGCCGTGATGGCCAGCCAGTGCCGCGGGTTCAGGTCGGCAATTTGTTTCAACCGTTCCCGGGCGCGCGGTTCCCAATGGTTGATCAGGCCGTGCTTCTCGATTTGGCTGTTGAACAGACTGTGGATGCGCCGATGCGTGGCCTCCTGCCCGATAAAGCCCTGAGTCTCGCCAGCACGGCGATGTTGTTCGGCCTCTGGCAGCGTCTGCATGCCCTTGCGGACGGAATCGATGAAAAACTGTTCGCCGAAAGGAAAGCTCATGGACAGCGCATTGAACAAGGCCGTCTTGAAGGCATCGCCCCCCAGCCAGTGGCGCGCCACGGGCGCTTCCAGATCAATCAGCAGACGGCGAACAGGCAATTCACTCACGGGCATGGTTCCTTGAAGAATCGGTACGACGCCGTACCAAAGCGTTCGAATGATGCTTCATGGCTGTGGTACTGTCAAGTACCAGTTGACGGCCAACTTGGGTTGCCAGATTGCAGACGGCGGCGTAGCGCATTTCGCTTTCATAATTCAGCATGATGCAGCACGAATCCATCTCTTCAGAGGCCAGGGCGCATCGCAGGCGCCTGCTGGAGGGCATGGCCAGTGCCGTGGCCGTGAAAGGCTATGCGGCCGTGACGATTGCGGACATTGTGCGCGAGGCCGGTGTTTCGCGCCGTACCTTCTACGAGCAGTTCGCCTCCAGGCCGGATTGCCTGATTGCACTGTACGAGGCCGCCAGCGAACGCGCGCTGGCGGTACTGCGATCGGCGCTGGACCCCGGGCGCTCCTGGCAGGAGCAGCTGGAACCCGTGTTAGCGGCCTATCTTGCCAGCCTGGCCAGCAATCCAGCCTTGCTGCGCACGCTCTACATCGAGATCTGGGGCCTGGGTCCACCCGGTTTGGCGGCGCGGCGCCGGGTCAATCAGGCCATCGCGGGTTTCATGTTGGAGGTGATCAACCAATCCCCCGTGGCGCCTGCACTCCGGCCTGAGATGGCGCTGGCTGTGGTGGGCGGCGTCAACGAGCTGATTCTGCAGGCCATCGAGCAGGATCGGGTCGCCCAACTGACTGACATTGCCGTCACCGGCGCTGAGCTGGTTCGCGCCGTGCTGGCTGGCGAGCCATAAAAAAGGCCCACAGTTGCGGGCCTTGGGCTGAACAGGGGAGGCGATCAGCCGCCGTGGAATTTCATCATCACGGGCACGATCAGCAGCGCCACGATGTTGATGATCTTGATCAGCGGGTTGATCGCGGGGCCGGCTGTGTCCTTGTAGGGGTCGCCCACCGTGTCTCCAGTGACCGCCGCCTTGTGGGTCTCGGAGCCCTTGCCGCCGTGGTGGCCGTCTTCGATGTATTTTTTGGCGTTGTCCCAGGCACCGCCGCCCGTGCACATCGAGATGGCCACAAACAGACCGGTCACGATGGTGCCCATCAACAGGCCGCCCAGTGCCGCCGGGCCAAGGACCAGCCCGACCAGAATCGGAACCACCACCGGCAACAGCGACGGAATCATCATTTCCTTGATGGCGGCGGTGGTCAGCATGTCGACTGCAGTGTCGTACTCTGGCTTGCCGGTACCGTCCATGATGCCCTTGATGTCGCGGAACTGGCGCCGCACCTCAACCACCACCGAACCAGCAGCGCGGCCGACCGCTTCCATGGCCATGGCGCCGAACAGGTAGGGGATCAAGCCGCCAATGAACAGGCCGATGATGACCATCGGGTTGCTCAGGTCAAAAGTGATCACTTTGCCGTAGCTTTCCAGCTTGTGGGTGTAATCGGCAAACAGCACCAATGCAGCCAGGCCAGCCGAGCCGATGGCATAGCCTTTGGTCACAGCCTTGGTGGTGTTGCCCACCGCGTCCAGCGGGTCGGTGATGTCCCGCACGCTGGCAGGCAACTCGGCCATTTCGGCGATGCCGCCCGCGTTGTCGGTGATCGGACCGTAGGCGTCCAGTGCGACCACGATGCCGGCCATGCTGAGCATGGAGGTTGCGGCAATGGCAATGCCATACAGGCCGGCCAGAGAGTACGCGGTCCAGATCGCCATGCAGACAAAAATCACGGGCCAGGCGGTCGACCGCATCGACACGCCCAGGCCAGCGATGATGTTGGTGCCGTGGCCGGTGGTGGACGCCTGGGCAATGTGCTGCACAGGGGCGTACTGGGTGCCGGTGTAGTACTCGGTGATCCAGACCAGGGCGGCGGTCAGGACCAAGCCGACGGCGCAGGCGCCAAACAGCTTCATCTGGCTGCCGGCTGCGGCAATGGAATTGTCGGGCATCAACCAGGTGGTCACAAAGTAAAAGGCGATCAAGGACAGCCCACCCGCCACCGCCAGCCCCTTGTAAAGCGCGGGCATGACGTTCTTCATGCCAGGCGTGGCTTTGACAAAAAAGCAGCCGATGATGGAGGCCACGACGGACACCGCGCCCAATGCCAGCGGGTAAATCACCGCGCTGGTTCCGGCGCTGGTGACCAGCAAGGCGCCCAGGACCATGGTGGCGATCAGCGTGACCGCATAGGTCTCGAACAGGTCAGCCGCCATGCCGGCACAGTCGCCCACGTTGTCACCCACGTTATCCGCGATCACCGCCGGGTTGCGGGGGTCATCCTCCGGAATGCCCGCTTCGACCTTGCCCACCAGGTCGGCGCCCACATCGGCGCCCTTGGTGAAAATGCCGCCACCGAGACGCGCGAAGATGGAGATCAGCGAGGATCCGAACGCGAAGCCGATCAGCGGGTTGAGCAATTTGGCCAGGTTCTTGTCCGGCGTCAGGTTGCCATTGCCCACCAGGAACCAATAAAAAGCGGTCACGCCAAGCAGCCCAAGGCCGACCACCAGCATGCCGGTGATGGCGCCGCCTCGGAAAGCGACATCCAGGGCCGGGCCGATGCCGCGGGTGGCGGCTTGCGCAGTGCGCACGTTGGCACGGACCGACACATTCATGCCGATGAAGCCACAAGCGCCGGACAGAACAGCGCCGACCACAAAGCCAACGGCGCTGAGACCGTCGAGAAAAACCGCGATCAAAATAGTCAGTACCACACCAACGATGGCGATGGTTTTGTACTGCCGCGCCAGATAGGCGGCCGCGCCGGTCTGAATCGCAGCGGCAATTTCCTGCATTCGGGCATTGCCGGCATCCTGGGCAAGGATCCAGCTGCGCGCCCAAATACCGTAAGCCACGGCAATCAATCCACAAACGAGCGCCAGAATCAGCGCCGAGTTGCCTGTCATAGTTGAATCTCCTGTTGTTTCGCTGAAGGTGGCATCACGCAATCGGCACCACCGCTGCGTTGCTTCCTTACCTTGAAACATCAGCCCGAAGGATGACGACGGCAATTGGCCAACGCGCGGACTTTACCGTGAAAAATCGCGTTTTCCCGAGCGAGCAAGTAGCGAGTAAGTAAAATCAGGGTTAATCCTTAGACATCATCGACCTGAATCAACGCAGAGAAACTTCCATGTCCCTCGATAACGTCACCGCCGGCAAAAACACGCCCGAGTCGTTCAATGTGATCATTGAAATTCCCATGAACGCCGACCCCGTCAAGTACGAGGTGGACAAGTCCACAGGTGCCATCTTTGTTGATCGCTTCATGAGCACGTCCATGCATTACCCGACCAACTACGGTTATGTGCCCAAGACCATTTCGGGCGATGGTGATCCGGTGGATGTGCTGGTCGTCACCCCAGTGCCTCTGATCCCGGGCGTGGTCGTCACCTGTCGTGCCATCGGGATTCTGAAGATGCAGGACGAAGCCGGGGAAGATGGCAAAGTGCTGGCGGTGCCGATCGACAAAATCTTGTCGATCTACACACAATGGCAAAAACCCGAAGATCTGAACCCGCTGCGGTTGAAAACCATCGCCCACTTTTTCGAGCATTACAAGGATCTGGAGCAGGGCAAGTGGGTCAAGATCCTGGGTTGGGAGGGGCCCGAGTCGGCGCGCCAGGAAATCATGGACGGTATCGCCAACTACAACAAGTCGCTGGCCTGAGCCAGGCCCAGGCTTCCGGGTGTCCGAATCGAGGCGCCCGTGTATCATGGGCCGCGTGACGGGCCAAAGCTCAGGAGTAGACGCCATGGAACCGATGCAAACCACCAATCCGAAATCCTTCCAGTCTGCTGGGTATGCCAAAAAGAGCCTGGTGGATGGCCGCCAGTTTCTCACCCTGAGACTGGGTGCGGAAGACTACGCGATTGATATCCTCCGCGTGCAGGAAATCCGCTCGTACGAAGCGCCAACGCGCATGGTCAACGCGCCCGCGTTCATCAAGGGCGTCATCAATTTGCGCGGCGTGATCGTGCCGATTGTGGACCTCCGGCTCAAACTTCACATCGAGCCGGTGGCCTATGACGACTTCACAGTGGTCATCATCCTCAACGTGCGGGGAACGGTGCTCGGTGCTGTGGTCGATGCCGTCTCCGATGTCGTCACGCTCAGCGTCGATGCGATCAAACCGGCACCGCAGTTTGAGGCGGCGGTGGATTCACGCTTCATCACCGGGCTGGCCAGCGTGGCGGACCGCATGCTGATTGTCATCAACATGGACGCCCTGTTGAGCAATGCTGAAATGGGGCTGGTCGCAGCCGCAGTCCCGGCCTGAACTCACCCTGGCAGCGCTTTGCGCAAGGGGCTGCGTTGCCGCAAGCCTTCGAGGTACTGGCCAACCCCCTCGTCCTCCTTTTCCAGAAAACGCTCAACGGCCTGTGCGAACGCCGGGTGAGCCAGCCAATGGGCGCTGCTGGCTTTGACCGGCAGCAGTGCGCGCGCCAGTTTGTGCTCGCCCTGTGCGCCGCCTTCAAACCGTTGGTAGCCTCGCTCGATGCACCATTGCAGAGGCTGGTAGTAACAGGCTTCGAAGTGCAAACAGTCCACGCGCTCCAGCGCACCCCAATAGCGGCCGTAGGCGACCGCCTCCGATTCTTCGCTATCTTTTAGGGCGCCAGCCCTTGCTGCCATTGGTTTTATTGCTATCAAACTTGAAGCAATAGGCCGGCCCTCACGCTCTGCCACAAACAACAGCCAAGCGTCGGGCATTTCATCGGCCATGCGTTGGAAGAAATCCCGGTTGAGGTAAGGCGCGTTACCGTGCTCCCAATAGGTTCTTTCGTAGCAGCGGTAGAAAAAGGCCCAGTCGGCTGGCGTGATGGCGGTGCCTTGCGACGACCGAAAGACGACGCCGGCATCCTGCACCTTGCGCCGTTCCTGGCGAATTTTCTTGCGTTTGTCCTGGGTCAGGGTCGCCAGAAAGCTGTCGAAGTCCGCATAGCCTGGCGCCGTGTTGTTCCAATGAAACTGCACGGTGTGGCGCAACATCATGCCCGCTTGCACGCAGGCCTCCTGGTCGGCCGGGCTGGTGAACAGCAGGTGGAGCGAGGACAGCTTTTCATGCCTGCACCATTCGATCAGCGTTGCCGCCAGGCGCACGCGATCGAGCGCCGACAAGGCCAGCAGCCTGCTGCCAGGCACTGGCGTGAAGGGGACGGCCACCACTGCCTTCGGGTAGTAGACCAGGCCATGCTCGGCGTAGGCCCTGGCCCAGGCCCAGTCAAACACGTACTCGCCTTGAGAATGGTCTTTCAGATACAGCGCGCAAGCGCCCACCAGTCGCTGGTCCCGCTCCAACAAGATGAAACGGGGGACCCAGCCCTGGGCGGGCCCCACGCTGCCGCTGTCTTCCAGCGCGGTAAGGTACTCATGGTGCATGAAAGGCGTGGCGCCGGTTTGGCTGGCCAGCAGGGCGTTCCACTGGCCGGCATCCACGGCGGCGGCCGAATCCACCACCCGGATGACATAATCATTTGTCTCACTGCTCACGGGCGGTCCATTTCTTTGTCCTGCGCTTCATGACACTCACAATTTGCGTTGCCCAGCTCAACTTTGTCGTCGGCGATTTGACCGGCAACGCGCAAAAAATCATTGATTCAGCCCGCACCGCCTATGCGGCCGGTGCACGTTTGCTGCTCACGCCGGAGCTTGCGATTTGCGGTTATGCCGCCGAAGACCTGTTTTTGCGTGCTGCATTTATAGCAGCCTGTGAGGATGCGGTACGGACCGTCGCTCGCGAGCTTGCTGATCTCAAGGATTTGACCGTGGTGGTGGGACACCCGTCAGGCTCCGACAGCCGAACCCGCTCGGTGGCCGTGCAAAACCGCCACAACGCAGCCAGCGTCTGGTGTGAGGGCCGACTGGTGGCCCGCTACGCCAAGCGCGAGCTGCCCAACTACCAGGTGTTCGATGAACGGCGTTATTTCACGCCAGGAGACAGCAGCTGCGTGTTTGAGGCTGGCCCGTCTGACAGCCGCGTCAAAATCGGCCTGTTGATCTGTGAGGATGCCTGGTTTGAGCAGCCGGCCCGGCTGGCCTGTGAAGCGGGCGCTGAACTGTTGGTGGTCATCAATGCCTCGCCGTTTCACCTGGGCAAGGGCCGCGAGCGGGAAGACATGATGCGGCTGCGGGTCGCGGCCTGCGGCCGGCCTCTGGTCTACGCCCATCTGGTGGGTGGTCAGGATGAGGTGATCTTCGAGGGCCATTCCTTTGCCCTGATGGCGGACGGAGCACTGGCCGGGCGCGCGCCCAGCTTCGTGGAAGACCTGTTCTGTGTGCATGCGACTCGAGGCAGTGCTGCCTGGTCGCTCAGCGGCCCCATCCAGACTGAGCGCACGGCGGAGGCCGACCTGTGGGACGCGCTGGTGCTGGGGGTGCGCGATTACGTCGGGAAAAACGGCTTCCCCGGGGTGATCCTGGGCCTGTCGGGCGGCATTGATTCGGCTCTGGTGTTGGCCATTGCGGTCGATGCTCTGGGGGCCAAGCGGGTCCGCGCCGTGATGATGCCGTCACCTTATACCGCGGACATCAGCTTGCTGGATGCGCGCGACATGGCAGAGCGACTGGCGGTACGGTACAGCGAGCTGTCCATCGTGCCCGAGTTTGATGCCTTCAGGGCCACACTGGCGGGTGAGTTTGAGGGGCGGGGGGAGGACACGACCGAAGAAAACATCCAGGCGCGAATCCGCGGCACGCTGCTGATGGCCCTGTCCAACAAATTCGGCAGCCTCGTGCTGACCACGGGCAACAAGTCCGAGATGGCCACCGGTTATTGCACGCTGTACGGAGACATGGCGGGAGGCTTTGCCGTGATCAAGGACCTGTCGAAAACCATGGTTTTCCACATGGCCCGGTGGCGCAACAGCCATGACCCGTACCAGACCCACCCGGAGCCGATTCCCGAGCGCATCATCACTCGCCCGCCCAGCGCCGAACTCCGGCCGGACCAGACGGATCAGGACAGCCTGCCGCCCTACGATCTGCTGGATGGGATTGTCGAGCGCTACATGGAAAACGACCAAAGCATCCAGGAGATCGTCGCGGCCGGATTCAGTCCGGCCGATGTCGAGAAAGTCACCCGGCTGATCAAACTCAACGAGTACAAGCGGCGACAAGCCCCACCCGGCATTCGCGTCACCCACCGCAGCTTTGGCAAGGATTGGCGTTATCCTATTACCAACCGATTTCGCGCTTGAACCCTTGAAGGATTTTCATGAAACAGATCACTGCCATCGTCAAACCATTCAAACTCGAAGAGGTGCGCGAAGCTTTGGCCGACTGCGGTGTCACCGGGCTGACTGTGACCGAGGTCAAGGGCTTTGGTCGGCAAAAGGGCCATACCGAGCTCTACCGGGGCGCTGAATACGTGGTTGATTTTTTGCCCAAGGTCAAGGTTGAGGTGGTGGTCAACACCGCGGATGTCGACCGCTGCGTCGATGCCATCGTCAAGGCGGCGCGCACTGGAAAAATCGGCGATGGCAAGATTTTCGTCACCAGCGTGGAGCGCGTGGTGCGTATCCGCACCGGAGAGCAGGACGAGTCTGCGGTCTAGATCTGCGCCAAGTCGGAGGACTTTGTCATACCAGCGGCCTGTACCAGATCGGCCAGCAGGCCGTGCGCGTCATCGCTGGTACGGACCAATGACATCTGCCATTCACCCATAAATTCGGCTGATTTGGACGCCCTCAGGAATTCGAGTAGACGATCGTAATAAGCCGCAGTGTTAAGAACCCCAATCGGTTTGTCGTGGTAGCCCAATTGGCGCCAAGTCCAGACCTCGAACAACTCCTCGAAGGTGCCGATGCCACCCGGCAGTGCCAGAAACGCATCGGCCCGTTCCGCCATGAGTCGCTTGCGGTCATGCATGGTGTCCACGATGTGCAATTCTGTGCAACCGTGATGCGCCCACTCCTTCTCGACCAATGCCTTCGGGATGACCCCGATCACACGTGCGCCGCTTTGCAGTGCAGCATCGGCCACCAGACCCATCAGGCCGCTTTTTCCGCCGCCGTAGACCAACTGGCCGCCATGCCGTCCAATCCAGGTGCCCACCTGTTGCGCGGCTTGGGCGAATTCGGGGTTCAGCCCGGGGCGTGAGCCACAGTAAACGCAGATTGAAAAGGCCGGTGTCATGGGCGGCGTCTGGCTGCTTGGGCAGTTGAAACAAGGCGTGTGCCGGCCATGGCGTCGTGCCAGAACTGCCGTTGCGGATGAAGCCGGCTCAGCGTGGCATAAATCGCCACCCAGCCGGCAACCACCACCGCCATCTCGGCAGGCGGAAGTTGGTAGACCGCTGCGACGGCCAGACTCGGCAGCAGCCAAATCCAACTGAGCACATAACGAAACAAGGCCCTGCGCTGGGTGACCGCCTGTCCTCGGGCGTCGACCAACCGGATGTTCCAGGTTTTCATGGCCAGCGTTTGCCCTTTCGACCACAACCAGACAAAGTAAATGCCGAAAACCAAAAACAGGAATGCCTGCAGCGGATGGCGGTTGTCCAGCGCATGTCGCGTTTGAGTCAGCGTGCCAAACAAATACCCCGCGATGAAAACCACCCCGAACATGAGGATGCCCTCGTAAACCCAGCAAGCCATACGCCTGAAAAGTCCGGGTGTTTCGGGCATAACGGATGGTTGGATGCTGTCAACCACGTTCAGTGCTTCTGAGAGCCCGCTGGATCAGCCATGGACGGCGTCTGTGGCAGCAAGGTGTTGGGATCGACCATGCTGTTTGCTGCAGCCATCTTGGACCCCTGCTTCAGGTTGGGTCGGGTCACAGGGACGGTTGCCAATCGCTGTGGCTGTACTGGCTTGACAGTGGCGGTTGCACCTGAAGGACGTTGCGGCGCAGCCACCATCAATTTTTTCTTTTCGTCGGCGCTAAGGGCCTGATAGGCCTGCCAATTGGCGGCCTTCTGGCGGGCGTCGACCTGTTTGGTATCGGCAAAATTCAGGCGGGCTTGTGCCCGCTGACTTTGGCTGAGTCCTGCCCATTCCGTCATTCGACTGTGCAGGGTGGCTTGTTCAACGGAAGACAGCTTGGGGTAGCCCGCTGCGATGGCCAGCCATTTTCGCCTTTGGGCTTCACTCAGGCCGCTCCAGTTGGCTGCCAGCGGTTTGAGCGACTGTTGCTGCGCTGCACTCAGGTCCTGCCACTGCGGCTTGATGGCTGGCTTGACGCTTGTTGCAGCACTTGCCGCTCTCACAGGCGCGATCATTGTGGCCCTGGCGCTCGAGGAGGCCGAAGCCAGAGGTGCTGCGGGTTCAGCTGCAGCAAAAGCCGCGCTACCCAAGCCGGCTGCCACTGAACCCAGCATCAGAAACAGGCAGCCCGGGATCTGGGCTGCGAGCCAAAGCTGGGGTAAGCCACTGCGACGTTTCCTCATGGTGTGATCAAGGTGTTCGTGGGGCGTTAAGCTTCAAAAACTGCGCAAACCCAGGGTCAGCGTACGCTGCCGGAGGCAGGTCGTCCGTGAGGATGGCGACATCGATTTCAGCAAGCTCCTTGGCTCTGCTGTCGCTTTGGATCACGTCAATTGCAAACATGCCGACGACCAGCGCTAATAACGGCAGAACAATGCCCATCCGGCCCCAGGGTTTGACCGGTCCTGCCAGGGTTGCCACCGATGAACCAGTCGCGAGAGACGCCTGAGCAGCCTCCCGGCCCAGCAAGCTGCGGTGTTGCGCCAGTGCCTGCAGTCGCGCCACCCTGAGGCGTTCGCACACATCATGCGGCAGGTCGTCGGCCAGTTCGGACAGATGCGCGGCCACCCGCAGACCGAAGCGGTCGGCGGCAAGCTCCTGCCGGTATTCGCGTGAATTGGTCATAGTGTGATCCCCTTTGCGCGCAACGCGCTGGATAAGGCCTGGATGGCTCGAAAGCAGTGCGTCTTGACGCTTCCTTGCGAACAGCCCATCGCTGCGGCTGTTTCCGCAATGTCCAACTCCTCCCAATAACGCATCAGAAAGGCCTCCCGTTGACGTCCTGGCAGCTCAAGAATCTCGGATTCAATCATTTGCAGCGTTTGTGCCCGTTCGATCGACCGCTCACTGCTTTCTGTCTGAAGGTTGTCACTCCGATCTTGAAGTGTCTCCAGCCAATCAAAGTCACCGTCCTCTCTGTCAGACTGAAAATCACGAAAATTTGTGAAGAAGGCATTCTTGACCTTTTGGCGCCTGAACCAGTCAAGTGTGCAGTTGGAAAGGATACGCTGAAACAGCAACGGGAGTTCAGAGGCTGGCTTGCTCCCGTAATGCTCGACCAATTTCATCATGCTGTCCTGCACGATGTCCAGCGCTGATTCTTCCGTGCGCACATGAAAAAGCGAGCGTTTGAAGGCCCGCTTCTCAACGCTTTTCAGAAACTCCGATAGTTCTTGTTCTGTGGCCAAGAGGAATTGCGTCGAAGCAGGCTGTGGGGGTGGCAGTTTGGGGTTACAGAAGGCTGTTGCAGAGCGTGCGAGGGCATTGAAATTGGTCAGATTATCTCACCCGGCGCGCCGGCAGATGTGAGGCAATGCGGCGGCGTTTCGTACGATGCGATAATACCCACTGCTAGTCAAACGGCAAACGGGTCATGATCCGGCGCGCTACTCCTTGCGCCCATGGTTTTGATCTCAAGTTCCAATGCGACTCCACAAGAGTTTGCAAAGGCGCACCCAAGGTTTTTCGTCAGAGAAATTCACAAAGGTTCATCATGGAAATTTCAAAAGCTGAAATCGCATCGGCCGTGGCGGTAAGCCCCGGTACCAAATCGCCAGCCGGCGGTACAAATCTCAAAGCGGCTGCAACGTCCGGCATTGGCCAGGAACTGCGTGGCGGAGAAATCCTGGTCAAGGCCCTTCAGGCCGAAGGCGTCAAGTACATCTGGGGCTACCCCGGCGGGGCCGTGCTTCATATTTATGACGCGTTCTACAAACAGGACACCATCCAGCACATTCTGGTGCGCCATGAACAGGCTGCAGTGCATGCGGCCGATGGCTACGCCCGGGCCACGGGTGAGGTTGGTGTCGCGCTGGTCACATCGGGCCCCGGTGTGACGAACGCGATCACCGGCATTGCCACTGCCTACATGGACAGCATTCCGATGGTGATCGTCACGGGGCAGGTGCCAACCCATGCCATCGGCCTTGACGCGTTCCAGGAGTGCGACACCGTGGGGATCACCCGTCCGATTGTGAAACACAATTTTTTGGTCAAGGACGTCCGCGACATGGCCGAGGTCATGAAGAAGGCGTTCCACATTGCTCGCAGCGGGCGGCCTGGTCCGGTGGTGGTCGATATCCCGAAAGACGTGTCGTTCAAGAAGATGGCGTACACGGGCTATCCCGAAACCGTTGAAATGCGGTCGTACAACCCGGTACGCAAAGGGCATGGTGGTCAGATTCGTAAGGCCCTGCAACTGCTGATGGCGTCCAAGCGGCCTTACATCTACACCGGCGGCGGCGTGTTGATGAGCAACGCATCAACCGAACTGCGCACCTTGGTGGACATGCTCGGCTACCCATGCACCAATACCTTGATGGGTCTCGGCGCCTACCCGGCCAGCGACCGCAAGTTTCTGGGCATGCTGGGCATGCACGGCACAGTTGAGGCCAACAACGCCATGCAAAATTGCGATGTGCTGCTGGCCGTTGGCGCCCGCTTTGACGACCGCGTGATTGGTAACCCGAAGCACTTTGCCCAAAACGAACGCAAGATCATTCACATTGACATCGATCCGTCAAGCATTTCCAAGCGGGTCAAGGTCGACATCCCGATCGTCGGTGATGTGCGGGATGTGCTGTCTGAGATGATCGCGATGATCAGGGAGGGCAGTCTCAAGCCGGACACCAATGCCCTGGGCGCCTGGTGGGACACCATCGAGACCTGGCGCCGGCGCGATTGCCTGAAGTACGACCACGGCAAGGGCGATGTGATCAAGCCGCAATACGTGGTGGAAACCCTTTGGAATATGACGAAAGACGTTGAAACCTACATCACGTCGGATGTCGGTCAGCATCAGATGTGGGCAGCGCAGTACTACCGGTTTGACCAGCCGCGGCGCTGGATCAACTCGGGCGGGCTGGGAACCATGGGCGTCGGCATCCCCTACGCCATGGGCATCAAACTGGCCAAGCCCGAGGCCGAGGTGTTTTGTATCACGGGGGAGGGCTCGGTGCAGATGTGCATACAGGAACTCTCCACCTGTCTGCAGTACAACACGCCGATCAAAATCGTGTCGCTCAACAACCGTTACCTCGGCATGGTGCGGCAGTGGCAGGAGATCGACTACGAAGGGCGTTACAGCCACAGCTACATGGATGCGCTGCCGAACTTTGTCAAACTGGCTGAGGCTTACGGCCACGTCGGCATGCTGATCGAGAAGCCGCAGGATGTCGAGCCGGCTTTGCGCGAGGCGCGTAAGCTCAAGGACAGAACGGTGTTCATGGATTTCCGCACCGACCCCACAGAAAACGTGTTTCCCATGGTCAAAGCGGGCATGGGCATCACCGAAATGCTGCTGGGCTCGGAAGACCTTTAAACCTTCTCGGACGAATCTGTTGTTCGCCAAGCCTCGCGGTTACCGCTGCGGGGGGAGGGCGACAACTGGACAAATCTCATACTATGAAACATATCATTGCTGTTTTGCTCGAAAACGAGCCTGGCGCTCTCTCTCGCGTGGTGGGTCTTTTTTCTGCTAGGGGTTACAACATTGAATCGCTAACCGTCGCCCCGACCGAGGACGCGAGCCTGTCGCGCATGACGATTCAAACCACCGGTTCTGACGATGTGATCGAGCAGATCACCAAGCACCTGAACCGCCTGATCGAGGTGGTGAAAGTGGTTGACTTGACGGAGGGTGCATACATCGAGCGGGAACTGATGATGGTCAAGGTGCGTGCGGTGGGCAAGGAGCGCGAGGAAATGAAACGGATGGCCGATATTTTTCGGGGCCGCATCATCGACGTGACAGAGAAAAGTTACACCATTGAGTTGACTGGCGACCAGTCCAAGAATGACGCTTTTTTGGAAGCCATTGAGCGAAGTGCCATTCTCGAGACGGTGCGCACCGGATCGAGCGGCATTGGCCGTGGCGAGCGTATTTTGAGAGTTTGACTTTTTACAACGGAGAAAATGATGAAAGTGTTTTATGACAAGGACTGCGACCTGAGTCTCATCAAGGGCAAAACCGTGGCCATCATCGGTTACGGCAGCCAGGGCCATGCCCACGCGCAAAATTTGAATGACAGCGGCGTCAAGGTGGTGGTTGGCCTGCGCAAGGGCGGGGCATCTTGGTCCAAGGTGGAGAAGGCTGGTCTGCAGGTGGCTGAGGTTGCTGATGCGGTCAAGGCTGCTGATGTGGTCATGATCCTGTTGCCCGATGAGCAAATCGGCACGGTGTACAGCAAGGATGTCGAACCCAACATCCGCCAGGGTGCGTCGCTGGTCTTCGCCCACGGCTTCAATGTGCATTACGGCTTGGTGAGTCCGCGGGCTGACCTCGACGTTTGGATGGTGGCTCCAAAAGCGCCTGGACATACCGTGCGCGGCACTTATGTCCAAGGTGGCGGCGTGCCACACCTGATCGCCATTCACCAAGACAAGTCCGGCCGCACGCGCGAATTGGCATTGAGCTACGCCATGGCCAACGGCGGCGGCAAAGCAGGCATCATCGAAACCAATTTCCGTGAAGAAACCGAAACCGACCTGTTTGGCGAGCAAGCCGTGCTGTGCGGCGGTACGGTGGAGTTGATCAAGGCCGGCTTTGAGACCTTGGTGGAGGCAGGCTACGCCCCTGAAATGGCCTACTTTGAGTGCCTGCATGAACTCAAGCTGATCGTGGACATGATTTATGAAGGCGGAATTGCCAACATGAATTACTCGATCTCCAACAATGCCGAGTATGGGGAGTACGTGACTGGCCCCCGCATCGTGACCAGTGCCACCAAAGATGCGATGCGGCAGTGCCTGAAAGACATCCAGACCGGCGAGTACGCCAAGAGCTTCATTCTTGAAAACAAGGCCGGTGCGCCTACCTTGCTGAGCCGGAGGCGCCTGACAGCCGAGCACCAGATTGAAACCGTGGGCGAGACGCTGCGCGCCATGATGCCGTGGATCAAGAAGAACAAGCTGGTGGACCAGACCCGCAATTGATCTGACCTTGAGGGGTAACAAAGGCCACTGCGGTGGCCTTTGTTATGTTGTTTGAATTTACAGCCTGGGGCGAGTCACATGCACGACGGAAATGAAACTGACAACGTCGAGGGCGACCCGGTCATCATCCGCAAGCGCCGAAAGGGCATTTATGTCTTGCCGAATCTGTTTACGCTGGCCGCCTTGTTCGGTGGTTTTTATGCCATCGTGATGGCGATCAACGGACGGTTTGATCTGGCGGCCGTCGGTATTTTCTGTGCCATGGTGCTCGACAGCCTTGACGGCCGGGTAGCCCGGATGACCAACACGCAAAGCGCGTTTGGTGAGCAGATGGACTCTTTGTCGGATATGGTGTCCTTTGGTGCGGCGCCGGCCATCATTTCCTATGTCTGGGCGTTACAGGGTTTGGGACGCTGGGGGTGGATTGCGGCTTTTGTCTACTGCGCTTGTGCGGCATTGCGGCTGGCGCGCTTCAATGTCAACACCGGGGTCGTCGACAAGCGCTATTTTCAGGGTCTGCCATCGCCGGCGGCGGCGGCTCTGGTGGCCGGCTTTATCTGGCTGATGACCGATCAGGGGGTGAAGGGCGCCAGCGTCAGTTGGCCGATGTTTGCCCTTGCCTTATTTTCCGGCCTGACCATGGTGACCAATGTTCCCTTCTACAGCTTCAAGGATGTGCATCTGAAGAAAAGTGTGCCCTTTGCGGTGATTGTGCTGATTGCCTTGGTGATTGCCGTTGTCAACATCGACCCCCCCATCGTCGTGTTCGCCATGTTTGTGCTTTATGGGCTCAGCGGGTATGCTGTTTATGCTTGGCGACGCATGCATGGTGTGCAAACCAGTGTCATCAGCACCTCCACCGAGGAGCCGGAAGAGCGCGGTCTGCACAAGTGAACCCGGCGGGCTTGCGCCAAAGCTGTTCCCGGCGGCCTGGCCGCTTGTGGTACATTTTCACCATGATCTTTACACTGGCACTGCTAAACCTATCGCCTGACGGGCCGAGACGGTAGCCTGCACGCCTCTGTTTCGCAAAGCCCGCATGCCACCGCAGCGGGCTTTTTTATTTGGGTCTTTAAGGAAATCGAAATGACTGACAAGCTGATAATTTTCGACACCACATTGCGTGACGGTGAGCAGTCGCCTGGCGCGTCCATGACCAAGGATGAAAAGCTGCGGATTGCGCGGCAACTTGAGCGTCTGAAAGTGGATGTGATCGAGGCTGGTTTTGCTGCGAGCTCCAATGGCGATTTTGAAGCGGTGCAGGCGATTGCCAATGCCATCAAGGACTCCACCGTGTGTTCGCTGTCGCGGGCC
Source organism: Pseudomonadota bacterium (assembly GCA_041182225.1). Classification (GTDB taxonomy): domain Bacteria; phylum Pseudomonadota; class Gammaproteobacteria; order Burkholderiales; family Burkholderiaceae_C; genus Rhodoferax. The sequence continues at coordinate 12,692 of JBEGOC010000255.1, read as the reverse complement.
AACGACCGGGATATTTCGCGTGCGGCAGAGGCGCTGAAGGGTGCCAACAGCGCCCGGATTCACACGTTCATCGCCACTTCGCCCCTGCACATGGAGAAGAAGCTGCGCATGACCCCGGACCAGGTGTTTGAGCAGGCCAAGTTGGCCGTGCGCTTTGCCCGCAACCTGGTGGCCGATGTGGAATTCAGCCCCGAGGACGGTTACCGCAGTGACATGGATTACCTGTGTCGTGTTCTGGAGGCGGTCATTCACGAAGGTGCAAGCACCATCAATGTGCCTGATACCGTGGGCTATGCCGTACCGGAACTTTATGGCCAGTTCATCAAGGAATTGCGCGAGCGGATCCCCAACTCGGACAAGGCCGTTTGGTCAGTGCATTGCCACAACGACCTGGGCATGGCGGTTGCCAATTCACTGGCCGGCGTCAAGATCGGTGGCGCCCGGCAAGTGGAGTGCACCATCAACGGCCTGGGCGAACGCGCAGGCAACTGCAGTTTGGAAGAGATCGTCATGGCGGTCAAGACGCGGCGCGACTATTTCGGCCTGGACCTGAACATTGACGCCAGGCATATCCTGGCTGCCAGCCGCATGGTCAGCCAGACCACCGGTTTTGTGGTTCAGCCGAACAAGGCGGTGGTGGGAGCCAACGCCTTCGCCCACGCCTCCGGCATTCATCAGGACGGCGTTCTCAAGGCGCGTGATACCTATGAAATCATGCGCGCCGAGGATGTGGGCTGGAGCGCCAACAAGATTGTGTTGGGCAAGCTCAGCGGCCGCAATGCCTTCAAGCAAAGGCTGTTGGAATTGGGTGTGCAGATGGAGAGCGAATCAGACATCAACACCGCCTTTGCCAAGTTCAAGGAGTTGGCCGACCGCAAGAGCGAAATCTTTGACGAAGACATTCTGGCGCTGGCCAGTGACGAGAGCATGTCGCATGAAAAAGATCGTTACGCCTTTGTGTCACTGTCGCAGCACAGCGAAACCGGTGAACGGCCGCAGGCCAGCATCGTGTTCAGCGTCGGTGGTCGGGAGGTCAAGAGCTCATCGGACGGCAACGGCCCGGTCGATGCATCGCTCAAGGCGATCGAATCCCAGGTCAAGAGTGGCGCGGAAATGGTGCTTTATTCCGTGAATGCCATCAGCGGCTCGACTGAGAGCCAGGGTGAGGTGACGGTGCGGCTGCAAAACAGTGGACGTGTGGTCAACGGTGTCGGTTCTGACCCGGATATTGTGGTGGCCTCCGCCAAGGCTTACCTCAGTGCCCTGAACAAGCTGCACAGCAAAGCGGACCGGGTGGCCGCCCAGGGTTGAGCAGTTTCGAGGGTGCCCCCGATTTTTCTTGAAGAATCGCGTGCAAGTAATTGATCTTGCGTGCTATTTCTGTATAAACTCCGGCTTGTGCAAAGGCTTGAAGAAGGTGGCATGTCAATGACTCGTCAGTCTGCAGTGGGGTATTTGTTGCAACGGTGGCTGCCGTGGCTCGTCATGACGCTGATGCTGCTTGTGCTCTGCGAGACCACGGTGGAGGCGGCTGAAGCAAAACGCACCGCCGTCAAACCCCCGGCCAAAGCTGCACTTGTCAAACGCAAGGTCCGAGTGGTGGTTCCAGCGAGAGTCAAGAAGCGTTCACCGGCCCGCGTGGTGGCCGTAGCCCCTAAACCATCTTTTGGTCAACTGGCTGGCTTGCACGGTGCCTACGATGCACTTGATCTGAAATCGAGTGTGGCATTGGTCATCGATCAGGACACGCGTGAGGTGCTCGTCAGCAAGAACGACAAGGCGGTGCTGCCGATTGCCTCTTTGACCAAGCTGATGACCGGTCTGGTCCTGAGTGAGTCGCATTTGTCCATGGACGCCAGAATCACAATCACCCAGGACGACGTCGATACAGAGAAGGGCAGCACCTCCCGACTGACGGTCGGTACGGAGCTGAGTCGCGGCGAATTGCTGCACTTGGCCCTGATGTCCAGCGAAAATCGGGCAGCTCACGCGCTCGGACGCACCTATCCCGGCGGCTTGGCAGCCTTTGTCGGGCTTATGAATGCCAAGGCCAAGTTCCTTGGTATGAACGATACCCGCTTTGTAGAGCCGACGGGGCTGTCCAGCAAAAATCAATCCAGTGCGCATGATTTGGTCAAACTTGTCGGGGTGGCCTATGACGATGCCACCCTGCGCGAAATGTCCACGTCGCCGGGTCACCAGGTCGCCGTCGGCAAACGTACGCTGCAGTACAACAACACCAACCGACTCGTGAAAAACCCGGCGTGGGATATCGGCCTTCAGAAGACCGGCTATATCTCGGAGGCTGGCCAATGCCTGGTCATGCAGGCCAAGGTGTCTGGCCGCAAACTGATCATGGTCTTTCTGGATTCGGCCGGCAAGCTGACCCGTCTGGCCGACGCCGAACGGGTGCGGCGTTGGGTGGAGTCCAGGCCCCCAGGGGGCGTCCGCACCGTCGGTTTGTAGGACCTTTTGACTGATCAGGGCTGGCCAGTCCCAGCCGGTCACGGTGATCAGCTCAGCCCGGGAGATTGCTGTGGTAACCCAGCGTCTCTGAGATGGCCTTGGCGGTGGCCTGCAACTTGGGCAGCCAACTCTCCTCCAGACGTTCTGCCGGTGCTGAGATCGACAGGCCAGCCACCAGTTTGCCCTGGTCGTCATGAATGCCAGCCGCCATGCACCGAACACCCAGTTCCAGCTCTTCGTTGTCGCGCGCCACGCCGTACTGCCGCACTTTGGCCAGTTCGCGCTCCAAGGCAGGCAATTGTGTCAGGCTGTTCTTGGTGTGACCCTGAAGGCCCGTGCGTGTGGCGTAGGCGCGCACGCGCAGGGGCTCGTCGTCAGCGAGGAACAGCTTGCCCACCGAGGTCAAATGCAGTGGGGCTCGCCCGCCAATGGCCCGAACCACCTGCATGCCCGAGCGCTCGCTGTAGGCGCGCTCCACATAGATGATTTCGTCGCCTTGACGCACACTCAGATTGACCGGCTGCTGGATTTGCTTGTGCAGTTCGCGCATGGGCACCAGGGCAGCATCGCGCACATTGAGTCGGCTCTTCACCAGGTTGCCCAACTCAAGCAGTCGCATGCCCAAGCGGTAGCTGCCCGGCTGGGAGCGGTCGACAAAGCGGCCGGTCGCCAGATCGTTGAGGATTCGGTGGGTGGTAGAGGGGTGCAAGCCCGTTTTCTCGCTGATTTCCTTGAGGGAAATCGCTTCTTCCCGAGAGGCCAGCACATCCATCAGGGCAAACATGCGCTCAATGACCTGCACGGTCGGGGTTGCGGGGGTGCTGCTATCGCTTTTTCTCACGGATACTCCTGCATGACCAGCGTTTATTTTACCATGTGAAAAATAAACATTTCATGGGCCGTCCGTGGGCAAGCTAGGGCGATCCAGGTGGCACCCCGTCAACCCAAGCGCCATTGAGTAGCACTTGGTGGGGCTCGAAATTGGCCTTGTAACTCATCTTTCGGCTACCTTGAATCCAGTAGCCCAGGTAGACATAGGGCAGCTGCAGGGCGCGTGCCTGCTCAATCTGCCACAGCACGCCGTAGGTGCCGTAGCTGCTTTGTTCGTCTGGCTCGTAGAAGGTGTAAACAGCGGACAGGCCGTCGTCAAGAACATCGAGGATAGAGACCATCTTGAGTGAGCCCGCGGTGCCGTCGGCGAGCGTGTCGCGAAACTCCACCAATCTTGAGTTGACGCGGCTTTGCAGCAGGAACTGGGTGTACTGATCGATGCTGTCCTGGTCCATGCCGCCGCCAGCATGGCGCCCGGCCTGATAACGCAGGTACAGGTCGTAATGTTCCTGCACAAAGCAAAGTTTGAGCACCCGGGCCTGTAGCGCGCCATGGCGGGTCCGCGCGCGGCGCTGGCTTCGGTCGGGTTGAAAGCCTTGGACCCGAATGCGCAGGGGCGTGCACGCCTTGCAGCCATCGCAGTAAGGCCGGTAGGTGAACATACCGCTGCGCCTGAAGCCGCGGCTCACCAGGTCGGAATAGGTGGCGTTGTTGATCAGATGGCTGGGCGTGGCCACCTGGGACCGGGCCTGGCGATCCGTCAGGTAGCTGCAGGGATACGGCGCCGTGGCATAGAACTGCAGCGCTTGCAGCGGAAGATCCTTGAGGTGCGTCACGTCAGCTCGCAACCGGTCTTGGTGGCATGAGATGCTGCCAGTATAGGGTGTCGAATTGCCAGTCTGGCGGGGCCTGTGTGCGAGCCCTGGTCACATGCGCCAGAAACTGTTGCCGTGGCCATTCCTGCGCGCCGAGCGAGGCCAGATGCGGGGTGTTCTGCTGGCAATCAATGTGGCTGATGCCATGCTGGCGGCAAAAGGCGACCAATGCCGCCAAGGCGATTTTGGAAGCATCGCTGCGGCGGCTGAACATGGACTCGCCAAACACGGCCTGGCCCAGTGCGACGCAATACAGGCCGCCGACCAGCTCACCGCCCACCCAGGTCTCCACGCTGTGCGCCAAACCCGCCCGGTGCAGATTGCCATAGGCCTCTTGCATGGCCGGCACAATCCAGGTCCCGTTCTGGCCGGGCCGCGGGCTGCTCGCGCAGGCGGCCAACACTTCGCTGAACCCATGGTCAAAACGAATCTCGCAACCCGGCGTCCTGATGAATGCACGAAGCGTCTTCCTGAAAGACGGATGCAACTGAAAGCGTGCAGATTCCAGCACCATGCGCGGGTCCGGACTCCACCACAGGATGGGTTGGCCCTCGCTGTACCATGGAAAAATGCCCTGCCGGTAGGCACACGCCAACGTCTCGACGTCCAGGCTACCACCGGCGGCCAGCAGCCCGGGTGCCACCGTGCGGCGGTCCCAGGCCCGCTGCGGTGGCGGGAACGCGTCGCCGGGTTCCAGCCAGGTCAGTGGGGGCTCTTTGACAGACATGCTGTGACTGTAGCCGACCGGCCGAGCGTCTGTTCAGGGCGGGCGCGACGGATTCGGTGACGGATTCGGTGGTCGCGAACCGCTACAATGTTGAGAGTCGGGGTGTAGCGCAGCCTGGTAGCGCATCTGGTTTGGGACCAGAGGGTCGAAGGTTCGAATCCTTTCGCCCCGACCAAGTGTTGTCAAAGGGAAGCGGGTCTGGATGTGATGTCCTCATCCGCTTTTTTTATGGGCAACCGCCGTCCGGTCCGTGGGCTTGCTCTTGAGGGGGTGTTGATCATGATGGTTCGGCTGCTTTACGTGAGTCGCCAGATGGCGCCATTGACCACGACCGTGACGGGTTCCATCCTGACGACGGCGCGGGCCCATAATTCGGCGAATGGCATTACCGGTGCCCTGTGCCAGGGCCAGGGCCTGTTTCTGCAAGTGCTCGAAGGTGAACGCAGCGCTGTCAATCGCCTCTATGGCCGCATCATCCTGGACCGCCGCCATCAGGACGTCGAGCTGTTGCAGCTTCAAGAGATCACCGAGCGATGCTTTGGGCAATGGTCCATGGCCCATGTCGACCTGTCCAGTCTGGACCCGATGGTCCAGCTCAAGCACCCGGAGTTTGACCCCTACTCAGCCTCGGGTGCCTTCGCCATGACCTTGCTGCAGGAGTTGCTCGCGGCGGGCTCCCCGATCAACCTGTCACCGGCCTGAGGCCGCCCCACACCATGCGCATTCAGCACATTGAATCGTTCATCCTGCACGTGCCGGTGACCGGCAGCCAGATCGCTGACAGCACGCACAGCATCACGCACTGGGGCGTGGTCGGCGCCAGGGTCACCCGCGAAGACGGTCTGCAGGGTTACGGTTTTACCGGTACTCACGCCCACCTGGCCAGCGACCAGCTGATCACCCGCTGCATCGACACCTGCCTGGCACCCTTGCTGCTGGGGCAGGACGCCCATGACATCGAACGCCTGTGGCATCACGTGGCGCGCCAGCCCGCGCTGCAGTGGGTTGGCCGCGCCGGCATCACCACATTGGCCCATGCGGCGCTGGATGTGGCGCTGTGGGACCTGCGCGCCAAAGCGCTGCAGATGCCGCTGTGGCAATCCCTGGGTGGCGCCGTGCGGCAGCAGGTGCGCGCCTACAACACCGACATTGGCTGGCTGTCGATCCCCGACGCCCAACTGGTCCGCGGCGCCCGGCAAGCGGTGGACGAGGGCTTCACCGGCGTCAAGATCAAGGTCGGCTCCACGGTAGAGCGTGATCTGGTGCGCCTGCGCGCCGTGCGTCAGGCCATTGGCGACAGTGTCACTCTGGCTATCGATGGCAATGGCAAATGGGATTTGCCTGACTGCCTGCGTTTCTGTCGCGCGGCCGAGGATCAGAATGTGTACTGGTTTGAGGAGCCGCTCTGGTACGACGCGGTCCGCAGCCATGCCCGGCTGGCGAGCGCCACCGCGATTCCAGTGGCGCTGGGCGAACAGCTCTACAGCGTGGACGCCTTTGCCGAGTTCATTGTCCAGGGTGCGGTGCACTGGTTGCAACCGGACGTGACCCGCATGGCAGGTCTGACCGAGGTGCTGCGGGTGGTGGAGCTGGCTACGGCGCACCGCTTGCCGGTGGCGCCCCATGCGGGCGATATGAGTCAGGTGCATCAGCACCTCAACTTCAGCCGGCCCGCCTGCACGGTGCTGGAGTACATCCCCTGGATCCGGCACTGTTTCGAAGCGCCCGCCCGGGTGGTGGACGGCCATTACCAGCTGCCGGACCAGCCCGGCGCCAGCACCACCCCGACCGCGCAGGCCTGGGAAACCTATCGGCGACCGACCACCTGAGCCGGCGCCTCTGACGACGCCAGTCAGGCCATCACTTGGCGTAAACTCAACCGCGCACAGAGTGGCTGCGCCTTTTCTGCCCGTAGCTCAGTTGGATAGAGCAACAGCCTTCTAAGCTGTGGGTCGGGGGTTCGATCCCCTCCGGGCAGACCAAACCAGTGTTTCCTGCCATACCGGCTTCGGGACCTTGATTGAGAGCGTCATTGTCTATGGACATCAGCTGTTTTATTCACGTGACCGGGGTGCGGCCTTGAGCGGCCATAGCTTGGCGCCCGCGGCGTCCATCATGCGCATTGGTATTTTGGGTTGCGCCAACATCGCCAGACAATTCGTGCGCGACCTGGCCGGTCACCCGTTCGCCAAGGTCGTGGCGGTGGCCAGCCGGCAACTGGCGACAGCGTCGGAGTTTGCCAAGGCCTTTGAGATTGACCGTTGTTACGGCAGTTATGACGCCCTGTTGGCTGACCCCGCCATTGACATGGTGTACGTGCCCCTGCCCAACAGCCTGCACGTGGCCTGGGCGATCAAGGCCGCGGAGGCCGGCAAGCACATTCTGTGTGAAAAGCCGCTGGCCTTGAACCTGGCGGAAGCCCGGGCCATGTTTGCGGCGGCACACCAGAACGACGTGATGCTGCTGGAGGCCTTCCCCTACTATTTTCAGCCACAGACGGGGGCGATGCTGGAACTGGTTCACCGGGGCGATATCGGGCGGGTCCGCTCGGTACAAGCCAGTTTTGGGTTCACGCTGAGCAAACCCCATGGCAATATCCGGCTGAACCGCGAATTGGGTGGTGGTGCCCTGCTCGATGCCGGATGTTATGCCTTGAGCCTGATTCGTTTGGTCATGGGCGTGGCACCGCAGAAGGTCATGGCAGACGCCACGTGGGCTGGGTCCGGCGTTGACATGAGCCTGATGGCGACGCTGCACTACGCCGATGGGCGGCGCGCGCAGCTGTCGTGCGCTATGGATACCGCCAATCACCGCCACGCCACCATCGTGGGGAGCGACGGCACCATCGAGACCGAATACCTCAACCACACCAGCGACCGTGCCGGCGGCCATGCCTACGGCTATCTGCCCAGCCAGCTCCGGGTACGCCGTGGCATCGCCAATACGATCCCGTTCGAAACGATGGCTACTGGCACCGGGAGTGGGTTCCGCTTTGCTGTTGAGGCGTTCACCCGGGTGATCAGGGCGCGGGATGTGGCGGCCATGGAACGGGCGGCCCGAGCCAGCCTGGACAATGCGGCCACCCTGGAGGCTCTGGCTTTGAGCGCCCGTACTTGCTGTGTCGTGGCGCTGGCGCCGGTCTGAGGGGCGGCGCCAGCAAGGCGGGTTGCAACGGCGGCGTCAAGTTCCCTGAGGCCTCGCCAGCTCAGCTGGCGGCCTCCAGCCCGTTCTTGAAGTGGTCTTGCATGCATTGCCGGGTCCGCGAGGCATCCCGCGCGGTCAAGGCGGCCATCAGGGCGCGGTGCTCCTGCAAGGACTCCATGACCCTGCCGGTCTTGAGCAGGGAGTTGTGCCGATTCAGTTTCATCACCTTGCGCAGGTCCGCCACCATCTGGTCGCGCCAGCGGTTGTCAGCAATCTCCAGCAGCCGCATGTGAAAGCGCTCGTTGATGTCAAAAAAACGTTCTCGATCCGGCTTATCCGGGTCGGCGGCGGCCTCCAGCGCCATATGGAGCGCCTGCAGTTCCTGCAACTGCGTCTCCGTGGCCCGGCTGGCCACCATACCGGCGGCGTCGGATTCGAGCAGGCTGAGCAGGTGGTAGACGTCGGCCAGGTCGCGGTCGGACACTTCGGTGACGTAGGCGCCGCGCCGCACCTTCATCGTGACCAGACCCTCGGCGGCCAGCACCTTGAGCGCTTCGCGCAGCGGGGTGCGGCTGATGCCATAGGCCTCGGCGATTTTCAGCTCGTCGATCCAGCTGCCGGGTGCCAGCTCATGGCTGAAGATGCGCTGGCGCAATAATTCAGCCACCTCCTCATAGAGTGCACGTGGAGACAATGACAGGGCAGACATGGTGTGGATTGTAAGCTGGCGCCAATATTTTGCATCAATAATTATAAATAACGTAAACTACGCGCCGTCAACCAAGGGTCAAGATGAGTTCCAAGTCACCTGAATTCCAGATTCCCAGCCTCGAGACCTGGGCCAAGGCCGCCGCCAAATCAGCGCCGGGCGGCCAGCTCGACGCGCTGAACTGGCTCACCCCCGACGGCATCACGGTCAAGCCGCTGTACACCGCAGCCGATACGGCTGGCCTGGCGTACACCGACACCCTGCCGGGTTTTGAGCCCTACCTGCGCGGCCCCCAGGCCAGTATGTACGCCGTGCGGCCCTGGACCATCCGGCAGTACGCTGGTTTTTCCACCGCCGAGGAGTCCAATGCGTTTTACCGCAAGGCGCTGGCTGGCGGCGCGCAGGGCGTCAGCGTGGCGTTTGACCTGGCGACGCACCGTGGCTATGACAGCGATCACCCGAGGGTGACCGGTGACGTGGGCAAGGCCGGCGTGGCGATTGACTCCGTGGAGGACATGAAAATCCTGTTCGACCAGATTCCGCTCGACAGGGTGAGCGTGTCCATGACCATGAACGGCGCGGTGCTGCCGGTGCTGGCGGGCTACGTGGTGGCGGCGGAAGAGCAGGGCGTGGCGCAGGACCAACTCTCGGGGACGATCCAGAACGACATCCTGAAAGAGTTCATGGTGCGCAACACCTACATTTACCCGCCGGCACCGTCGATGCGCATCATTGGCGACATCATTGGCTACACCGCGCGTCATATGCCCAAGTTCAACTCGATCTCGATTTCGGGTTACCACATGCAGGAGGCGGGCGCCAATCAGGCGCTGGAACTGGCCTTCACCCTGGCTGACGGCAAGGAGTACGTCAAGACCGCCATCGCCTCCGGCCTGGATGTGGACGAGTTTGCCGGGCGCCTGTCGTTTTTCTGGGCGATCGGCATGAACTTCTACCTGGAGGTGGCCAAGATGCGGGCCGCGCGCCTGCTGTGGTGCCGCATCATGAAAGGCTTTGGCGCCAAGTCGCCCAAGAGCCTGATGCTGCGCACCCACTGCCAGACCAGCGGCTGGAGCCTGACCGAGCAGGACCCCTACAACAACGTGGTGCGCACCACCATTGAGGCCATGGCGGCGGTGTTCGGCGGCACCCAGAGCCTGCATACCAACAGCTTTGACGAGGCGATTGCGCTGCCGACCGAGTTTTCGGCCCGCATCGCGCGCAATACCCAACTGATCATCCAGGAAGAAACCCACATCACCAACGTGATCGACCCTTGGGCTGGCAGCTACATGATGGAGAAGCTGACGCAGGACATGGCCGATGCCGCCTGGACCATCATCGAAGAGGTGGAGGCCATGGGTGGCATGACCCACGCGGTGGACAGCGGTTGGGCCAAACTCAAAATCGAGGCCGCCGCCGCCGAGAAGCAGGCCCGTATCGATTCGGGCCGCGACGTGATCGTGGGCGTCAACAAGTACAAGCTCAAGACCGAAGACGCCATTGAAGCGCGCGACATCGACAACGTGGCGGTGCGCGAGGGGCAGATCGCCCGGCTCAAAACCATCAAGCAAAATCGGGACTCAGCCCTTGTCGCAGCTGCATTGTCTGCTATCACTTCTGCAGCAAACGACGGTACCGGCAACCTGCTCGACCTGTCGATCAAGGCCATCCGGCTGCGGGCCACGGTGGGCGAGGTGAGCGATGCACTGGAGAGCGCCTATGGCCGCCACCGGGCCGACACGCAAAAGGTGACCGGCGTGTATGCCGCCGCCTATGACAGCGACAGCACCCATGGCGACACCATGGCCTTCTGGGACGCACTCAAGGCGGAGATTGCCGAGTTTGCCCAGGTGCAGGGCCGCCGGCCGCGTGTGATGATTGCCAAGCTGGGACAGGACGGCCACGACCGCGGCGCCAAGGTGGTGGCCACGGCCTTTGCCGATCTGGGCTTTGACGTGGACATGGGCCCGCTGTTCCAGACGCCTGAGGAATGTGCCCGCCAGGCGATCGAGAACGACGTGCACGCGGTGGGCGTCTCCACGCTGGCGGCCGGCCACAAGACGCTGGTGCCCGCCATCATGGCCGAGCTGAAAAAACAAGGTGCCGACGACATCATCGTGTTTGTGGGCGGCGTGGTGCCGCGCCAGGACTACGACTTTTTGTACGCAGCGGGCGTCAAGGGCATTTACGGCCCGGGCACGCCGATCCCGGTGAGCGCGAAGGATGTGCTGGCGCAGATTCGCAAGGCCATGGCCGCTTGATTTGGCGTCGTTATACTGTAATACCGTATTCAACCAAGGCTGAATCATGGCTGTCTCAGTTCGCATGGACCCCCTGCTGGAAAAGCAGCTGGCGCAAGCGGCCCAACGCCAGGGCGTGACCAAATCCCAATTCATCATTAACGCGGTGGAGCGCGCCTTGGGGCGGAAAAATCCTTACGAGCTGATGCTGGCGCTCAAGGCTGAGGAGGAGCAGCGGGCCTATGGCCCGGACGCTAAGCCGGCAGACCGGGCGACGGCTCAGTCTTTTGAAGGCTACGAACAGCCCTACGACACTGACAGCTCGCGGGCGCAGCTGCTCGACAAACTCAAGGCCAAGCACGGTGTCAGCAGCGATCGTTGATGCCAGCGCCATGGTGGCACTGTTCGGGCGGGACCAGCCGGGTCAGCCGCATTACCAGCGGTTGTTCGGCCTGGCGGCGGCGCAACAGTGGTCCTTGACCTCGACCTGGCCCTGCATCACCGAGGCAAGCCACCTCCTGGGTGTGCCGCAGCGCTACGCCTTCTTGCGCTGGTTAGCGGCAGACGCACTGACTATTTTTCCCTTCGGGCAAGACATGCTGGAGGGCATGGTGGAGACGATGCGGCGCTACACCGAGTCTCCTCGCACCGAAATGGATCTGGCCGATGCCTCCTTGATGTGGCTGGCAACAGACACGGGTGTCAACCGCATCATGACCCTGGACGTGCGCGACTTTTCCCGCTACCGCCTGCCCGATGGCCGGGCGTTTGACATCCTCTGAATCGCGGGCGATGATGGCGCAGACCCTGCTTGATGACATTCTGGGTGGCAATCCAGCCCAGCAGCGCCGCGCCATCGCCAAAGCCATCACCCTGCTCGAATCCACCCGCGCCGACCACCGAGCGCAAGCCGACACCCTGCTGACCGCCTTGCTGCCGCACACTGGGCGCTCGTTCCGGCTGGGCATCAGCGGCGTGCCGGGCGTGGGCAAGTCCACCTTCATCGAGGTGCTGGGCCTTTACCTGATTGAGCTGGGCCACCGGGTGGCGGTGCTCACCATCGACCCGTCCAGCTCGGTGTCGGGCGGCTCGATTTTGGGTGACAAGACGCGCATGGAGCGGCTGTCGGTGCACAGCCAGGCCTACATCCGGCCCAGTCCCAGCAGCGGAACGCTCGGCGGGGTCGCCGAAAAAACCCGCGAGGCCATGCTGGTCTGTGAAGCGGCCGGCTACGACATCGTGATCGTCGAGACCGTGGGCGTGGGCCAGAGCGAAACCGCGGTGCAGGGCATGACCGACATGTTCGTGTTGATGCAGCTGCCCAACGCCGGCGACGACCTGCAGGCGATCAAAAAGGGCGTGATGGAGCTGGCCGATCTGGTGGTGATCAACAAGGCTGATCTGGACGCGGCGGCTGCCACCCGGGCCCAGGCGCAAATCACCTCCAGCCTGCGCCTGCTCGGGCTGCATGGCAAGGGCCACGACCCGCACGGCAAACACCATTGGCAGCCCCAGGCAATGCAGCTCAGCGCGCTGCAGGGCCAGGGCCTGGACGAGTTCTGGGGCGCCGTGACCCGCTTTCGCGAGCTGCAGACGGCCAGCGGTGAACTGGCGCAGCGGCGCCAGCGCCAGGCGCTGGGCTGGATGTGGGAACGCAGCGACGCCGGCCAGAAGCAGGCCTTCCAGGCCAACCCCAC
>JBEGOC010000254.1:0-4130 GCA_041182225.1 Pseudomonadota bacterium | reverse complement strand
TACAGCAATGCACCCTTTGGCGCGCTGGGCCGCAGCAATTTCATGCTCGGGATGGACGCCACACAGGGGCCCGGTGACCACGCGCGGCAACGTCAGTTCGCCCTGACCTGCCTGACCCTGGGTGCCGACGAAATTTTCGGCCTGTGCACGCTCAGCCTGCGTGCGGCCGCGCTGCTGCCACTGAAAAAGCGTGAGTTTGACGCGGTGGCACTGGCCGAGCAGGCGGCGCTGCGCTTCATCGCCTTCTGGTTCGGCTTTGCCCAGTCGGACATGCCACTGCTGGAGGCCAGTACCCGCAAGGCCACCCGTGCCCTGAGCTACCAGACCTTCGCCCGCCATTTCGCCACCGACCCCTTCGCCCTCCCCGAAAACACCGCCGCCATGGGCGCGCTGACGCGTCGGGCTGCCGAGCTGATCGACCTGCTTCGGCACCAGCACACGGCGCAGCAACGCGACGAGTTCAGGGTGATCAGCCGGGAACTCGCTGAGTTGCAGGAATTCGAGCCCGACCGGGTGTTTGAGCCCTGGCCGGCGCCGCCACCCTGCCCGGCTGGCGCCCCTGTCAACCCGGCGCCTGCGCCAGCCCGGCCGTTGGCAAAGTTCCAGCCCGTGATGCATCGGATGGCTGAGATGGCTGGTGCTGCGGGACTGAAAGACACGTACGGCAGTACGGATTTGGCCGTCATCGTCACGGGCCTGATCGCCGGCACCGTGGGCAATGTGGTCAGTGCGGTGACGCTGGCGCTGCAGTGTTTCTTTGAGTGCTCCACCCGCCTCAAGGCGGCGCAGGACGCCGCAGCTCAGGATTGGCTTGACCACGGCCACCGGGCTGGCCAGGACACCAGGCTCACGCCTTACATCTGGGAGGCGCTGCGCCTCAACCCGCCGGTGGCCTACCTGCCGCGCTGCAGCACGCTGCCCCTGGTTATGAATGGGATCACCATCCCGGCAGGCAGCGAACTGGTGATCGCCGTAGGCGCTGCCACGCGTGATCGGGCCGCCTGGATCAACCCGGACAGCTTCACCCCAGCCCGTTACCAGACGCCCGGCGTCAAGTACGACGATTTGGTTTTTGGCGGCACCCCGGGCGATTTCCTGCACCAATGCATCGGCCAGCACCTGGCCATGCCGCTGGTCACCCACGTCGTGCGCCAGCTGCTGCTGCTGCCCGGGCTGGCGGAGGCCATCAACCCGCGCAACGATCAGCGCTTCGGCCTGACCCGCCAGTGGGGCTACCACTGCCTGAGTTACCCGCTGACCTATCACCGCTTTGAGTTGCTGCGCCATTCGCCGCTGCTGCTGATGATGGACCTGAAGGCGCCCACGCAGCAGCATGCGCAGACGGTGCGGGGACTGCTTCAGCTGCTGCAACCAACCCTGACGCAGGCCCTGCAGCAATCAGGCCATGTTCACTTTGCCTCGTTCTTGCTGCTGGAAAACGACAGCCGGCTCGCGCTGTTCGCCTTCATCGACCAGGACATCAATGACCACCTGCCCCATCTGGCCGCAGACCTTGGGCCGGTGTTGGAGCCCCTGCTGCCGCACATCCGCCACGCGCCACCCCTGCCAGTCCAAGTCCACCCCTGGGAATTTGGCGAATGGCTGCGTCGCGTCAACCTCGCGCCGGTAGGCGACTACGTGTTCAGCGCCTACCCCAATGCCAGTCTGGCCATGATCCAGCATCAGTTTGCCCACGCGCCAGAGCGTGTGGGCGCTGCCCAGCACCCGTTATTGGTCAGCATGCCGGTCAAACCGCCCACGGCCGTGCACGCCGAGCAGCTCAAGCGCGTCATCCAATACGGGGCGCCACGCATCGAAAAAATGCTGCGCGAATCCAGGCACGTGCACTTTGCCTGCTTTGTGCTGCTGGAGAACGACAGCCAGCTGATGCTGCTGACCGTGTTCGACCGCGGCTTTGACCCCTATGTCGAGCATTTCGCGCTGCAGGTGGGGTCGCTGTTCGACCGCCTGTTTGAGCACATGGTGCATGCGCCGCCCATGCCGGTGGACGAGTTTGCGCAGGACTTTGTCAACCTCATCCGCCGCTTCAACCAGGCGCCCGAGGCCGACTTTTTCTTCAGCGCCCAGCCCAATGCCGAGGCGGCCCAAGTTCAGCGCGCGTTCACACGAAAGGCCCCGCTATGAGCACCACGGCCCACACTGACGATCTGGTCAGGCCAACTCGACCCGCTGGTATCCAGAAACTGATCACCAGCGGCTACCGCGCCGAGCGCAGTCGTCACCTCATCCTGACGGTTTTGCATCCTGCGCTGGCCCGGCAGTTTCTGCATCAGCTTTGTCTCGGTGGCTGGCTGGTGGATGCCAACCAGCCTTGGGATGGCACGACCGGCCACTGCGCGCTCAGCCTCGGCCTCACCTTTGCCGGGCTGCAAAAGCTTGAACTTGAAGAACGCCTGTTCGACGTGCTGCGGGCCAAAGCCCCGGCCTTTGCCCAAGGCGCTTGGGCTCGGGCCAAAGACCAACTGGGCGATGTCGGCGACAGTGCACGAGATCATTGGGAGAAAAGTTTCAGGCCGGAATCAGCGCATCTGCTGCTGATCCTGCACGCCAAAGACCTTCCCACCCTGGACGCTGCACAGGGCCAGCTGGTGGGATTGGCCCCGGTTGGGGCTTTTGCCTCGACTTGGGCTGTTCATGATGGTGGCCACCTGAAACACGAGCCCGTCGGGCAGCGCGTCCATTTCGGCATGCTCGACGGTCTGTCGAAGCCGACCATCCTGTCTGAGCCGCCCGGCCCCGTGGGCCTGCCCAACCCTGCTCGCGACACCCACCGGCTGGGCGAATTCGTGCTGGGCTACGAGAACGACGACCGGGTCAACCCCTGGCGGCTGGCGGCCGAACGCCCAGCAGCCAGCCGGGTGCCGGCTACCGAGCAATCCGCGGTGCTGGCCGACTTCTTCAAGAACGGCAGCTTCGCCGCCTTTCGCAAAATGAAGCAAGACGAAGCTGGCTTTCACAGCTTTGTGCGATGGCAGGCCCAAAAACTACAAGGCAGGTACACACTGACCCAGGCTGAGGCTTTCATTCGTGCCAAATTGCTCGGGCGCTGGGATAACGGCCGGGTGGTGCAAGCCAGTGACACCATGGGCAGCGGCCCGAACGGCCCGTGCGACATCGGCACTTTTGATTTTGCCGGCGACCAAGCCGGGCTGGGCTGCCCGTTTGGCGCCCACATCCGGCGCATGAACCCGCGCGATGATCCGGTAGTGCCAACCAGGCGCCGACCCATTCTGCGCCGCGGCATGCCCTATGGCCCAGCCTACCAGCGCGACGATTGCAAAGACGACGGCCAGGACCGCGGCCTGCTCGGCCTGTTTTTTTGCGCCAGCCTGGAACACCAGTTCGAGCACCTGGTCGGGCAATGGGCCAACGACACACCCATGGGCCCAGACAACCGCGGCAACGCCCGCGATCCGCTGATCGGCCACAACGATCCGGCGCGGCACGTCTACGACATCCCGCTTGGTGAAAACACAGCGCTGGCACTCAGGGGTATGACGCCATTTGTCACAACCAAAGGCACGCTGTACGCTTTCTTCCCCAGCCTGAGTGCCATCAAGCGACTGGCGAACCCGCCGCCGCCTGACAACAGCGCCGACCGACCCTACCCCTGCGAGGCAGGCTCGGCAGCCCCATGACGGCCGACCCCTCAGATCAGGGCGGACCACCACTGCTGGACCCAGCCCAGGAGCCGCCGCTGGACCGGTACTGCGACGTCGTCATGAAAGGCGGCGTGACCGACGGTGTGGTTTACCCCTGGGCGGTGATGGAGTTGGCACGGCATTACCGCTTTCAAAGCATCGGCGGCACCTCGGTGGGCGCCGTGGCAGCGGCCCTCACAGCCGCCAGCGAGTACAGCCGCCGCTATGGCTCTGTCAATGGATTCAACCAAGTGCTGCGCGAGGTGCCGCTGGCGCTGGCCGAACAGCCAGATGGTGTCAACACCAAACTGTTTTCACTGTTCCACCCGTCTCCGGGCGGCGAACGTCTGTTCCGGCTGTTTGTTGGCGTGTTCGGCAAGAAAAAGGGCTGGCCGGGCGCACGAGCCGTCATCCAGCAAGTGCTGGCCGACTACCTGCTGCAGCCCAACCTCCGCCGGCGCCAGGATC
>JBEGOC010000253.1:0-16548 GCA_041182225.1 Pseudomonadota bacterium | reverse complement strand
CAGCGGCTTGGTCACGCCGGCCTCGCCCATGGCGCCCAGGCCGGACCGGACCGCGCGGCCGTTGTAGGGGCCGCGCGCGCCCAGTGCGCGCGCTTTGAGCACCGCCTGCCCGCTGCGAATGCCGCCATCCATGAGCACCTCGATCTGCGAGCCCACGGCGTCCACGATAGCCGGCAGCGCGCCGATCGAGGACTGGGCGCCGTCGAGCTGGCGCCCGCCGTGGTTGGAGACGATCAGCGCGTCGGCGCCACTGGCCACCGCCAGGCGGGCGTCTTCCACGTCCTGAATGCCCTTGAGGATGATCTTGCCGCCCCAGCGCTTCTTGATCCACTCGACATCGCCCCAGTTCAGCGCCGGGTCAAACTGCTTGGCGGTCCATTCGCTCAGCGACCCCATGTTCTCCACCCCGCTCACATGGCCGACGATGTTGCCGAACTGGCGCCGCCGGGTGCCCAGCATGCCCAGCGCCCAGCGCGGCTTGCTGGCCATATTGATCAGGTTGGTCAGCGTCAGCTTGGGTGGCGCCGACAGGCCGTTTTTCAGGTCCTTGTGGCGCTGGCCCAGGATTTGCAAGTCGAGCGTGATCACCAGCGCCGAGCAGTGGGCGGCCTTGGCGCGGTCGATCAGGCGCTCAATAAAGCCCCGGTCTTTCATCACATACAGCTGAAACCAGAACGGGTGGCCACCGGTGGCTGCGGCAATGTCCTCGATCGAGCAGATGCTCATGGTCGACAGGGTGAACGGGATGCCGAATTTTTTGGCCGCCAGCGCCCCCAGGATCTCGCCGTCGGCATGTTGCATACCGGTCAGCCCGGTGGGGGCAATCGCCACCGGCATGGCCACCGGCTGACCGATCATGGTGCTGGCGGTGCTGCGGTTTTCCATGTTGACCGCCACCCGTTGGCGCAACTTGATGCGCTGGAAGTCGCTCTCATTGGCACGGTAGGTCGATTCGGTCCAGGCGCCCGAGTCGGCGTAGTCGTAAAACATCCGCGGTACACGCTGTTGGGCCAGCACGCGCAGATCTTCAATGTGGGTGATCACGGGCATTAGGGTCTCCTTGGTTTGCTGCGCATGGTAAAGCCTGCACGCGGGCTTGGCGCTGAAATCGGCGTTCAGGGGGGTGAAAAAAATTGAGGATTGAGGGGTGCCGCTTGCGCTGGCGCAGGACCCGACGCCGCTTGGGTGCGCACCATCAGGCCTTGGCCTCCATGATCCATCAAGTCAAACCAAGGTGAAACCTCCAGTGACTCAGCACTGCCAGCGGTGGCGGCCTTTCCTGGTGATCCGGGTGCTGGCGCTGTGGCTGACGTGCGGCTTGGCGGCGGCAGCGCCGGGGCTGCGCGACAGCTTTGAGGCGCTGCGTGCGCAGCCTGGGGCGGCCTTGGTGGGCCAGTCGGTCTATCTGACGTCCACCGAGTCGGCGGATGCCTTGCAGGGCCAGGTGTACGCTCTCGTGGATCATCCGTTTGACCAGGTGCGGCAAGCTCTGGCGCGGCCGTCGGCCTGGTGTGACGTGCTGATCCTGCATTTGAATGTGAAGTACTGCCGGGCCGCCGGTCCGGCCGGGCGGGAGGTGCTGGATGCCGGCCTGGGCCGTAAATTCGACCAGCCGCTGGCTGAGGTGCATTGGTTGCGTCTGGCGTACCGCCTGGTCAGCGCCAGTGAGCAGCACTTCAAGCTCGAACTGGTCTCGGCCACGGGGCCCTTGGGCACCCATGACTACCGCATCGAGTTCGAGGCCGTGCCCTATGCCACCGGACAGACCCTGCTGCACCTGCGCTACGGTTATGGCTATGCCCTGCCCGCGCGCTGGGCGATGCAGGTTTATTTGGCCACGCTGGGGCGCGACAAGCCCGGGTTTACCCTGATGGCGCCAGGCCCGGACGGTCGAGCGCGCCCGGTCGGTGGCGTACGCGGTGTGCTGGAGCGCAACACCGTGCGGTACTACCTGGCGATTGAGGCCTACCTGGGCGCGCAGTCCTTGCCAGCGGCGCAGCAATCACAAAAAAGCCTGCAGGACTGGTTCGACGCCACGGAACAGTACGCCGCCCAGTTGCATGAGTTGTCGCGGGACGAGTACCTGCTGATGAAGCGGCGTGAGTTGTCGCGCCAGCAATCGGGGGCAGTGCCCGGCGCGTTGAATTAGGGCACACCGGTGTCGCCGCCCAGCATGGGCAGCAGGGCCCGGACGATCCGGATCAGGGCCGGACCGAGGATGACCAGGATGATGGCCGGAAAAATGCACAACACCAGGGGGAACAGCATTTTGGTGGAGACCTTGGCCGAGGCTTCCTCGGTGCGCATCTGGCGCCTTTGGCGCAGGTCATCCGAATAGGCGCGCAATGATTCGCCCACGCTGGTGCCGAAGCGTTCTGCCTGCGACAACATGGCGGCCAGACTGGCCACCTCG
The DNA here is from genome assembly GCA_041182225.1 of Pseudomonadota bacterium. Taxonomy (GTDB): domain Bacteria; phylum Pseudomonadota; class Gammaproteobacteria; order Burkholderiales; family Burkholderiaceae_C; genus Rhodoferax. Next base: position 14,135 of record JBEGOC010000253.1, on the reverse strand, counting down.
TCCAGGCCGGTGCGCTCACCCATGTTGCGCAGCGCCAGGCCGCGCCCGATCCCGGCCCGGATTTCCAGATTGGTCAGGTGGATTTCCTGCGCCAGCGCCAGGCTGCGTTGTTTCACTTCCTCGGCCACCCGCAGCAGCGCTGAATCCAGGCCGAGCCCGGACTCGACGCAGATCAGCAGCAGGTCGGCCGCATCGGGAAAGGCATCCAGTAGGTCGAGCTGGCGCCGCAACCGCAAGCGCCACAGCACCAGATTGGGCAGGTAACAGGCCACGGTTGCACCCAGCAGCAGCGCGAGCAACAGGGTGTTCCGGTCGTTCGTCGCATTGACCAGCTGCGCCAGCCCGTAGCCCAGCGTCATGGCCAGCAGCGGTAGCAGGGTTTTGGCGCCGTAGAAGACCGCGGGTGCGTTGCGGCTGCGAATGCCGGCCTGGAGCAGCAGCCGGCGCGTGCGGGAGGCTTGGTCGGGCTGATCGGGCGTCGAGAGGTTGGCCAGGGGCGCCAACAGCCTGACCACTGCGGTTTGCCAGGTGCCGGTTGACCGGGGTGGTGCAAGATCGCGCAGCCGTCTCTGGGCGCGGTCGGCCAGCGCGAGCCGCAACAGGGCCAGGGTGCCGATCACGACGGCCAGGAACAGCAGCAGGCGGGTCAGCGGCGACATGGGGCGATGCCTAAATGCGCACCTGGGTAATGCGCCAGAGCCAGACGATGCCGACCAGCATCACCAGCAATGTGGCCTGGCTCAGTGCGATGCCCACCGGGTCCTGCCACAGCACCCCGATGAAATCAGGGTTGCCCCAAGCCAGCAGGCCGGCCAGGGCAAAGGGCAAAAGCCCCAGGACCCAGGCGGACAGCCGACCCTCGGCAGTCAGGGCGCGGATTTTGGCGCGCAGGTGCAGCCGCTGCCGGATCAGCCGGCTGAGCTTATCCAGCACTTCGGTCAGATTGCCGCCGGTCTCGCGCTGGACCTGGACCGCGACGGTGAAGTAGGCCAGGTCGGTCAGCGGCACCCGGCGCAGCAAATGCGCCAAGGCCTCTGACATGACCACCCCGTAGTTGATCTCATCATGCAACACGCCGAATTCAAGGGCCAAGGGCCCGTCCATCTCATCGCCCACCATCTTCAGGCCCGAGGCCAGCGAGTGGCCGGCGCGCAGCGACCTGACCAGCAGGTCCAGCGCATCGGGCAACTGCCGCGCCATGGCCTTGAGGCGACGGGCACGCCGGTACAGCACGTAAGCGGCTGGCAACATCGCCAGACTGGCGCCCAACAACAGCGTCGGCAGCAGGGCACCCACTGGCAGAGACCGGCCCTGTGTCAGCCATCGGCCGATGCCCAACCCGACCAAGGCCAGCAGCAGGCAGAGCAACAACAAGCGGTTCAAGGGCCAGCTGATGCCAGCCTGAAACACCAGCCGCGCCAGCGTGGCGGTGCCAGGCACGGTCAGCAGCCAGCGCTGCAGCGCTGGCACTGCGCTGAGCGCGTCTTTTTTCAGGATGGTTGTTGCATTGGCCCGCGTTGCGCCAGCCGCCAGGGCCCGCAGCCGGCCGGCCAGCTGCGTGGCATCGGACCCCCGGTAGGCGCGCCACAGCCCGTACAAGCCCTCGATCAGCAGCACCGTGGCCAAAAAGCTCAGCAGCATCTGTATCAGAAACGGAGTGTTGTTCAGCCCGGTCATCATGGCTGTCGCCTAATCATGGCGCTGTGTCGGGTTGAACAAGTCGTCCGGCAGCGCGACACCCTGGCTTTGCAGCCGGTCCACAAAGCCCGGCCGCACGCCGGTGGCCTGAAAGTGGCCGAGCACCCGGCCGTCTTCCGCCACCCCCGTTTGCTGGAACTGGAACAGCTCCTGCGTGGTGATGACGTCGCCTTCCATGCCGCTGATCTCCTGGATGCTCATCACCTTGCGGCGGCCATCCGACAGGCGGCTGACCTGGATGATGACCGACAGGGCCGCCGCGATTTGCTGCCGGAAGGTGCGGGCCGGCAGGTTGATGCCCGACAGGCTGACCATGCTCTCGAGCCGGGCCAGCGCGTCGCGCGGGCTGTTGGCATGAATGGTGGTGAGCGAGCCTTCGTGGCCGGTGTTCATGGCCTGCAGCATGTCGACCGTCTCGGCCCCGCGCACCTCGCCAATGATGATGCGGTCTGGGCGCATTCGCAGTGCATTGCGAACCAGCGCGCGTTGGTTCACCTCGCCCCGGCCCTCGATGTTGGCGGACCGCGTTTCGAGCCGGATCACGTGGGGCTGTTGCAAATGCAATTCGGCAGCGTCCTCGATGGTGATGATGCGTTCCTGCGCCGGAATGTAGCCCGACAGGATGTTCAGCAAAGTGGTCTTGCCCGAGCCAGTGCCACCCGAGATCATCATGTTGGTCTTGGATCGGGCCAGTGCCCCGAGCAACAGGGCCATGGGCGGCGACAGCGATTTGCGGGTGTCCAGCAAGTCGCTCATGCGCAGTGGGATGACGGCGAAGCGGCGGATCGATAGCATCGGCCCATCCAGCGCGATCGGCGGGATGATGGCGTTGACCCGGGAGCCGTCAGGCAGTCTGGCATCCACCATCGGGCTGCTCTCATCAACCCGGCGCCCAACGCGCGACACGATTTTGTCGATGATGCGCATCAGATGCGCGTTGTCGGTAAATTGGACGGGCGCCAGCGTTAAACGTCCCTGCCGTTCCACATACACCCGGTCGTGGCCGTTGACCAGAATGTCGGACACCTGCGGGTCAGCCATCAGCAGCTCCAGCGGGCCCAGCCCCAGTATTTCATGTTGGATGTCCCTCACCAGTTGCTGCCGCTCGGCGTCGTTGATCTGGGCTGGGTTTTCGGTGAGCAGGGTGGTTACCAGGCTTGCGATGTCGTTGCGCAGGCTGAGGTCGCTCAGCGTCTCCAGCGTGCCCAGGTCCATGCGCTCCAGCAGCTTCATGTGCAGGTCGGCCTTCAGCCGCAGGTAGGCTTCCCGGATGGGCGGTGTCAGGGGTGCCACGACGTCAACAGGCATCGCCACAGTCGCCACCTCAGGGGTCCCGGCGGCAGCGTGCGGGCTGGCTGTCTTGCCGAACAGCAGGTCGCGCAGGTTGCTCATGGTCAGGCGTCCGGTTTCATCTTCGCCATCGGTGCGACGCGCCCGCTCAGCCAGCCCAGCAGGCTGACAGGACGCGCGGGCGGTTTGTGCTGCAAGGCATCGGCCAATTCCACCAAGGCCCTGCTGACTGGCGAGGCCGGTGCCAAGTTGACGAGTGCCACCCCTTGATTGACCGCCCGTGCCACTTCGGCGTAGCCGTTGGGGATGGTGTGCAGGCGGTTGGTCCCGAGGCTGGCACGCAGCTGCGCCAGCCCGATGGTATCGGTCTTCTGGTAGCGGTTGACCAGGACCTCCAGCTTGTTGGCGGGATAGCCCAGGCTCTTGAAAATCGCCAGCAGGCGGCTGGCATTGCGCAGATGCGGCAGCAGCGCCTGCACCACCAACACAATGGTGTCAGCACGGTCGAGTGCCCGGACGGTCAGGGCATCCAATGACAGGCGCAGATCCAGCAGAATCAGGTCGTAATGGTTGGCGGCCAGGTCCAGGATGGCATTGAGCGCATCAGGCTGCAGTTGGTGCCCTTGAGCCGGGTCTTCAGGCGCGGCCAAAATCGAAAACTGCGGTGTCACCTGCAGCACCGACGCCTCCAGAAACGCGGCATCCAGCCGCGACAGGTTTTGCGCCACCTGAATGATGTCACTGCTGCTACTGTTGCTGCGATGCTGAATGGTGAGGGCGGCCTCGCCAAACTGAAGGCTCAGGTCCAGCAGCAACACCCTCTTGCCATCCTGGCCCAGCAGGTAGCCGGTGTTGCCCGCCACAAAGGTGGCGCCGCTGCCCCCCTTGCTGGGTAGAAAGGCGACGATTTGCGCCGGCTTGCCATGACGGCGCAAGGCCAGGGTGGCTTCGGCGCGCGCCATGGCGGCCTCCAGCAGCTCGGGCGTCGCATCGTCGGCCAGCACTTCGCGCACGCCGGCGCGCATCGCTTGGAGCAGCCGGTCCGGATTCACCGCTCCCGTCAGCAGGATCACGATCAGCTGAGGATGCCGGGCCATCAGCCGTTCGATCGCTTGCAGCGTCTCGGCGTCGCCGGCCCAGCCCTGTGCCACGACGACCTCGGCCTGCGCCTGTTCGACCCAGCGGTCGAGCCGCGCCAGAGGGCCCAGGTGCCGGCTGAGCAGGCGCGTACCAGGGCCGCGTTGCAGTGCCAGGGCCAGCGGGTCCTGACGCGTCGAGTCCGGGGAAATCAGGGCGATGTGGGTCATGACCGTGTGCGTGCCAAGGGTTCACTGGGCCAGCCGCGGTGGCGTGTAGGTGCCAAAGTTTGGTCCGATGCCGCCTGAACCGCCGGTGGTCGATGCAGCCATGAAATGCCCTTGCACATATTTGCCGCTGCCGCCTTGGATGTCGGTGATGTGGAAACCGGCAAAACCAACGATCGGCGCCGTGCCTTTGGTGTTGAGGTTATTGGGCTGGTCGACCACCAGCAGGGTCACATCCAGTGCGGCGCTGGTGTTGGCCGTCGGCGGCGACAAGGGCGTGGGGTACCGGGCCGACAGATCGTCAAACAGGCTGCTCTTGGTGCCGGGTTCGATCCAGGTGTTGTCGCCCAACGCCAGCGGGCTACCGTTACCGTTGGCAATCAACTGCCTGACGGTACCAATGTCGTTGGTGTCCTGACCGAAGGTGGTCCATTGGCCTGAATCACAGTTCGGGTAGTGGTAGCCTGAACCGATGCGCAACTGCCAAGGCTGGCCGATCACTTGAGGCACGCCGTTAAGGCTGCTGCTGATCGCCAGTTGGGGCGAATTGCTGGCGGCATCCCAGTACAGGTCATACAGGCACTTGTTGATCGCCTGTGGAATCACGGTGCTGGCGCCCACTGTGCCCGGGTTGGAGATGACGGCCACCGCAGAGGCCGTCATGGGCTGGTCGGCACCTGCGAACATGCGTGTGATCAGGGTCTGCACCGGGCCACTGTTTTTACCGCTGTCCTTGCGCAGTGTCACCATGACCGCCGGCTTGTCATAAGTGCCGACCGGACTCAAGCTGATGGGCTGCAGAGCGCTTTGGCTGCCGGCAAGCAGGTTCTTGTAGCCGGTGCGGACGGTATCGGCTCGCGTCAGCCCGGTCCCCAGCGTGTTGTTGTCGGCCTTGTTCAGCGCGATCGCGCTGAAGGCCTTGGCCGCAGCCACATCCCAGTTCAGGGTGCCGGAGGGGGCCTGAGAGCAATCCGTTTGCGTGTTGTTGGGCGTCTTGTTGAGGCAGTTTGCCCCAGCCAAGGCCGAGGCATCGGCTGCGTTTTGTAACTCGGCGCGCACCACCATCAAATGGCCGACGTCAATCATCACGGCCACCAGGCCAATCAGCGCCAGGAACCACAGCGAGGCCGTGAGCAGTATGGCACCGCGTTGGCGCGCCGTCTGCGACGCACTGGCAGGGCATGGAGGTTTACTCATGGTTCATGGTGGATTGAGCACACAGCGTCCACACCGACTGGGGGCTGACAGTCTGGAAGGCCTTGAGCAGGCCGGTATAGGCATAGGCCACCTGCACGCTGACCGGATCGGCAAAGGCCGGCGTGCCGCCACTGGCCGGGGTGATGCGCACCACCAGCGCGGCGCGGCTCGGGCAGACCAGGGTGTGTGGTGAGGCTAGGGCGCTGGGGCAACTGGCTGGCGAGGCGGCGGTGTTGGTGGTCACCAGGGCGCCGCCGGCGTAATTGCAGGCCACGGTGGCGATCGCATTCAGGCGGGTGGTGTTCCAGTTGCTGGCACTGAGCACGGTACCGGCGCGCGCGGCCTCGCGGCTGGCATTGGTGATCACGGCCTGGTCGTGCACGAGAAAGCCGAACTCGATGGTCAATAGCAGGAGCACCAGAAAGAAGGGCAACACCAGCGCAAACTCCACGGCCTGTGCCCCTTTCTGTCGGTCGCGTCTCATTTGCTGCCCGCCAGGCCGCCGATGTTGATCACGTTCACGACCGGCGGCGGCTCCTTGAACGTGCCCTGGTAGCCGCGAATGGTCTCGCGTGCAGCCATGCCGTCCATGCCGGTGACGGTGTCTGGCCACTGGCCGGCCTGCGGATCAAGGGTCTGCAGCCGGCTGGCCTCGCGCACGGCATCGCCAAAGCGGCTGTCAAATTGGGGCGTGACGCCGGTGCAGCCGGCCAGCAGCAGCAGGGGGATCAGTCTGAGCCAGGGCATGGTGGTGCACCTCATTCGCGTTGGCCTGGTGCCGTGGGCTGTCTCTCCAGCCGACCATGGATGAAAAGGTCGGTCCAGCTGGGCTCCAGGTGGTTGCTGGTCGGCAGGGTGGGGGCCTGGGCCAGGGGTTTGACCAGGCGCGGCGTGATCACAAACAGCAGCTCAGTCTGGTCCTTTTGGAACTCGGTGCTACGGAACAGCGCGCCCAGGATGGGGATGTCACCCAGCCCGGGAAAGCGCTTGATGGCGCCCGTTGAATTGCTCTTGATCAGCCCGGCGATCACCAGGCTTTGCCCGTCATTGAGCTGCACCGTGGTGTCGGCCCGCCTCACGGCGAGTGACGGAATGACCGACACCACCCCGTTCAGGCTGGAAAACGGCGAACCGGTCTGCGACAGGTCGGACACCTCGGACACCAGCTTCAGATGGATGCGCCGGCCGTCCAACACAGTGGGTGTGAAGCGCACGCCGATACCGAACTCCTTTTCTTCCAGCGTGATGACGGTGCCACCGGTGCCGGGGGACTGCGCCACAGGAATGAAGATCTTGCCCCCCGACAGAAAGCTGGCCGACTGGCCGCTGATGGCCATGAGATTGGGTTCAGCCAGCACCCGCACCAGCCCGTCATTGGTCTCGCCGTCGATCCGAAGCGACGAATTGCCCAAGTTAAGGGCCTCGACCAGACCGCCACCCTGACTCAGGAAGTTGGACAGCACCGAGAACACGTTGTCACCGCCATTGCTGCTGCGGCGCGCGCCCACGCTGCTGCCCAGCTTGTCGATCAGGGTTTTGCTGACTTCGGCCACCTTGACCTCCAGCATCACCTGCTGGGCCGAGGTCACGCGCAGCAGGTTGACCACTCGTTTGCCGTCGCCATAAGAGGTGGCCAGCTGCAGGGCCTGGTCCAGCTTCAGGGCATTGCTGATGTTGCCGCTGAGCACCAGCGAGTTCTCGACGCCCCGCACCCGAATGTCGACTTCATCCGGCATCAGCTCGACCAATTGCAGTTGCAGTGGCGCCGCGTCGATGGTCACGATCAGGTCCTTCACGGTGCAGCGACCCTCGGCGTCTTGCAGCACCACGTTCATGGAGCCGGCCTTTTTACCCAGGATGTAGAGCTCTGAGGGGCTGAGCAGCACGATGTCGAGATCGGCAATGCCGTCATAAGGGGCGGCAGACAGGCTGGCAGACAGGCTGGCGGGCGCGGCACTGCGGTCCTTGCTCTCGACCGGTTTGCCGCTGCGGCCGATGGCGCTGCCAGCGCCACCCACCACCAGGCGACTGATCGGCGTGGTGAGCCTGAGCACGGTGGATTTGCCGAGCACCACCGTCGTGGGAGTGTCCAGCGTCACACTGTCGCAAGGCTTCAGGCGTGATGTGGTCGTGTCCGCGGGCCCGGCACCCTGCGCGGCTGCGATACCTGCGCCGAGCAAGCAGAGCGCGGCCCAGGCAGTCTGGCGGGCAAAGTGAAGCTTGGCGTGCATGGTGGATCGGCGTTCAGTGCGTGCAGGGTCGGGCGGGTGAAAGGGTTGCGTCAGGCGCAGCGGTCGCCATCAAAAGCAGCTCAGGCTGTGCATGCTGGCCTGGATGACCTCGACACACGTCGCACCGCTGACCGTGGGTGCCGGGCCTGGCAGCGGCGGCGCTGGCGTCGCCGCCATGGGCAGGGCGTCAGGCACCGACTTCGCCCGTGTGCGGTTAAGGCGTGTAAGGCCCGCCGCCTGGGGGTCTGCTGCGGCCTTCTCTTCGCCGAGCAGCTGGCGTTTGCTGATGCCGGGCGTCACCACGGCACTGCGGTCAATCTGGTTGCGCAACACCAAGGCCAGCGCGCCGATGTTGCGTGCCAGGTCGATTTTTTCTGCTTCGGCGGGCGACAGCTCCAAGGTCACGGCATTTACCACCCTTGGTTTGGTGTCATCGCGCCCAGCCTCCTGGGCCACCGCCAGCACCAGCACGTTTTCCAGCACCGTCCGTGTCACCGGCTCGGACTCGCTGCCGTTCCCCCGTTCCTGGCGGGCATGCACCAGCACATCCACATGGTTGCCGGGCAACGCGAAACCTGCCACCCCCACCACATCATTCACCCGCACGGTCATGGCCCGCTTGCCACCTGCAATGATGGCTGACAGGCCACCACCCGAGCCCGCCGCCGCCAGCTTGTTGCTGAGAATGGCCTCACCGCGCTGTAGCGAGGTCTTCAGCACGCGATCTTTCAATTCCAGTGCGTCGGAAAAGGTGCCGTCGGGCACGCTGGCTTGAGGCCAGTCGATGGCGGTCAGCAACGGCGTCTGGAGGCGGGTGCCAAGCTCCAGGTCGCTCGCAGCCACCAGCACCTTGCGCGTGCTGATGGATGGACCGTCCTGCCGCGCCGCGCTGAGCACCACCACGGCCAAGCCCATGAGCACGGAAATCGCCAGCATCCAGAGAGCGCGTCTGTCCCGCATCTCATTGGCCGGTCAGTGGCCGAAGCAAGCCCATGGGCTGCAGGAGCAATTGGCACACCGCACCCATCCCGATCGCCAGGGCGTAGGGCAGTTTGCCGGCTGAAGCACCGGCGTCGAGGCGCAGGCTGGGTCGGCGCCCGGCGATCGAGTCTTGAACGGCCAGCTGCATCAAACCGCCGAGATTGCGCCAGACCTGCCGTGCCCTGCCCCGTGCCAACACCAGGGCCAGTGCCAACAATCCACCGCTCATTAGCGTGTACAGCAACACGTGCAGCAGTGGCGCCGGTCCGACGAAAGCGCCCACCATGGCCATCAGCTTGACGTCGCCGGCGCCCATGATGCCCAGCGCGTACAGGGGCAGCAGCGCCAGCAGGCCCAGGCCGGCGCCAGCAAGACCCCAGAATGGCGTGGCGCCGGGAACGGGTGGGTTGAAACCGTTGTAAACCAGACCGAAGGCCAGGCCGCAGAGCACCAGCAGGTTCGGGATGCGGTGGGTGCGGTAGTCAATGACGCCCGCGAGCAGCAGCAGCGCCAGCAGGACGCCGTTGCGCCAATTGAAGACGAGCAGCGCCAACAGTTCTAGCATGGCCTGGAATTCGGAGGGCGGTGTTGTCATGGCAGTGGAACGGGTTTGGGGACAGACAGTGGGCGGGAGCGTTAGAGCCCCCGCCGCTACCCCTTTGATGGCTGGGTCAGCAGGTACCTGTGGAGAAGCAGGTGCTGATGCGCGTGGCCAGCGCGGCGAATGTACTGGGGATGCCTGTGGCGGAGTCGCCCAAAGCCAGCACCAGAACGATCGATATGACGGCAATCACCAGGGCGTATTCCACGACCTGCGCGCCGTCCTCATCCCGGATGAATCGGGCCATGGCGTTTTGTTTCGCGGACATGTCGACGCCTCCTTAGCAGGTGCCTGTGGACAGGCAGGTCCCGACTCGGGTCACAAACGCCGCAAATTTGCTGGTGATGCCGGTCGTGGAGCTGCTCAGTGCCAGGACCAGTCCGATGGAGACCACGGCGATGATCAGGGCGTATTCCACGACCTGCGCGCCGTCCTCCTCCTTGGCAAATTGAGCGATCGAGTGTTGAATGGTGTTCATGCATGCTTCCTTGTGTGCGATGGATTGATATTGAAAAGTCGCCCGCGGTCGGCGGCCAACCCCCCCCTTTTTTTGCTTCTCAAATGCACCCGACTGGAAAGCTGAGTGCTTCTGTCTGGTGCATCAGCAGTATTTCCTGAGCATGCGGCTGGGCGGTTGACAAAGCGCAGCGCAGCGACGCAAAGGAGCCAAGGTAAGGTGCAAGGAGCGACCGCCCCACCGGCAGCACCAGCGCCGCGTTGGGGTGGATCTGGCGGCGGTCAGCCCCGGGCTTCGGCCTGAAACCGTGCGACCAGGGCGTTCATGCGCGCACGGTTCTTGCCGAAGTCGTAGCGACCCAGCAGTGAGCGCGAGCGGAACTGGATGCGTTGCCCAGTCGGCTCCAACACAAAGACCACCTCGTCCTTGAAGCCCAGTGGGGTCCGAAAGATCACCTCCAGCCGCAGCGGCTCGCTGGCCGTGAGGGTGGCCTCAGGAAAATGGGCCAGTGTGGCTTTGAGCAGGGCCAGGCCGCGCGCGGCGTCGCCCGCATAGACCAGGGGCGCAAAACCCTCGCTCGCCGAATTGACGCAATTGCCGGGGCTGCTGCAGGGCAGGGGCTCGGCCTCCTGCGCAACCCCGACCAAAGGGGCCAGTACGGCGAGCAGCAGCGCGAAGCGCCGGGCGAAGGGTGCGGTGTGGCGTGTCATGACCCGCACTGTACCGTGCAGTCCGAGCGAATGACAAAAAGGAGTGAACGACAAGCTACAGTGCTTACGATTGCCAAACAGGCGGCATTGCGTCGCCGCAAGCGATCAGATGGCGGTGGGACGAACATGGAAGCGGCTGAGCCAGGCACTGTCTTGGTCTGGTCAGTTTCTTAAATGTCACTTTGAAAGGTTCCATCATGATTACCCTTTACCGCAGCGCCAGTATTGCCCCCGGGAAAAACACCCGTGCCTACGCTTATGCCCATGAAATGGTCGGCTACATCAAGGACAAGACTGGCCACGTCGTCAAGGTGGCCGTCCCAATGGCCGGTAACCCGAACCGGGTCGCCTGGTCCGTTCAGTATGCCAATCTGGGCGAGTTGGAGACCCACCACACCAAGCTGATGGCCGATGCCAAGTACATGGATCTGGTGTCAAAAAATGCCGACAACTTCATTGCCGGCTCGGTCTGCGATGAGGTCTGGCGCGCCATCTGATCGCACTGAGGCCGCCCGGCGGCCGGGCCCAGTGCCTCAGGGCGCCTGCGCCAGCAGCCGCTCTGCGGGCCAGGCCTTCAAAAAAGCGGGCGCTGCAGTGGCCGATGCGCTCAGCCAGGCCTGGTAATGCTGCGGCGCCAGGATCACCACCATGCGCTTTTCTTCGCCCGGCTTGTGAAACTGCTGCATCAGCGGGTGGGCGTCGGCGTTGATGGTCAGCATGGTGTAGCTGTGCACCAGTTCCCCCTGCGGTGACCGCCAGCGCGCCCACAGGCCGGCCAGCCCCAGCGGTGCGCCGTCTGCGCTGGCAATGCGGGTGGCCACGGCGCGGCCGCTGCGCCAGTCGGGCTCATAAAAAGCATCGGCCGGGATGATGCAGTGCTGGCCGTGCTTCCAGGCATCGCGAAAACTCGGCTTGACCGCCACCGTCTCGCTGCGCGCGTTGTAGGTGTGGCGGGCTATTTTGGTGTCAGTCGACCAGTGCGGCACCAGGCCGAACAGGCCGGTCAGCGCCTCCAGGGGCGGCACGGCCTCGTCGCCCACGTCCGCCATGGGGTGGCGCCGGATGAAGCTGCCGACATAGCCCGGCCACAGGTCCTCCCGGCCCGGCTCCGCCGGCCCGGCCACCCCGAAATGGCGCCGCAAGCGTTCTTGGTCTTTGACAGCTTGGTAGTGGCTGCACATGGCGCCAATGTTAGTGCGCGGCCCTGCCCGTGGCCGAGCGATGGCTCAAGGCGTGGTGCGCCCGGCCGGCCCGTCGGGTTGGGTTTCAGCCGCCGCATAGACGCGCCCGCCGGCGCGCAAGGCCGAGTTGGTCCGGCGTGACTGCAGTAGCGGGTAAAACATCTGGTGGTACCAACGCTCCTGGCCGTGCACCAGATCGTCCTGCAGACCCACCCGGGCCGGGTAACGCCGGGTGAAGTGGGCGGTGCCAAACAGCAGGTCCCAGACAAACAACAGGTTGCCGAAATTGCCCTTGTAGTGGCCGATGCCATCGGCATTGGTCAGCGCGTGGTGCGCCCAGTGGGTGGCTGGGGTGGAAATGGTGCGCTCTACCAGCCACATCAGCGGCCGCAGCGCGTGGATGCGGTACAGCGGCTCGTCCCAGCGCCAGGCGCAGTGCGCCCCCATGATGACCAGCAGCTTGACCACCACATAGGCCGCATACACGGGGCCGAAGCCCAGGTAGGTCAGCGCCCCGGCAATCCAAAGACCCGGCATCATCAGGTAGTAGAAAAAGTTGTTGCGGTAGGTGACGCGAATGCTCATGTACTGCGCCGTGTGGTGGGCCCGGTGCAAGGGCCACAACAGCGCGGAATGCGAGGCCCGGTGCCACAGGTACTGGGTCAAGTCGTCGCCGACCAGCAAAATCGCCACCATGCCCCACCAGGGTAGATGCGCCAGCGCATCGCGGTAGCCGGGCGCCAGCCAGGCGCCCAGCGCGTTGGTGCTGAGCAGGGCCACCGGCTGGCAAATGGCAATCAGGCTCAGGAACATGAACAGTTCCAGCTTGCTGTCGTCGGCGGTGGCGGTGACCGTGGCCTGGTAACGGCGCGTGGCCAACTCCATGACGATGAAGCCGGCAATGATGCACAGCACCAGGATGTTTTGCAGTTGCGGGGTCATGACAGCGGGCTCCAGTGGGTTGCGGTTGTCAGGGTCAGCCCAGCCGCGCCCGGTGCCGCGCAATCTGCGCCTGCACCTGCGCCGGCGCGGTGCCGCCCAGGGTGTTGCGGGCGTTGAGCGAGCCGCGCAGGCTCAGCACCTCGAACACATCCGCCCCGATCTGCGGGTGAAATTGCTGCAGCGTAGCCAGCGGCAGCTCGGACAGGCCGAGCTGTTGCGCCTGCGCCGCCTTGACGGCGTGGGCCACGGTTTCGTGCGCGTCTCGAAACGGCAGGCCTTTTTTGACCAGGTAGTCGGCCAGGTCGGTGGCGGTGGCGTAGCCTTTGCGCGCCGCCTGCTCCATCGCCTCCGGGTTGACCGTGATGCCGCCACTTTTTTGCCCGGTGGCCGGGTCGGTCTGCCCGCCAATCATCTCGGCGAAGATGCGCAGCGTGTCCTTGAGCGTGTCCACGCTGTCAAACAGCGGCTCCTTGTCTTCCTGGTTGTCCTTGTTGTAGGCCAGCGGCTGGCCCTTCATCAGGGTAATCAGACCCATCAGGTGGCCCACCACGCGACCGGTCTTGCCGCGCGCCAGCTCGGGCACGTCGGGGTTTTTCTTCTGCGGCATGATGGAGCTGCCGGTGGTGAAGCGGTCAGCGATTTTGATGAAGCCGAAGTTCTGGCTCATCCATAGGATCAGCTCTTCGCTCAAACGGCTGATGTGCACCATGCACAGACTGGCCGCCGCCGTGAACTCGATGGCAAAGTCGCGGTCGCTCACCGCGTCCAGGCTGTTCTGGCAGACCTGCGGCCGGCCCTGCTCGTCGACCATGCCCAGGGTGCGGGCCACCCGCTCGCGGTCCAGCGGGTAGGTGGTGCCGGCCAGAGCGGCGCTGCCCAGCGGCAGGCGGTTGGTGCGCCAGCGCACATCGGCCAGGCGCTCGGCATCGCGGCTGAACATCTCCACATAGGCCAGCAGGTGGTGGCCGAAGCTCACTGGCTGCGCCACTTGCAGGTGGGTAAAGCCGGGCAGGATCACGTCCACATGGCGTTCGGCCACGTCCACCAGCGCCAGCTGCAACTCGCGCAGCAGGGCGTTGATGAGGTCGATCTCGCTGCGCAGCCACAGCCGCACGTCGGTGGCCACCTGGTCGTTGCGGCTGCGCCCGGTGTGCAGGCGTTTGCCCGCGTCGCCCACCAGCTGGGTCAGGCGCGCCTCGATGTTCAGGTGCACATCCTCCAGATCCAGCTGCCAGTCAAACTGGCCGGCCTCGATCTCGGCGCTGATCTGGGCCATGCCGCGCGCAATGGCCGCGTGGTCGGCGGCGGACAGGATGCCCTGGTGGTACAGCATCTCGGCGTGCGCCAGCGAGCCGGCGATGTCGGCCTGCCATAGCCGCTTGTCAAAAAACACGCTGGCGGTGTAGCGTTTGACCAGGTCGCTCATCGGCTCGGAAAACAGCGCCGACCAGGCTTGCGACTTGTTGTCGAATTGGGTGTGTGACATGCTTCTGTGGGGTCGCGGGTGCGCCAGGGCGGGGTGGAGGGGGTGACGGAGTGGTGG
>JBEGOC010000252.1:0-2670 GCA_041182225.1 Pseudomonadota bacterium | reverse complement strand
TCGCCGGCCTGCGCCAGCCTGGACATGTTCGACAACTACGAGCACCGCGCCCGGGCCTTTGTCGCCGCGGTGCAGGCGCTGGCCGAGGATGCCGGGGCCATGACCGAGGGGCTGGCATGAGCGCCGCTACCGGCCGTCTGCAGGGTTGGCTCGAGCGGCTGCGCCAGCCGGTGGCCGACGTGCTGCCGGTGCGCCTGGGCACCAGCCTGTACACGGCCACCGGCCCGCGGCCCGCCACGGCCACCGGCATTGACCGGGCGCTGATCTGGGTCACACTGACGCTGGTGCTGTGGGGCTTGGTGATGGTGTACTCCGCCACCATTGCCATGCCGGACAACCCGCGCTATGCGCGCTATACCCCGACTTATTTTCTGGCGCGCCATTCGCTGTGGCTGCTGTTGGGGCTGGTCTGTGCGGTGCTGGCGTTTCAGGTGCCGGTGGCGGGCTGGAGTCGGTCGGCGCGCGCCCTGTTCGTGGTCGCGCTGGTGTTGCTGGTGGTGGTGCTGATCCCGCACGTTGGCAAAGTGGTGTACGGCGCGCGGCGCTGGATCGCGATCGGCCCCTTCGGCTTCCAGCCGTCCGAGTTGGCCAAGCTGGCGGTGCTGTTGTATGCCGCTGACTACATGGTGCGCAAGATGGAGGTGAAAGACCGCTTTCTGCGCCATGTGATGCCGATGGGGGCAGCCGTGTCCCTGGTCGGTCTGCTGCTGCTGGCCGAGCCCGACATGGGCGCCTTCATGGTGATTGCCGTGATCGCCATGGGCATCCTGTTCCTGGGCGGTGTCAATGCGCGCATGTTTTTTCTGATCGCCACCGGGCTGGTGGTGGCGTTTGCCCTGATGATCGCGCTGAGCGACTGGCGGCGCGAGCGCATCTTTGCCTACCTCGACCCCTGGAGCGAGAAAAACGCCCTGGCCAAAGGCTACCAGCTCACGCATTCCCTGATCGCCATCGGTCGCGGCGAAATCTTCGGCGTCGGGCTGGGCGGCAGCGTCGAGAAGTTGCACTGGCTGCCCGAGGCGCACACCGATTTCCTTTTGGCCGTGATCGGCGAGGAGTTCGGCCTGGTGGGCGTTTTGTGCGTGATCGGCCTGTTTCTGTGGCTGACGCGGCGCATCATGCACATCGGGCGCCAGTCGATCGCGTTGGACCAGGTGTTTGCCGGGCTGGTGGCGCAGGGAATCGCCATCTGGATGGGCTTCCAGGCCTTCATCAACATGGGTGTCAACCTGGGCGCGCTGCCCACCAAGGGCCTGACCCTGCCGCTCATGAGCTACGGCGGCTCGGCCATTCTGATCAACCTGATTGCGATCGCCATCGTGCTGCGCATCGACCATGAAAACCGGGTGCTGATGCAGGGGGGGCGGGTATGAGGCGCGCCCTCGTCATGGCCGGCGGCACCGGCGGCCATATTTTCCCGGGACTGGCGGTGGCGCAGGCGCTGCGCGAGCGCGGCTGGCAGGTGCACTGGCTCGGCGGCAGCGGCAGCGCGGCCCAGCCCAGCATGGAAAGCCGGCTGGTGCCGCCACAGGGTTTTGCCTTTGAAGCCATTGATTTCTCCGGCGTGCGCGGCAAGGGCTTGCTCACGCTGGCGCTGCTGCCGCTGCGGCTGTTGCGCGCTTTCTGGCAGGCGCTGCAGGTGGTGCGCCGGGTCCGACCCGATGTTGTGGTGGGCCTGGGCGGTTTCATCAGCTTTCCCGGCGGCATGATGGGTGTGCTGTGGGGCAAGCCGCTGGTGTTGCACGAACAAAATTCGGTGGCCGGTCTGGCCAATCGGGTGCTGGCCGGTGTGGCCGATGCTGTTTACACCGCCTTCCCCAATGTGCTGAACAAGGGCGTCTGGGTCGGCAACCCCTTGCGCGCCGCGTTCCTGGGCATGGCCGAGCCGGCGCAGCGTTTTGCCGGGCGCAGCGGCCCGCTGCGGGTGCTGGTGCTGGGCGGCAGTCTGGGCGCCCGCGCGCTCAATGAGATCGTGCCGCGCGCGCTGGCCCTGCTGCCGCCCGAGCAGCAACCCATCGTCACGCATCAGAGCGGCGCGCGCCAGATCGACGAACTGCGCGCCAATTACGCTGCCGCCGGCGTGCAGGCTGAGCTGACGCCGTTCATCGACGATACGGCGCAGGCCTTTGCCGAGGCTGACCTGGTGGTCTGCCGCGCCGGCGCCAGCACCGTGACCGTGATTGCCGCCATCGGCGCGGCAGCGGTGTTCGTGCCTTTTCCTTCGGCGGTGGACGACCACCAGACCCACAACGCCCGCTTTCTGGTCGATCAGGGGGCTGGCTGGCTGGTGCCGCAGCCCGAGCTGACACCGCAGCGGCTGGCCGAACTGCTGGGCACGTTGGACCGCGCCGAACTGCTGCGCCGGGCCGAGCGGGCACGGAGCCTGGCCAAAACCGAGGCCACCGCCGCGCTGGTGGCGGCCTGTGAAGCCTTGACGAAACACTGACCTGATGAAACACGCGATTCGCCACATCCATTTTGTCGGTATCGGCGGCGCCGGCATGTCCGGCATTGCCGAGGTGCTGCTGAACCTGGGCTACCAGATTTCCGGCTCCGACCTGGCCGACAGCGCCACCTTGCGGCGGCTGGCCGCGCTCGGCATCCAGACCCAGGTCGGCCACCGGGCCGACCATGTGGCCGGCGCCGACGCGGTGGTCCCCTCCACCGCGG
>JBEGOC010000251.1:0-39646 GCA_041182225.1 Pseudomonadota bacterium | reverse complement strand
CGATATGGCGGCGGTCGTCGCCCAGCCCAAAACCGGCCTTGGTGACGCCGCCCAGCGTCAACAGCTCGGCTGCCACGGCGCGACATTCGGGCTCGATCAATTGAAACACCCAGGCCCGCTGTGGCGTGGACAGTTGCAGCACGTGTGGCCCGTCCGACACCTCACCCACCCGGAAGGTGGGTTTGGACTCGGTGTCAAAGCCCCAGGCGGGCAGTTTGGCCAGCCCGTCCCAAGCCGCACGGGCTTCGGCGCCATTGGTGACCCCGGTGATGCGGTCCAGCCCCAGCCGTTCAACCTGCGGCAGCTGGGCGATGGCGTCGTTGTCAGGGGTGGCGTGCCGGTGGTGCATAGCCACGTATCATCGCCGCTTTTGCCTGGGCCCCGTCTGCCATGTCCACTGAAATCCTGATCTGCGTGCTGTGTTGCCCACCCGGCGCGGACCGCACCGCGCCACGCGCCGGCAATGCCCTGCTGGAGGCGGTGCAGGATGCGGCGCTGCGTGACGACCTGCCGTTTGTGATTCGGCCGGTCGAGTGCATGAATTCCTGCGAGCGGGCCTGTTCGGTGGCGCTACAGGCCCGGAGCAAACTCACCTACCTGTTTGGCGGCCTGGTGCCGGAGGCGGCCTGCGCGGCTGACGTGCTGGCCTGCGCCCAATTGCACGCGGACAGTGCCGACGGCTTTCTGCCGCGCGACAGCCGGCCCGGCCTGCTGCGCACCGGCATGGTGGCGCGCCTGCCGGCCTTGCACCTCTAAAATTAAACCGTCCCTGTCGGACATTCCCAGAAAGTTTCCCCCCATGACCGCCCCCAGCACCCTGCGTGTTCACCAATTTGCCGGTCTGACCCCGGGGCCGCGCCTGCTGGTGCTGGGCGCCGTGCACGGCAACGAGACCTGCGGCACCCGTGGCATGGCCCGCTTGCTGGCTGAGCTGGATGCCGGCACGCTGGCGCTGACCTGCGGCACCCTGACGCTGGTGCCCATCACCAACCCGCTGGCCTACCTGAAGCAGCAGCGCAATGGCGACCGCAACCTCAACCGCAACTTGCGGCCCACGGCCGAGCCACAAGACTTTGAGGACCGCATCGCCAACGTGCTGTGCCCGCTGCTGGCCGGCCATGATGTGCTGCTGGACTTGCACTCGTTTCAGTCGGTGGGGCAGGCCTTTGCCATGATCGGCCCGGCCAACAACACTGGCACACTGCAGCCCTTTGCCCTGGCCGAACAAGAGCAGGCCCTGGTGCTGCGGCTGGGTGTGCGCCGTATCGTCGAGGGCTGGCTGGATACCTATGCTGTGGGCGTGGCGGCGCGGCTGGCGCGCACCCCGGCCCAGGACCGGGCCGGCCTGCTCAGCACCGACCCCGAATACGGCGTGGGCACCACCGAGTACATGCGCCGGCATGGCGGCTGCGCCATCACCCTGGAGTGCGGCCAGCACGACGACCCAGCCGGGCCGGAACTGGCCTACCAGGCGATCCGGCGCACGCTGGCCCAGCTGGGGCTGGTGGCCGAACCCGCGCCAGAGCCCTGCCCGGACCCTGAGTTTTTGCGACTGGCCGAGGTGGTGGACCGTTACCACGCCGGCGACGAGTTTGCCAAGGTTTGGTCCAGCTTTGACCCGCTGCGCGAAGGCGAGCTGGTGGCAGTGCGCCACGATGGCGAGCCGGTGCTGGCGCCACGCGATGGTTACATCGTTTTCCCCAACGCCAAGGCATCGCCCGGCAACGAGTGGTTTTACTTCGCTGACCGCAGTCCGCGCGCTCTAAGCTGAGTTGGCAGCGCTGGCTCAGGCACCAAACAGCACACCGATATCCTCAGCGTCCGATACCATGCGCGGCGCCATCGGCACCCACTCGGACCCGACCCGGCGGCGCCAGCCGTACAGCGCGGCGTAACTCATGCCGCTGGCTGCGGCGCCTGGCCCGCCCACCCGCTCGGCGCCACGGCGCGCACTGTCCATCAGCCAGGCCGGTAGCGTCAGGTGGTAGGGCTGGCGGCTGACCTCGCCCTCATGCATGGCGGTGGCTTGCATCAGGTGCCCCACCTGTTCGTCTGTCAGGCCGACCATCAGCTGCGGTGCGAGCTGGGTGTTCCAGTATTCGCTCAGCAGCAGGTGTGGCGCCGGCGCTTGCGCCAAGGCCTGCAGCACCAGCTGCGCCGTGGCCATGTGCACCTCGTGCCCATCCAGCTCGTGCGGGCAGACCACCACCCGGGGCCGGTACTGCGCCAGCAACTCTGCCGCCCGCTGCACGTTGGCCAGCCAGGCTGGTGCTTGGGCGGCGTGCGCGGCCGGGCGCACGCCCTCCAGACTGCTGGCCGGCGCGCCGCCCGCAGCCACCAGCTCGAAGCCGAGTACTTGGCAACTGGCCAGCAGCTCCTGCCAGCGTGCCGCTCGCCGGTCCAGCCGGCTGCCCAGCGTGACCGCGACGTTGACCACGCGCCAACCCGCCAGGCGCAGCCGCAGTGGCAGGCCGCCGGCCAGTGCCTCGTCGTCCGGGTGCGGGGAAAAAACCAGGCACACTGGGGCGCCGGGGGCACACACTGGCGGCGTGGCTGAGGGGGGTGACGTCGCCAAGGTGGGCTGCCTCAGCGCGTCAGTCAGCAGGGTGCGGTAGGCGTGGGCCAGGCGGGCAAAGTGGTGGGACATGGCGGCTGTCTTGGGCGGTGGGCGTGGGGTCGGCCAGTTTAGGCGGTGTGGCGCGCCGCCGGCGGCGGGTCTTTCCTTGCGCTGTTCGCCAGGGTGGCCTCGGTGTCTTGGGTTAAGCTGTGGTCAGGCCGCAACGGGCCGTACCAAAGGAGCACCATGAGCGATTCAATGAGCGAGGGATTTGGCAAGTTTGTGCCCGGTTTTGACTTTTTGCAAAACTTGGCCAAGGGCGCATCCCAAACCGTGCCGCAGATGCCCAACCTGGCCAACTGGATTGCGCCGACCCTGAACGTGGAGGAGCTCGACAAACGCATCAGCGAGCTCAAGGCGGTGCATTTCTGGCTGGACCAGAATTCCAAGGCCTTGGGTGCGACCGTGCAGGCGCTGGAGGTGCAAAAGATGACACTCGCCACGCTCAAGGGCATGAACTTCAACATGGGCGAGGTGGCCAATGCGTTGACCGCCAGATCGGCCGAGGCGGCCGCAGCCGGGGCGCAACGGGCCAGCGAGAAGGCGGCCGCCGATGCCCACAGCGCGGCGCAGGCCGCGGCCGCCGGGGCTGAGGCAGCGGCTCGCAAACCTGGCAAAAGCAGTGCCAAAAAGGCGGCGCCGGCCGCCGCTGGCTTGGTGGACCCGTTGCAGTTGTGGAGCTCACTGACGCAGCAGTTTCAGCAGATTGCCGCTACCGCCATGCAGGATGTGGCCAAAAACAGCGCCGGGAACCCGGCCAACAAACCGGCATCCGCCGCCCCGACGACTGAAAAAAATTCAAAAACTGTAGCAAGAAATGTAGGTGGCACTAGGGCTACAGCCCGAAAACCTTCAAAGAAAACGCCGGTCCGCAGCCGTTGACCGAAACGGCTTGATGCAGGGTATGAAACTCTTTCCCTATGGCCACGCCACCCACCCGCAGTGGCGCATGGCGGCCGGTCTGGTGTTGGCCCAGCTGCGCGCGCAGATGGCGCTGCACGGCTATGCCAGCGCGCCGACCCTGGCACTGCTCTACATCACCGACCATTACGCGCCTCAGGCGCAGGAGATCCTGGCCCACCTGAGTGGCGAGTTGCCCGAAATCACCGATTGGTCGGGCACGGTAGGGGTGGGCATCGCGTCCAACAACGTCGAGTATTTTGATGAGCCGGCGCTGGCCGTGATGTTGTGCGAGCTGCCGCCTGACCAGTACCGGGTGTTCTCCGGCGTGGCGCCGCTGGGGCTGGGCTTTGAGGCGCACACGGCGCTGGTGCACGCCGATCCGGCCGGCCCGGAGCTGACCGAATTGATTCATGAAATGGCGGCGCGCACCGCCTCGGGCTACCTGTTTGGCGGCCTGTCGTCGAGCCGCTTGGGCACGGTGCAGTTTGCAGTGGGCGGCAACGGCAACATCCGCGGCCAGGGGGCTGCCAGCGGCGTGTTTCAGGGTGGTTTGAGCGGTGTGGCCTTTGCCGAAGGGGTGGGCTTGGTCTCACGCGTGACGCAGGGCTGCCTGCCGCTGGCGCGGGCGCACCGGGTGACTCAGGCGCAAGACAACGTGGCACTGAGGCTGGGCGATGAGGCGGCGCTGGATGTGCTGCTGCGCGAGCTCAAGGTGTCGCTGGCGCAGCCGGAAGCCGCGTTGCAGGTGGTGCGGGCCACGCTGGTGGGCCTGGTACCGGCCCCCACGGAAGGCACTGCGCATGGCGACAGCGTCGCGGTCAGCCGCACCGGCAACTTTGGCAACGACGTGCTGGTGCGTCACATCATTGGGTTGGACCCGGGGCGCCGGGGTGTGGCGGTGTCTGACCGCGTGCAGCCCGGCATGCAACTGGCGTTTTGCCAACGCAACCCGCAGGCGGCGCGGGCTGACCTGATGCGGGTGTGTGCCGAAATCCGGGAAGAACTGGAGCCGCAGGAGATGGCGGTGGAGGCGGCAGCGGCCTTGCATGCGTCCGAGGCCGAAGCCGCGCCGCATCCGGCACGCGGCATTGCCGGCGCCATTTACGTCAGCTGCACTGGGCGAGGCGGGCCGCATTTCGGCGGCGCCAGCGCCGAGCTGCAGATCATCCGACGCGCGCTGGGCGACGTGCCGCTGGTCGGGTTTTTTGCCGCTGGCGAAATCGCACGCGACCACCTGTACGCCTACACCGGCGTGTTGACTGTTTTTACGGGGTCACGCTGAGCTCGCCGGGCTGGTAGATCACGCAGCGGTTGCGGCCGCTGCGCTTGGCGGCGTACATGGCCTGGTCGGCGTGCAGCAGCAGGGTTTGCGGGTCCCGCCCATGGTCAGGAAAAATGGCGACGCCCATGCTGCAGCCGACGTTGACCACCGGTGCGTCGGCGCCCTCGCCCAGCGGGCAGGGCTGGGCAACCTGGTCCAGAATCTTGGGCACCAGACCCTGCACATGCTGAACCCCATCCAAGTCCTGCAAGAGCAGCACAAATTCGTCGCCACCGAGGCGGCAAACCGTGTCCGAGGCGCGCAGCGCCCCCTGCAGCCGGCGCGCCACGGCCTTGAGCAGCAGATCGCCGGCATCGTGCCCATAGGTGTCGTTGATGCCCTTGAAATGGTCGAGGTCCAGGAACACCAGGGCGAACAGGCCGCCATGGCGCCCCTGCAGCGCGCAGCTGCGCTCAAGCCGGTCGTTCAGCAGCACCCGGTTGGGCAGGCCGGTCAGCACATCGTGCTCGGCAAAGTGGCTGCGCGCCGCCAATTTCTTCTTTTCGGTCACGTCCTGGACCACGGCCAGCCGGCGTACCGGTTTGCCCTGGGCGTCGCTTTCCCAGATGGCCGACACCAGAACATCCAGGATGTCGCCGCTGGCGCTCACCATCTGTAGCTCGGACACATCCACCTTTCCAGCCTCGGACAGTTCCACGTCGAGCAGACGGCTGGCATAGCGGCCCGACTCCGCAGTCAGAAAATCTGTGGCGGGCCGACCCAGCACCTCATGCTCGGCAAAACCCATGGTCTGCAGCCACTGGCGGCTGACGTTGATGATGCGGCCACGGGTGTCGAGCGAGTGCAGCATCGCCGGCGTTTGCGTGTACAGCGAGCGTAGACGGGCTTCGCTGGCGCTGAGCTGGGACATCGCCTCCCGCCGGCTGTCAACCGTGGCCGACAAAAACACGCCCGGCAGCAGCGTGGCCAGCACCGCCCCGTAATACAGGCTGTCGCCCCACCAGGCAGCTGAAGGCGGCGGGATCAGGACGCCAGTTTCGATCAGCAGGCCAGTGAGCACAGCGGTCAGCAGGGTGCCGACCGTCGTGACGACAAAGCTGGTAGAGGCACCCAACAGGCCCAGCGCGACGGCGATGATGACAAAGGGCTGCGGCAAGGTGGTGACTGCCAGCAGGGTGAGGGCCATGGTCAGCAGCAGCAGGCCCTGATGCCGCGGCTGTGCCAATTCGGCGCGCAGATTCGGCCAGCCCTGCAGCCAGACCGACAGCGCCAGTGGCAAGACGGCCACCGAGCCAATCAGGCTGCCGGCAAACCAGGTGATCAAGACCCGGGCGAAGGCGTTGGGTTCGTCGTTGGCAAGCAGCGCCGCACCGGCCAGGGCACTCAGCAGCGTGGGCACCAGAGCGCCGACGGTCAGCAGATGCGCCAGCCGGGCCGGTTGTTTCAGGTCTGTGGCCGCGATGCCAGAACGCGCCAGCAGCCATGCCGCCAACGCCATTTCAGCGCAGTTGCCAGGGACAAAAGCCGCCGCCGCCAGCCAGACCGGGGCGCCCAGCCCTTGGGTGGGCATGTTGATCGCGACATTGGCCAGCCAATTGGCCAGCGCCAGCGCCAGCAGCATCGTCATGCGCTGGCGCGCCGGCAGGGCCAGTAGCGCCAACGTGCCGGCGGCGTTGGCAAACCACAGCGTTGCCACCTGCCCAGGTTGGGCAGCCAGCAGCAGCGAGCCCAGCGCCAAAAGGCCGTACAGCACCGCCAGAGCCGCTATCCAGCGGCCCGAACGCGCCTTCCCCGGGGATTCGTCCACTGTCATTGAACGGACCGCCGCCGCTGGTACAGGTAGACGCCGCCCAAGGCGCCGGCTGCCAGCAGTGCCAGGGCCAGCCCGGCCCAGCGCAGCCAGGTGCGGCGCTTGTCTTCAAAGTTCAGTGCCGTCGTGTCGATCCAGCGGTCAATGATCTTCCGGCGCACGGCTGGGTCCAGCCGTTGCAGGCTGGCCTCCAGTTGGCGCCCCAGTTGGGGCAGGGATTTACGGTAGGCAAAACTCAGGGGGTAGTCAAAACCGATGGCCTGCGATACCTGCAGCCCCTTCAACTGGTGCACGCGCATTGAATGGCTGACGCTGGCAATGTCGGCCACCACCGCCTGGTATTGGCCCGATATCAGGCCTTGCAGCCCGGTCAGGTCATCCGGTACCGCCTGCCAGTCGATTTGCGGGTAAGTCTGCCGCACAAATGTCTCCACCGCATAGCCCTTGCCCACCGCCACGCGCTGGCCGCGCAGGTCCTCAAGGCGGGCCGGGCTCAGGCTTTGGCGCACCACCAGCACCGCTGGCACTTGCACATAGGGCGAGGTGAAGGCCAGGAAGGCGGAGCGTTCGGGTGTCGGGCGCAAGGAGGAAATCAGATCGACCTCGCCGCGCCGGGCGGCCTCCAGGATGGCGGCCAAAGGTTGCGCCGGCAGCGTGACGACCGGGGCATCCAGACCGCCCTTGATCGCCGCCAGCATGTCGATCGACAGGCCCTCGACGCCGCCGGCCGCGGTTTCAGACACAAAGGGTCCGTAGTCTTTTTCCGGGGCAAAACGGATTTCGCCCGCCGCACCGGCCGTCGCGATGGTCAGGCAAGTCCACCAAAGTGTCAGCAGGTGTTTCATCGGGAGGCATCCGGTGTAAGCTGGCGGTGTCGGTACTTTATACCCCCCGGGTCCGGTCCGCATGGAACTGCTTGACCCAGCTGCCGAGCTGGCCGGCGTCGAGCGCGTCACGCACCTCGCGCATCAGGTTCAGGTAGTAGTGAAGGTTGTGGAGGCTGGCCAGCATCGGGCCCAGCATCTCGCCGCAGCGGTCCAGGTGGTGCAGGTAGGCCCGGCTGAAGCCGCCCGACACCGTGCCGTCCGGCCGGCGCTGGCCGGCGCAGGTGTAGCAGCTGCAGGTCGGGTCGAGCGGGCCGGCATCGGTCTTGTGGCGGGCGTTGCGGATTTTCAGGTCGCCGAAGCGGGTGAACAGGTGGCCGTTGCGGGCGTTGCGGGTCGGCATCACGCAGTCAAACATGTCGATGCCGTGCTGCACGCCGGCCACCAGGTCTTCCGGCGTGCCTACGCCCATTAGGTAATGCGGCTTGTGGCGCGGCAGGCGCGGCCCGACGTGTTGGAGCAGGCGCAGCATGTCTGCCTTGGGCTCGCCCACGCTCAGGCCGCCAACGGCGATACCAGGAAAATCCAGCGCCTCCAGCCCGGCCAGCGACTCGTCGCGCAGGTGCTCGAACATGCCGCCCTGCACGATGCCGAACAGCGCATTCGGGTTTTGCAGCCGGGCGAACTCGACCTGGCAGCGCTGCGCCCAGCGTAAGCTCAGGGCCATCGACTGCCGGGCCTCGCGCTCGGTGGTGATCTGGCCCTTGGTCTTGGGCTCGACCGACACATAGGGCGTGCACTCGTCAAACTGCATCACGATGTCGGAATTGAGCGTGGTCTGGATCTGCATGCTGATCTCGGGGGTGAGAAACAGCTTGTCGCCATTGACCGGTGAGGAAAAACGCACGCCTTCTTCGCTGATCTTGCGCATCTCGCCCAGCGACCACACCTGAAAGCCACCGCTGTCGGTCAGGATCGGCTTGTCCCACGTCTCGAAGGCATGCAGACCGCCAAAGCTGTCCAGCACATCCAGGCCCGGGCGCATCCACAGGTGAAAGGTGTTGCCCAGAATGATCTGCGCCCCCATCTCGTCGAGGTTGCGCGGCATCACGCCCTTGACCGTGCCGTAGGTGCCCACCGGCATGAAGATCGGGGTCTGCACCACGCCATGGTTGAGCGTGAGGCGGCCGCGCCGGGCATGGCTGTCGGGGTCGGTGGCGAGCAGGTCAAATGTCAACATCGCTGGATTTTACTTTTTGCAGCCCTCACCCAAGGCCTCATCGGCCGCGGTGACACCTGTGCTTAACCGGTTTGGATGTGGCGCCGCCCGCGCCAGCAGCATCGCGTCGCCGTAGCTGAAAAAGCGGTAGCGCTCGCGCACCGCGTGGGCGTACAGGCCCATGATGTGCGCATGTCCGGCAAAGGCACTGACCAGCATCATCAGCGTGCGCTTGGGCAGGTGAAAGTTGGTCATCAACAGGTCCGTCACTTTTCCAGCGTGCGTACCGGGGTGGTGCCCACCGAGACCACCCAGGCCTGCTTCGAGGTGCTGCAGCGCCACGTCAGCTGCCACGGTACACCCTGGCCTACTACAGCGACCGCCACAGCATTGTTACCAAACACGACAGCGAGGACCCCGTTCCCACACTATTCGAGCGTGCACTGCTGCAGTTACATATCGAGCCAATTTGCGCCCACAGCCCGCGGGCTGGATTGCCGGAACGCTGACTGAATGTCTGCAACGGAGGAATTGGTAGACCCGCCTTGCAACGCAAAGAGTCGTTCGCCTTGGACAGCGGCCTGGCAGGCCAGTTACGTGGTTTTGGCGTGCCGGTCAGCCATCGTTCGTGTGGGCCGGCTATCGACCTACTGCAAACACAGAACCAGGCGGATCTGGCCGCCGCAAACCGGCCGTTCGATGGACGGCTGCATGAACTCCAGCGGCGACATCACCAGATGTGCGATCCCGTCGCGCCAAGGCGCCTTGAGCTCGAGTACCACCTGGCCAGCCGCGCTGATCTGCTCGAACTCCGTCTGCCTGAGCATGGCGCCCTGCACCGTCAGCACCGTCTGCCCGGCGCGTGGTTCGGAGGCGGTGCGGTAGGTACAGCACGCGCCACTCGGTCAGAGGAACCCGTCGTAACGGCGCGGCAGCACGCTGCGATGGATGAACTCCACGAACGCCACGTAGTCGAAGACCGGCCGGCCGGTCGCGGCTTCGATGTCCGCCGCGAAGCTGGGCAGCGTGGTGCACTCCAGCACGATGGCAGCCAGCGCGGGACGCTGGCGGACCAGTTCCTCAGCAATGCCCACCACCTCGTCGCGCAGCTTAGCCAGATCCATCGTCGTCCTCGTGCCGCCCATGTGTGTGGCATAGAACTCGCCCGAGGTCTCGAGCCCGGCGACCGCGATCTGCTGGTCCGGCGTGATGCCGGCTGCACGCAAGTAGCCCTCTACGAGCAACTCCCTGGACGCGGTCAGAATGCCGATCTCGCGTCCACCGAACATGCGCGAGAGCAGTGGCACCAAGAGCAGCGGTGAGGTGAACACGGGAATCCGCACCGCGCGCGCCAGCGCGTCCTGCACCACCGAGAAGAAACCGCAGCAGGTGACGATGGCGCGCACGCCCTCGGCCTCGAGTTCACGCGCCGCGGCCACCAGCAGTTCAACCTCGCGCGGCGGCTGCGCGCCCGCCCAGGTCTCGGCTGGTGTCGGGCAATCGATCAAGCCTGCAACGACCTTCATGCGCACGGGAAAGCCATAGGTGCTGGCATTGCCGACATCACCGGGCGCCATCGGATAACGCCTTCCGTCGAACAGCAGGATGCCAACAGCGTGGCCGTAGAGAGCCCGCCCACCGGTGAGCTTCATGACCGAGTTTCTTCCATCATTGGGACAGCCAAAAGACTAAATTCTACGATCGACGGCCAGTGCTTTTGCTGATAGCGACCTGGGCAGGCCTTTCAAACGCCTTTCCCAAGGCCTCATCAGCCGCGGTGACACCTGTGCTTAACCGGTTTGGATGTGGCGCCGCCCGCGCCAGCAGCATCGCGTCGCCGTAGCTGAAAAAGCGGTAGCGCTCGCGCACTGCGTGGGCGTACAGGCCCATGATGTGCGCATGTCCGGCAAAGGCACTGACCAGCATCATCAGCGTGCTCTTGGGCAGGTGAAAGTTGGTCATCAACAGGTCCGTCACTTGGAAGTGAAAGCCCGGCGTGATGAAGATCTGGGTTTCGCCGCGGGCTTGGCCGCTCTGTGCCCACGATTCCAGCGTGCGCACCGTGGTGGTGCCCACCGCCACTACGCGGCCGCTGCGGGCCCGGCATTGCGCTATGGCCTCCTGGGTGGATGCCGGCACGTCATACCACTCGCTGTGCATGCGGTGCTCAGCCAGGTTCTCGGTCTTGACCGGCTGGAAGGTGCCGGCACCCACATGCAAGGTCACCTGGGCCTGCTGCACCCCCAGGGCCGCGAGTTGGTCCAGCAATCCTTGGTCAAAATGCAGCGCTGCCGTGGGCGCTGCCACCGCGCCGGGGTGTTTGGCAAACACGGTCTGGTAGCGCGCAGCGTCTTCGGCCGAGTCGGTGTGGGTGATGTAGGGCGGCAGCGGTACGTGGCCGTGGCGCTCCATCAGGGTGTAGGGGTCGTCACCACGGTCGTTCGACAGCACAAAGCGGAACAGCGGGCCGTCGGCATCGGGCCAGCGCCCGAGCAGGGTGGCGCTGAGGCCATCGGCCCCAGCCAGACGGATTGTGGCGCCCACCTCGGGTTTCTTGCTGACCCGCATGTGCGCCGCCACCTGGTTGCCGGCCAACACCCGCTCAATCAGCAGTTCCACCTTGCCACCGGTGGGCTTTTCGCCAAACAGGCGGGCCTTGATGACCTGGGTGTCGTTGAACACCAGCAGGTCATCCGGCTGCAGCAACCTTGGCAGCTCGCGAACGATGCGGTCCACCGGGCTGGCCTGCCTGCCGTCCAGCAGCCGCGCCGCCGTGCGCTCGGCGGCCGGGTGTTGGGCGATCAGTTCGGGCGGCAGCTCGAAATCAAAATCGGCCAGCGTGAAGTGGCGTGTGGCGGTGGACAGGGGAGTGGCCATGGTGCTTGAGGGGCGGACAGCCCCGTGCCAAGTGGAAGTGGATTCTCGCAGGCTCACCAAGGCCAGTTTGCCTGGACAGGCCATCGCGTCTCGGGCAGATCCTGTTCAGAGCCGGTAGACCTGCTGCGCC
This sequence comes from Pseudomonadota bacterium, assembly GCA_041182225.1. Lineage (GTDB taxonomy): Bacteria > Pseudomonadota > Gammaproteobacteria > Burkholderiales > Burkholderiaceae_C > Rhodoferax. The sequence continues at coordinate 27,984 of JBEGOC010000251.1, read as the reverse complement.
GTGCCACGCAGCAGTGCGCTGCGTTCGCTGGGCGACAAGGGTGCCGCCAGCGTCTTGAAGGCATTCCACAAGCTGGTGTAGGTGCAGCCGGTACGGTCCACCGGAAAGTTGCTCTCGAACATGCAGCGCGCGGGACCAAAGACGTCCAGGCAGACCTCAAAATAGGGCCGCCAGGCGGTAGCCAGGGACTGGGAGGAGGGCGGCGTGGGTTGCTTGCGCCAGCCAAAGCCCGCCAGCGGCATGGCCAGGCCGCCAAACTTCATCACGACCTTGTCCAGGGGAGCGAACGCTTGCAGGGACTGGCGCCACTGGGTAAAGACCTCTTGTCGCCGGTCCGCATAAGTCCCGATGCCCAGGGGGCCGCCGACATGGTCGACCACGATGATCAGGTCAGGGCAGGCTAGGGCCAGCGCCACCACGTCATCCAATTGGTGGAAGTAGGCCCAGGTGTCGAGCGAGAGGCCACGGCGGGCCAGGCAACGTGCCCCCGCCTGAACCAAGGGTTCGCGCAGCATGCCGGCGTGGCTGGGGTAGGCGCTGTGAATCGTTGGGTCTGCATCCCAGGGGGTGGCGTAGCGAACCCCTTTGAAGCGACCGGCACCAGCGGCTTCATGCGCCTGCAGCACGGCCTCGACCTCGTCGCCAAGCGACAGGTCGGCAAAGCCCACAATGCCATCACACACCGCCGCTTGCGGCGTGGCTGGCTGGTTGGCCACCAAGCCGGCCACGTACTGCGTTTCGCCAACGGGTTTGAGCATCTCGGGACCCGCTTGCAGGTAGTGGGAGCGGCATTCCACGTACACGCTGGCTAGCAAGTGGTGGCCAGAGGCGTCGGCTTTGAACTGTTGCGGCAGGTAGGTGTGGCCTGCGCGGTCCCACAGGTGGTGGTGCGCGTCAATGATCGGCGTGTGCGGATCGAGCGGGATCTCGGTGCTGGAACGCAACCAGCCCTCCCACCGCGCCAGCCGGTCAACGGTGTCGGCCGTGGCCTGGGTCATAACATGCGGCCGCCATCGACCACAATGGTTTGACCCATGACATAGGACGCCAGGCTCGACGCCAGATAGAGGCAGGCGCCCGCCATGTCATCCGGCGTGCCCAGGCGGCCGGCCGGGATGCCAGCCAAGCGTTCGCGCAGCCGCTCTTCATTGTCCATGGTGACCTTGGTCAATTTGGTATCAACCAGGCCGGGCGCCACGCCATTCACCCGGATGCCCTTGTGCGCCCAGGCCTGGGCCAAGGTGTGCGTCAGATGGATGGCGCCTGCCTTGGACGCCGCGTAGGCCGGGTTGCCGCGCGTTGCCCGCAAACCACCCACCGAGGAGATGGTGATCAGTGCGCCTTGACGGGCGGCCAGTGCATCACGGAACTTCTCGGCGCAGGCCATCAGGCTGTTGAGGTTGACATCGATGATGCGGCGGAAGGTGCCGATCCGGAACTCTTCGCGCCCATAGGCGACCGTGCCCTGGCACAGCACCAGCACATCCAGTGCCGGCAAGGCGGGTGCGGTCCGAACCGCTTCAAAATCACTGACGTCGACCTGGGTGTAGCTCAGGCCTTGCAGATCGGAGCCATCCCGGCTCTGGTAGTCCGCGGCTGAGGCACGCGTGCCCCAGACCTGGACCTGGGCGCCGTGCCGACGGAAGGCCTGGGCAATGCCGTTGCCGATGCCGCTGGAGCCGCCCACCACCAACACCGTCTTGTCCGTGAAGTCCAGTGGATTGGGAATCATGGCGTCATCCTTCTCAGACGGGTGACACCGGGTTGAATTCGGGCTGCCGTTTTTCCTCGTAGGCCTTCAGGCCCTCGACCACTTCAGGGCCAGAAAAGCCCAGGATCTCAAGCGCCAGTGAATTCTCGAAAATCGGCCAGGCCATTTGCAACCAGTTGTTCATGGCCAGCTTGGTCCAGCGGATGGCCGACGGCGCTGCCTTGGTCAGGTTGACCGCCACCTTGAGCGCCGTCTCCTGCAACTTGTCGTCATCGACGCACATGGAAATCAGGCCGATGCGCTCGGCCTCTTCGGCGTACAGGGGCTCGCCAGTCATCAGGTAATACTTGGCCTTGGCCATGCCGCACAACAGGGGCCAGATGATGGCCGCGTGGTCGCCGGCCGCGACACCCAGGCGGACATGGCCGTCCACAATCTTGGCGGAGCGCCCGCCAATGCTGATGTCCGACAGCATGGCCGCTGCCAAGCCGCCACCTGCCGCGGCGCCATTGATGGCCGACACCAAGGGCTTGGAAAAATGGATCATGTTTTTGACCAGATTGCGTCCATCCTTCCACATCCTGGCCCGCCACTCGAAATCGGTCACCAGTTTTTGCTCCAGCTCAAAGTCGCCGCCCGCTGAAAAGGCGCGCCCTTCACCGGTCAGGATCACGGCGCTGACCGACGGGTCATCCTCAATGTGTTGCCAGATGGTGGTCATGGCATGGTGGAACTCGAAGTCCATCGCGTTGATCTTGCCGCGCGACATGGTGATTCGCAGCACCTGAGGGGCAGGCCGGTCGAGCTTGAGTGATGGATAGGCGGGGTAGACGTAGTCCATGGCAATGAGCTGTGGTGAGGGTGGTGGGCTGGAAGCTGTCAGGCAGGACCCGTGGGGAAAAGTCGGTGAAGACCCTGATTCGGCATCAGGACCGCTGCAGAAGCAGGGTGGCGGCATGTTCGGCTGTCATGCCGGTTTCCACGCCCGCTGCCCTGGCCAGGCTATTGGCGGCGCTGATGATGCCGTCGTGGTAGCTGCTCAAGCCCTCGCCCATGCGGGCGCGGCGGGCGTCGACCGTGGCGCCGGCCAAGCCTTCCTTCTCCACCAAGAACAAGCCCGCGACCCCCGCATCGTCCCGTCCTTTACCGCCATCCGAGCAGATGAAGCCGTACGGTCGAACCCGAAGCAGGTAGGGGACGGCACTGCGCCCGGTGTGGCCCGCCGTGACCAGCACGTTGTGAACATCTTCGGGCAGACCAAAGGCAATTGAGTCGGTACAGATCACTTGGCGTCCCTCGGCACTGGTTTGCATCACCGTGCGGTTGGTGACGTCAGCGGCTGAGGGCGCGCGAGGCGTGCCGTCGAGCATGGCCTGTGCGGCCTCTTGAACGGTCATGCCTGGCAACACACCGCAGTCCATCGCTGGTCGGTTGGCAAAACTGATGCGACCCTTGGCATAGAGGTCGACACCATCGCCCAGGCGCACCGTGGCGACATCGGCCGCGGCGGCCGGAATGTTCAGGGCCTCCAGGTACCACAGGCCAGCCACCGAGGCGCCGGCCGGTCCCACAGCGCAGTCCACGCCAATGGCGCCACGCGGTCGATGCTCGGCAATGAAGCGCGCCGGCAGCACGCCGCAGTAGGAGGCGTTGATCACCACATCACGGTTGCGGTTTTCGGTGCAGACGTCGTAGGCGGAGTCCATCGCCATGACCCGTCCGCGCGGGCTGCTGATCAACTCGGTCTGCGCACCCATCGTCAAACCGCTGTTTCGCCGCCGTCCGGCACCAGCGTCGTGCCGGTCAGGAAGGCCGCATCATCCGAAAACAGGAAGCAGACCGGCCCGGCGATATCGTCGGGCTCGCCAACGCGTTTGAGCATGTTGAGCTGGGCGGCCTGCGATACGCCGGTGTCCAGATCGCCGCCGCCACGCTGTTTCCACAATGGCACGGTCATGCCGGTGCGGATGCGCCCCGGCGCCACCACATTGATGCGCACCAGGGGTGCGGCTTCCAGCGCCAGTTGCCGAGAGAAACCAACGATCGCCCCTTTGGCGGCGCCATAGGGTGAGTTGTTGGGCTGCGCCACCAGGGCCGCAATGGACGCGACATTGACAATGGAGCCGCCGCCTTGTGAGCGCATGATCGGCAAGACGTATTTGCAGACCAGGAAAGTGCCGCCCACATGCACGCCCAGCATGCGGTTCCAGCGCTCCAGCGACCAGGTTTCGATCGGGCCGAAATCAGCATGCCCGGCGGCATTGAAGACGCAATCGATGCGCCCCATTTGCGCATGAACCGTGGCCACGGCGTCGCGCACGCCGTCTTCGCTGGCAACATCCACGGCCAAGCCAATCGCCCCGGGCAACTCGGCGGCAACTGCTGCGGCACGTGCGCCGTCGATGTCCAGAACGGCCACCCGTCCGCCCTCGCTCGCAAAGCGCCGCGCGACTGCCGCCGCCAAACCTGAGCCGCCACCCGTGGTGAGCAGCACCTTGCCGTCAAATCGCATCGTCATCGCTATCTCCATGTCGGTTGTTTATGCGTTGCCATCAAACGCCTGCGCCATGTTCGGATGGCGCAGATTGTCGTTTCAGGTGAGCTGCGAATCAAAAAATCCTCGCAGTTTGGCCGCCGTCTGCGCCGCAGCGTGCTCGGGAAACCAGTGTCCGCCGGGCACCTGGTCGACCTGCAGCCGATTGCAGCGCGCTGCCCAAGCCGACTCAATGTCCATGAGCCGGCACATGAGTCCGTCAGCACCCCACAGGGCAAAGACCGGGCAATCGAGCTTGACATGCAGATCGGCCTCGTCATGCGCGAGGTCGATGCTGGCGCCTGCACGGTAATCGCAGCAGGAGGCGTGGATCATGGCCGGATCGCGCCAGCAGCGTCGATACTCTGCCAGCATGTCGGCATCAAAGCTGTCGAGACCCTTGCCGCCAACACTGACCAGGCAGTTTTCAAAATAGTAGTCGGGGTCGGCACCGATCAGCCGCTCCGGAAACGGCGTCGGCAAGGGCAGGAAATACCATTGCCAGTAGGTCGCCGCCAGTTTGCGATTGGTCTGGTTGTACAGCGCATGGGTTGGGACCAAATCGAGGACTGAGAGCGAACGCACTTGATCGGGCCAGTCCAGTGCCATCCGGTGCGAGACACGACCGCCGCGGTCATGCCCCACCACATGGAAGCGCTCGTGACCCAGCGACCTCATCAGCGATACCTGGTCTGCTGCCATGGCGCGAAAGCTGTAGTTGCTGTGGTCGGCCGCACCGATTGGCTTTGACGAGTCGCCGTAGCCGCGCAGGTCGGCACAGACCACGGTATGCCCCTCGGCCAAAAGGGGTGCCAGTTTGGCCCATTCGCTCAGATTTTGCGGATAACCATGCAGCAGCAAGACGGGATCGCCCCGGCCCGCATAAACGCAGTTGATGCTGGCGCCGTCAACTTCAATTTTTCTGCGCTCAAAGCCTTCAAACATCATGGCTCCCAGGTGTCTTTGCTCACGCGAGCGTGGTCCGGTACATCAGTCGGTGGTTGGCAGGGCTGTCCATGCCATCAAAATCGTAATCAATCGGCGCGTAATGCATGGTGCAACGGTTATCCCAGAAAATGATGTCGCCGGGCTGCCAGCGGTGGCGGTAGGTATGGGCCGGTCGCACTGACAAGGCGAACAGGTAGTCAAGCAAAGGCGCGCTGTCCTCCGGGCTCCAGCCGTCGAAATGGTCCACCATCTGCTCGCTCACATAGAGCGTTTTCCTTCCGGTGTCCGAATGGGTGCGGACTACCGGATGGGCAAAGCCTTTCATGCGCTCGAGTTCTTCCGGCGACACCGAACTGAAGGCCTTGCGCCCGCTCAATCGTTGCGAGCGGGTGCTGAACAGCGTGTGCCAAGCGCGCAGCGGCTCCAACGCAGCCTTCAGACCATCGGACAAGGCCTCATAAGCTTGGTACATGTTGGCAAACATGGTGTCGCCACCAAATTGGGGTGCATGGACGCATCGGAGCATCGAGGCGCGGGCCGGGACCGGCAGGAAGGACTGGTCAGAGTGCCACTGTTGGGCAGCGTTTTCGGTCTCGGACCGCTGACCGTCCTTCTTGATGTTGGTGACCGTGAAGATGTCCGGGTAACCGGGAGGGGCGTGCCGACCCAGAAGGCCGGTTTTTGCCAGCGGACCGAAGCGGCGGGTAAAGGCCAGATGCTGGTCGTGGTCGATGGCTTGACCCCTGAACAGGAGGATGCCGCGTTCACCCAGCAACTGCCAAAGTGACGCTATTGTGGTGTCGGCTAGCTGGTCGCTGGTTCGCAGGTCCAAGCCAACGATCTCTGTGCCGGTACGCCATGACAGCGGGCGCACCTGGTACGGCAAATCTGAGTCGATCAAGTCCCCGGCCGTGGCTGTCGTTGTCAGCATGTGCGTGTCCTTCGTGAAGCCGATGTGGCTTGCGGCGCCCAGCACTGGACCGCCCCAAGCCCGCGCTCAGGCCAACGTGGAGCGGAACATCAGGCGCCGGTTTTCCGGCGCATCCAGCTCGGCAAAGTTGTAGTCCAAGGGCGCGTAATGCTGGGTGCAGCGGTTGTCCCAGAACAGAATGTCGCCTTGTTGCCAGCGGTGGCGGTAGGTGTAGGCCGGATGCGTGGTCAGCGTATACAGGTACTCGAGCAGGGGCTTGCTTTCCTCAATCGTCCAACCTTCAAAATGGTCGACGCACTGTTCGTTGATGTACAAGGATTTTCTGCCGGTATCCGGGTGCGTGAGCACGACGGGCTGCACGGCCCCTTCAACCCGGGTGAGTTCATCTTCGGCCAGGGGCTTGCGGCCTTTCATCACTTTGGAGCGCGTGCTGAACAGACTGTGAAAGGCTTTCAATGGTTCAAGCGTAGCCTTTAGGCCCTCCGAAAGATCTTCATACACGGCGTACATGTTGGCGAACATGGTGTCCCCACCATACTGCGGCGCCAGTTCGCAACGCAGCATGGACGCGCGCGCCGGCACACGCAGAAAGGTCTGGTCGGAGTGCCACTGCTGCGCAGCGTTTTCGGTTTCAGAGCGGGCGCCATTGGTCTTGATGTTGGTGACCGTGAAGATATCCGGGTAGCCTGGTGGGGCGTAACGGCTGGTGAGCCCGGTGACTGCCAGCGGGCCAAAGCGGCGCGTGAACGCGAGGTGCTGGTCGTGGTTCAGCCCTTGTTTGCGAAACAGCAGAATACCGCGTTGACCGAGCAGTTGCCACAGTTGGCGGATGCTTTCATCCGAAATATCCTCACTGCGTTTGAGGTCGAGCCCCATGATTTCGGTGCCCAAACGCCAGGCGATGGGACGGGTCTCAAATTGGGCACTCGACGTGGTGGCTGCCGTTGTGCGAGCCTCTAGGGTGGTTTCCATTTGGTTTCTCCGTGTAAGGATGGGGCGTTGACAGGGTGGCGGGTGTTAGTTGGCCAGGCCAGGAATGACGCGTTTGCCGTTGTAGGCATCGACCCCTTTGCGGCAGATCAGGTTCCAGGTCAGGTCCAGGTAATTGGCGCGGCGCAGCACGCGGGCCAGTTCCTCGCGCAGGGCTTCGGGCATCTCAGGCGTATTGGCGGGCATGGTCACGTCCAGACGGGCCGCATAGTCCAGCGTGACATGCAGCGCAGCGGCATCACCAAGATCCTTGCCGACCGTGATGGCACCATGCCAGGGGATGATGATGGCGACATCGTCATCGGACAGCGCCGGGCCGATGGCAGTGAAATCGTCACTGGGGCTGATGCAGGTCCGGCCGTGAAAGTAAGTGGTGAGGTTGTGCAGTGTGCGAACCGGACGCCCAAAAGCCGATTGCGCCGTGAGCCAGAAGCCATGGGTGTGCACGATGGCGTTGACATCCGGCCGTTGCTTGTAGATGCCGTGGTGGAAGGTCAAGCCCGGGCTGACATGGGTCTCGCATTCAATGACCTTGCCATCGAAATCGAGCAGCGCAATGTCCCGCAGCTGCATTTCCTCGAAGGTCTTGTCGAACGCGTTGATATAGAACTCGGGTTTGCCCGGCACCCGGACCGAGACATGACCACCGATATTGGGCCCGAGCCCGTAAGCCGCGAGACCGCGAATGGCCTGCAGCACTTGTTCACGCTGCGAAAGTTCCATCATCATTAACCTCCGTGGTTCAGAATGCCGGCGGGGCTAAGCCGGCGCGACGGCTTTGGCGGATGCACTGGCCTGACCGAGGTAATGCGCAATCACGTCCGGGTCTCGTGCCAGATCAGCGCTGGGGCCCTGGTGCACAATCCGGCCCTGCTCGAGCACGAAACCATGGTTGGTGGCACGCAAGGCCGCACGTGCGTTCTGCTCGACCAACAGGATGGTTAGACCTTCCCGGTTGAGTTCTCCCAGCGCAGCCAACACGGTCTTCGCCAGCAACGGCGACAAGCCCAGGCTGGGTTCGTCGAGCAGCAGCAGGCGCGGCCCGCCCATCAGTGCGCGTCCGATGGCCAACATTTGCTGCTGGCCGCCAGAAAGCGAGCCGGCGCGCTGCCGCCCGCGTTCCTCAAGGATCGGAAACAAGTCGTAGATCCGGCGCAGGTCGTGGGTGGGCTTGCGGCCGTGCAGGGCCGTTACGCCAAGCTGGAGGTTCTCAAGCACCGAAAGGTCGCCCAGGATTTGGCGCCCCTCGGGCACCTGAAGCAGGCCGGAGCGTGAAATGCGGTAGGCGTCCTCGCCAGTGATGTCACGGCCTTCGAGCTTGATGGTGCCGTCCGTGATGTCGAGTAGTCCACTGATGCAGTTGAGGAGTGTGGACTTGCCTGCACCATTGGGGCCGATGATCGCCACCATCTCGCCCCGGGCGACGTTGATGGAGACGCCGTGGAGTACCGAGTTACCGCTGTAGCCTGCGTGCAAATTGGTGATCTCAAGCATCTTCATCGTCTCCAAGATAGGCCTTGACGACGACGGGGTCGTTGACGACCTGCGCGGCGCTGCCCTGAGCGATCAGTGTGCCGCTGTCGAGCACATACACGTAATCGCAAAGGTTGGTCACGAAGCGCATGTTGTGCTCTATGAGCAGCACGGCCATGCCTTTGCCCTCAGTGGCCAGCGCGCGGAAGATGTCGCCCAATTTGGCCGCTTCGACCTCGTTGATGCCGGCCACGGGCTCGTCGAGCAGCAGCACCTCTGGTTTGAGGGCGAGTGCGCGCATCATTTCGACGCGGCGCTGGTCGCCGTAGGACAGGGCACCTGCTGGGTATTCTGCGTAGCGGGTCATGCCAAAGCGCTCAAGCAACTGGAATACCTCGTCACGAAAACGCGCAGTTTCCGCCCTCGATGAGGGCAAGGCAAAAAGCTGCGACAACAGGGAGGCCCTCTGATGTCGGTACATCCCTATCATGACGTTGGCAACGACGGTGGCGTCGGGTAGCAAGCGGATGGTCTGATAGGTGCGCGCCAGACCAGCGCGTGCCACCTCATGCCGCGTCGCCTCGGTCAGGTCGATGTTGCCAAATCGGATGCTGCCCTGGCTGAGCTTGTAGACCCCAGTGATGAGGTTCACCACTGTGGTCTTGCCAGCACCGTTGGGCCCGATCAGGCCGGTGATCTTGCCGCGGGCGATCTCCATGTCGAAAGGTGCCACTGCCTGAAGGCCGCCGAAGCGCTTGCCAACCCCGGTAAGGACCAGCGAACTCACAGGGTCACCTCCGTCTGAACCATGGCGGGTCTGGTGTAGTTCGGCGCGGCGCTCATGAGGCGGCCTTGGGGGGCAACAACATGCCAGCGCGCGCAAGCCGTCGATTGTGAAGTTTCATGATGATCGTGTCGTAGACGCCGAACGGAAGAAAGGCCATGACCACGACAAGTAGCAGGCCGTAAATCGCCTGCCGGTAGTCGGCCAACGGTCTGAAAATCTCTGGCAGTAGCACCAGAATGGTCGTTCCGACCAGTGGCCCCATGACCGAACGGCGGCCACCCAGTACCACCGCCGACAGGGTGCCGATCAGGATTGCGAAGCCGAACTGTTCTGCCGTCAGACTGAAGTTGCGCATTGCATCCAACCCACCGAAAAGACCGGCAATGGCGCCCGAGAGGGCAAAAGACAAGACGTGGTATTTGGTTGGGTTGACGCCCAATGAGGCTGCAACCGGCGGGTCTTGGCGGATGGCGTCGAAGGCGCGTCCGATGCCTCCCTTACCAAGCAAAATCAGCAGTCCCATGGTGGCCAGCATGACAAGAAACAGGGTCCAGGTCGTCGCCGACCGCGGTATGTTGTGGAATCCCAGCGGCCCACCAGTCACTTCCTCGAAAAAGAGGATCAGAGCGACCACAATTTCCACAAAGGCGAGCGAAGCGATGGCTTGGTAGACGCCGCGCAAACGCGCCAGCGGCACCGACAGCAGTAGCCCGCACAGCAGGCCAAGCAGGGTACCTGTCACAACCCCGGCTGCGGGGTGAAAGCCGTGCTTGACGGTCAGAATGGCTGCAGCGTAGGCGCCCACGGCGGCAAATCCCGAGGTGGCCACGGAAAAGGTACCGGCGCGAAACACGATCGCTTGGCTGAGCGCGTAGCCCGTGCCGACGAAAATCAGGTCGAGAAGCGGCAAATGTGGCGCGAAGAAGTTCATCATGATCAAGGTGCCTCGGAGCCTAAACGCGTTTGGTCGGGGATTCCATGGTGCTCTGCGCAAAGAGACCATCTGGACGCACCATCAGAATCGCAAACAACAAAAGGAATATGACGGCATCCACCAGCAAAGCCGGCAGGTAGGCAACCGACAAGGACTGCAGCAGGCCGAGCACCAGGCCACCGACTAGCGCACCCGGCACGCTGCCGAGCCCACCCAGGATGATGGCCACGAAGGCTTTGAGCAAAAATGGCTCTCCCATGAGGAACTGGATGGCATTGAAGGCCAGGCCGACCATGACGCCGGCCGCACCGGCGAGCGCGCCTGATACAAAGAAAGTCTGGTAGAAAATAGCGTTGGGGTTGACGCCCAGTAACTGCGCGGCGCGGTAGTTGCCGGCCACGGCTCTGACCTGCCGACCCTGCGGCGTGCGGTAAAGGTAGAGCGCCAGCACCGCCACACTCGCCACGGCTACGCCCAGCATCAGCAATTGCAGCGCTGTGACGCGCAGGCCGAAAACCATGACGGCATTGATCGGCACTGTGCCAAACGGAAAACGCATTGTTTCGGTCTTCGATACGTATTGCCCAATGCTCAAAATGATCAGGCCGGCGCCAATGCTGGAGATGATCGACGCAAGTTCAGCATCAGCCAGCGCGAGTTTGCGCAGTGGCTTGAACGCGACGACCTCGATCAGGATCGAGACGAAGCCGGCACCGACCATGGCAATCGGTAAGGCGGCCCAAAGCGGCAAGCCAAGGCGTACTGTGTACAAGCCAATGAAGGCGCCGGACATGAACACCGCACCGTGCGCCATGTTCATGATGCGATGAATGCCAAAAATCAGGGTAAAGCCCAGCGCAAAAAGCGCATAGACGCCGCCTAGAACCAGGCCGTTCAGTACTTGTTGAGCAATCATGGAGGGGTGGGTTGTGATGACAGGGAGCCGCTGGCCGTGCTAGGCGCTAGCGGCTCCCGGGACACCACGCCTATTGAGGCGCGGGGACGAACTTCCCGTCTTTCACCATCAGGAACACCGAACCGTAGGTCGGAATCCTGTTCACATAGCTGTATTTACCGGTGCCGATAACAACCGGCACATCCTTCGTCTTGGTCAAGGCATCACGGATGGACTCGCGGGTCGGGTTTGGTCCGGCGGCCTTGATCGCCGCTGCCACCACCTGCATGTAACTGTAGCCCAGGGCAGCCCAGTTATCAGCGTCCTTGCCTGTCTTGGCCTTGTAGTTGGCAGCGAAAGCACGCCCTTCCGGTGTATTACCGCCTGGCGTCCAATCAGAGTTGAAGACGAGGCCTTCGACTGCCGCGCCGCCAATCTGCACCAGCTGGGGTGAAGACAGGCCGGTTTGGCCGATCAGCTTGACACTGGGCGGCAATCCGGCTTGCTTGAGCTGTATAGCGAGATTGGCCGCGCTCGGCCCGAGCGTGAACAACATGACGCAGTCGGGCTTGGCGGCAACGATACGGGTGGCCACGGCAGAAAAATCGGAATCAGCCGACTTGATGCCCGAGCGGTCCACGATGGTCATGCCGCGTTTTTGTGTGTGTTCGACGAAAATTCGCTCCAAGTCCACATAGGCTTCGTTGTCACTGAAACGGATCGTGGCGCAGGATTTGACCTTGGCCACGTCAATGGCGTAGTCGCCAAGTTGCGGCATGGTGATGACAGGCGGCTGTGCAGAAATGAAGCCCCACGGGCCGGCGCTGAGTAGCGCGACGGCATTGGTCATGGCCTTCATCCCGATCTTGGCATCGTTGGCCACGCCTGCGGATGGTATGGCCTCGGGGGCAGTGGTCGGGCCGAGGATGAACAAGACATTGGGGTCTGCTGCATACCGGGTGACGGCGGCCATGGCCTGTGGCCGCGCCGAGGCGCTGTCGACCACCTCGTAGGTGATCTTGTCAGCACCCAGGAAATTTTTGGCGTTCAGCTCGTCAGCGGCAAACTTCATGCCATCCGACGCCGGAACGCCCACGAACGCGGCGCCCCCGGTGAGCGCTTGCAAAATGACGATCTTGCGGTCTGCTGCCAGAGCCGCGTGCGATGCCAGCGACAGCCCTGCAGCCAAGGCGAGAACTTTGAAAACTTTTCTTCTTGAGCTCATGTTTGGGTCTCCTGTGTTGTTGGACTGAAAAATTCTGCTTCTCTAATTATATTTTTTACGTACTATGCGTATATTTCGGTAGGGTGTCAAGCGTATTTACGAGTATTCCGACTGAAGCACTGGGCGCGGCGTGCACGAAATGTATTCCGCGAGGACGTCACCCTGGACCGTGACGTGGCCGCGCATCAAGGTGTAAGCTTCATCGGCCTTGCCGGCCGAAATCAGGCTCAGCAGTGACTTGTGATCGTCGTTGTTGGCTTCGGGACGCCCCTTGGAGCGCAACTGAAACATGCGATACGGGTTGAGACGAACGGCCAGGTTTCGGGTGGTTTCGAACAAAACGTCGTTGTGGGTGGCGCGCCAGACAGCCACGTGAAAACGGATGCCCTGATGCCCGAATTCTTCCTCGTCACCGGCCAGCAGGGCCGCGTCGGAGGCGGCTTGAATTGCCACCAGCGCCTCGGTCTCCTGGGTCGTGATGCGCCGGGCTGCAAAGCGCGCACAAACCGCCTCAAGCTCCGAAAGTGTCTCGAACATTTGGATCAAGCGCCGAACATCGAGGGGTGCGACCACGGCGCGCTGACGCGATGGTTTTTCCACCAGCCCGGCTTCAATCAATTGCAGCAACGCTTCGCGGACCGGCGTTCGTGACACGGAAAACCGGCGGGCGATGGCATCCTCATCGAGCGGTTCCGCAGGCGCCAGCACGCCTGCAAAAATTTCCTTCTCCAATGCGCTCCGCACGATTTCGCATTGGGTCAGTTTCTTTTCATCTGGCGTTTTGACGCGACCGCGAGAACGACCCTGTTTCGGGCTGTCGGAGCCCGTGCGTACGGAAAAACGGGAGGGTCCTTGATCCATGATTGGCGGTTCAATATATCGGTAGCTACTTGATTTTATATATTTTTTCACTATGATGATGAAAATCTCATTGTCAAACATCTGACACCATCAAGCAAGCCCCGCATGCTGACCTTTCCACATTTTGAGCCTCACTTCAAGCGTGCGCAATGGACACTGCCGTTTGTGCTGGAGTACCAGGCGGTGCACCGCGCGCAACGTCCTTTTTTGTCCTGGACCGATGCAGGACCCGCCCATTCCTTCTCGGAGGTCAATGCCACCGTCAATCGCCTGGCGCATGGTCTGCGCAGTTTTGGGGTGTGCCGCGGCGACCGCGTTTGCCTGTTGCTGCCAAATTGCCTGGAATTTATTCTGACCTGGTTCGCACTGAACAAATTGGGCGCGGTCGAGGTGGCCATCAGCGATGCGTACAAAGGCAGCTTTCTGGCTCACCCTCTGCAACTTGCACAGTCACAGATGCTGGTCACCACCCGGACGCTGGCGCAGCGCCTGCTGGAGGTTGAGGATCAGATACCCATCGAGCGGGTCATTCTGGTGGATGAGCCCGGTGGTCAGGCTGCACCGGACGCGCCGTCGTTTCGGCGAATCCGCTGGCATCGGTTCGCTGACCTGATGTCTGGCAATGCTGAGAACCCGCCGACCGTGGTGACACCACAGGATCCTGCGGCCGTTCTGCTGACCTCCGGGACCACCGGACCGTCCAAGGGGGTGGTGATGCCCCACTCGCAATTTTACTTTTTTGCCGAAGAGGACGTGCAACTGACACGCTTGAAGCAAGACGATGTGTACATGACCGGTTTCCCCCTGTTTCATGGCAATGCCCAATTCCTGACGGTCTATCCCTGTCTGATTGCGGGCGCCCACTGTGTGGTCTATCCCCGGTTCAGTGCGTCTGATTGGGCCGGCCGGGCACGCCGCAGTGGCGCAACCGTGACCAACCTCTTGGGTGCGACATTGGCTTTCATCTGCGCCCAGCCACCTTCCGACAATGATCGGGCCCATCGTATCCGCTGTATCTACGCAGCGCCACTGGCGACCGACCTGGCGGGACCGTTTTCAGAGCGTTTCGGTGTGCACGAGTTTGTTGACGGCTTTGGACAAACCGAAATCTCCAATGTGTTCATGACGCCGCCGGGAGCGCCACGCCCCCCTGGGGCCAGTGGGGTCCTGGTGGACCAGTGGTTCGACATCAAGCTGGTGGACGAAACTGGCGACGAAGTAAGCCCGGGCCAGGCGGGTGAGTTGTTGGTGCGGCACAAACAACCGGGGATCATTTCCACCGAGTACCTGGGTATGCCGGACAAGACCATTGAGTCGCGCCGGGATTTGTGGTTCCACACCGGTGATGCGCTCAAGCGGGACGATCAAGGGTGGTATTACTTTGTCGACCGGGTGAAGGATGCACTGCGCAGACGTGGCGAAAATATTTCCTCGTTCGAGGTCGAGGCTGTCTTGCGCAGTCACCCTGGCGTGGCTGATTGCGCCGTGATTGGCGTCGCGGCTGACCAAGAGGCCGGTGAGGACGAGGTGATGGCCTTCATCGTCCCACAAGAGGGTATGGGCATCAGCTTTGCCGAGCTGGCCGCCTGGTGCGATGCCCGCATGCCGGCATTCATGATCCCGCGTTATTTTGATACCTTGGCCGAGCTGCCCCGAACTCCCACTGAGAAGGTTCGGAAAAAAGAGCTCCGCGAGCGAGGTGTTACTGCCAGCACCTGGGACCGTACCGGCCAGGCCGCCCTGCCGGTTGGCCGCTCTGGCGGCACTGAGACCAAGGCGCCGTGATGTCCGACACCATGACCAGCCACAGTGAATTCATCTTGCTGACAATCCATGGCAAGGTCGCGCAGGTTACCCTGAACCGGCCGCAAGTTGGCAATGCATTCAACGATGCCATCCGGCACGAGTTGCCCAGATTGTTGGAAGCGCTCGATGGGGATGACCGCTGCGCGGCCATTGTCATGAACGGCTCCGGTGAGCGCGGATTTTGTGTTGGCGCCGACATCAAGGAAAGCCGCACGATCGGCAATTCAGTGCAGGAACGTCGGCGATTGAAAGACAACGCCTGGATCGACCGTATCGCAGGCCTTGCCAAGCCGGTTGTGGCCGCAATTCACGGCTACTGTCTGGGCGGAGGACTGGAGTTGGCATTGGCTTGCGACCTGCGCATAGTGGCACCGGGTGCCGTATTTGGCCTGCCAGAGACCGGCTTGGGATTGATCCCCGGTGGTGGTGGCACCCAGCGCCTGCCTCGCTTGATTGGCCTGGGGCGTGCATTGGATATGTTATTGACCGGTGACCGTGTCAGCAGTGACGACGCGTTGCGCATGGGTCTGGTCAGCCGGGTGGCTGCGAATACCGACAGCTTGGTGGCCGAGGCCCTGGCGGTTGCCACCCGGATTTCGGCGCGGCCGCCGACAGCCAGTGCCTATGCCAAGGAGGCTGCCCGGACTGGGTTGGAGATGGATTTGCAGGCAGGACTCACTCTGGAGAAAACACTCTTTTCTCTGCTGATGTCTACCACTGACCGGGCTGAGGCAGCGGCGGCATTCCGGGACAAGCGTGAGCCTAGATTTACGGGAAACTGATCGGAACCAATGATGACAGACAAGCATATCGTCGTGGTGGGCGCCGGGCTGATGGGAACCGGCATTGCCCACGCTTTTTTGGCTAGTGGGCACCATGTGACTCTGGTGGACACGCAGGCGACCGCTCTTGACAAGGCTCGGCAATCCATCGCCAAAATTTTCAGCGACGGCGTTCGGCTGGGCAAGATGACGGACGTCGATGTGACTGAGGCGCTCGCGCGCATGACGTGTGCCGATCGGCTGCAGGCGGCGTCAGCCGATTCTGTCCTCGTCATGGAGACAGTGACGGAGAACCTGGCGAGCAAGCAGGCGATCGTGCGCGACGCGGAAACCTGTTTCCGAACCGGTACGGTGATTGCCACCAACACATCGGCACTGAGCATCACCGAGATTGCCTCGGCCGCCAAAGCGCCGTCCCACGTGATTGGGATGCACTTCTTCAATCCGGTTCACAAGATGAAATTGGTGGAGATCGTGCGTGGACTCGAAACCTCGCCGGAGACGGTGGCGCGGGCTCGCGCCTGGTGTGCGGCGATCGGCAAGACCTCGATTGAAGTCAATGAAGCACCGGGCTTCACAACCAGCCGAATCTCCGCGCTGCTGGGCAACGAGGCCATGTACATGCTGTCAGAGGGTGTTGCCAGCGCGGAGGACATAGACACCTCGTTGCGCATGGCTTTCAATCATCCAATGGGACCGCTTGAACTCGGTGACATGACCGGCTGGGATACCCGACTGGCCGTGCTGCAATACCTGCACCAGACGCTGGGTGAAAAGTTCCGCCCTTGCCCCTTGATCCTGAAGCTGGTCAAGGCCGGTCGCCATGGTCGAAAGACAGGGCGTGGGGTTTATGAGTACGATGACAAGGGCGTGAAGATCCCTAATTCTGGCGTGAGGGCTTTTTGATGCGTGAGGTAGTGATTGTCGAGGCCGCGCGCACGCCAGTAGGTCGATTTCGCGGCGGTTTGAAGCAGGTTAGGGCGGATCACCTTGGCGCAGCGGTGCTGGGTGAGCTTGTTGCCCGCGCCGGCATTCAGCCGACCGAGGTTGATGATGTGGTCTTCGGCTGCGTCTCACAGGTGGGCGAGCAATGCGGCAATATTGCACGCACCGCGCTGCTGTCAGCGGGTTGGCCGGAGTCGATCCCAGGCATGACGGTAGACCGCAAGTGCGGCTCGGCCGAGGCGGCGATGCACGTGGCGTTTGCCCAGATCGCGTCCGGGGTGAGTGACTGCATGGTGGCCGGGGGTGCCGAGAGCATGACCCGTGTGCCCATGGGGGGTAATCGCGATGTCCACGGCGTGCCTTTCGGCTGGCAATTAAACGACCGTTTTGCCTTGACCTCCCAGGGGGAGGCAGCCGAACGCTTGTGCGACCTCTGGACTCTGACGCGCGAGCAACTCGATGACTATGCCTTGACGAGTCAGGCGCGCGCCGCGCGGGCCGCTGACGCAGGTTATTTTGACCATGAGATCGTTCCCATCGATGTCGGGCGCTGGTGCGAGCGTGGTGATCCGCCCGTTGATGTGGTCTTGCGCACCGACGAGACCATTCGCCGTGATACCAGCCGCGACCGGCTGGCATCTCTGAAGGCCAGCTTCCGGCCGGAGGGTGGCCGGGTCACCGCCGGCAATGCGTCCCAGATCTCGGATGGCGCGGCAGCGGTGATCTTGATGGCTGCCGATTCGGCGAAGCGTTTGAACCTGCGAACCCGAGCCCGCATTCGGGCGGTGGCGACCGTGGGTTCGGATCCGGTGTTGATGCTGACCGGACCCATCGCCGCCACCCGCAAGGTGTTGGAGCGCGCTGGGCTGACGTTGGATGATATCGATCTGTTTGAGGTGAACGAAGCGTTTGCGCCGGTGCCGCTGGTCTGGATGCAGGAATTCGGTATCGGTCACGACCGGGTCAATGTCAACGGTGGTGCGATTGCACTCGGCCATCCTCTGGGCGCAAGCGGTGCCCGGATCATGACGTCTATGCTTCACGAACTGGAGCGTCGGAAGGGCCGTTTCGCCTTGCAGACGATCTGCTGCGCCGGCGGTCTCGGTACGGCGACCATCATCGAACGACTGGGTTGATCACATGGACACCATCAAGATCGGCAATTCTGGTTTGACCAGCAGCGTCATTGGCCTGGGTTGCATGGGGATGTCCGAGTTTTACGGTGAACGTGACGACGCACAGTCGATGCGGACGCTGGAGCGAGCCTTTGAGCTTGGGGTGACGCATTACGACACCTCCAATGTGTACGGCCGAGGTCACAATGAGTTGTTACTGGCGAAGTTTCTCAAGGGAAAGCGCAGCGGCGTGACGCTGGCGAGTAAATTTGGCGTTGTCCGCGATCCTGATGGTCCACAAGGCAGCACCTATGACCGCGAGATCGACAATTCGGCCGGCTACATGCGCCGATGCTGCGAAGAGTCTTTGGCCCGGCTGGGGACAGAAACCATTGACCTCTATTACGTGCACCGGACCGACCCGAAAACACCGATTGAAGACACCATGGGTGCCATGTCCGACTTGGTTCGGGCAGGGAAAATTCGTGCCATCGGGCTCTCTGAAGTCACCGCCGATGTGCTGCGTCGTGCCCATCAGGTGCATCCGGTGGCGGCGATTCAGTCCGAGTACTCGCTCTGGACTCGTGAGCCTGAAATGGATGTGCTACCGACCTGCCGCGAGCTGGGCATTACCTTCGTGGCCTACAGCCCCTTGGGACGCGGGTTCCTGACGGGCGCCATCGCCACCGCGCAGAGCTTGGCATCCGACGATTTTCGGTTGTCATCACCGCGCTTTCGTGGCGAAAATTTCGACAAGAACCTCGCGCTGATTGCGCAGCTGCGTCAACTGTGTGCAGCCAAGCATTGCACGCCCGGACAGATTGCGCTGGCCTGGATCATGGGTCGGGATCAGGGCATCCTCCCGATCCCCGGCACCAAGCGCATCAAGTATCTGGAGGAAAACGTCGGTGCTGCGGCGATCACTTTGACGCCGCAGGAGCGGGCGTCGCTGGAAGAGCTTCTGCCGATCGGTGCCGCCGCCGGGACCCGTTACGATGCCGATTTCAAAGGGGCGCCTCGCCCAACGACGACATGAAAGACAACATGCCCGCCACCCAATGGGGCCTCTGGCCCTGGCCATTTTTCGATGCGACCCACGAAGCGCTTGCGGAGCGCATCAAGTCATGGAATGCGGAGAACCATGGCAAGGTTTATGCCGACATGCATGACGAATGCAAGGCCATGGTCCGAAGTCTGGGTGCGGCTGGCCTGCTCGACCATGCAGTCCCCCGCGGCGACGCGCCTTTTGACGTGCGCTCGGTCTGCCTGATTCGCGAGGGACTGACCTACCAACATGCCCTGGCAGATGCGATGTTTGCGATGCAAGGCATAGGGACCATGGCGATAAGGCGTTTTGGCACTGCTGCACAACGTGAGCAATACCTGGAGCCGTGCCGCAGAGGTCAGCGCATTGCTGCGTTTGCCCTGACCGAGCCGGAGACCGGCTCGGATGTGGCGTCCATGACCACCGAGGCCCGGCTGGAGGGTAACCATTACCTTTTGAATGGCGCAAAAACCCTGATCTCGAATGCGGGCATCGCAGACCACTATTTGGTGGTGGCTCGAACCGGCGAAGCGCCGGGTGCGCGTGGACTCACGATGTTCCTGGTTGACGCCGACACGCCTGGCCTCCATGTCAGCGCTCCGATTGAATTCATCGCGCCACACCCCGCGGCCAGCCTCCGCTTTGAAGAGTGCAAGATCCCGGTAGCCAACCGCATCGGGGAGGCCGGGCAGGGCTTTAAGGCGGCCATGGCGGCCTTTGACATTTTTCGTCCATCGGTCGGAGCCGCCGGGGTCGGGCTGGCACGCCGTGCCCTGCACGAGACGCTGGCGCACACTGACCAGCGCCGTTTGTTTGGCAAGGCGATGCATGGACTTGAAGGTGTCCAAATGGCGTTGGCGGACATGGCAACCGACCTTGAAGGAGCGGCGCTGCTGGTGTACCGCGCGGCGTGGGCGCACGACGTGCGCGGCGAGCGCGGAGCCTATGAAGCCTGCATGGCCAAGTTGGCGGGCAGCGAGGCCGCAGGCCGCATCGTCGACCGTGCTGTTCAGTTGTTGGGTGGCAAGGGCGTGACGCGTGGCAATATCATTGAGCAGTTGTACCGGGAAGCTCGCCCGATGCGCATCTATGAGGGCGCCTCCGAGATTCAAAAGCTGGTCATTGCGCGCAACCTCATCAAAAGCCACGTGCAACTGGGCTGATTCCAGCCACCACACGCCAATTGTGCAAGCAGCGCCTGTGCGACCACCTATGCCTGCCGGTTTGCCAGCGTGATCCGCGATAAGACTGCGATCGTTGGGCTGGGTGCGACGCCCTACTACCGGCGTGGCGCCTCGATGCCCCAGACGCTGGAGGAACTGGTTGGCAAATCCATCCTGGCAGCTGTACAGGATGCCGGGCTCACGGTTGCCGATATCGACGGTTTTGCCTATTTTGCTGGCGGCTTCGACACGGCCTTGCTGGCCGAGACCCTGGGCATCCCGGAAGTTCGTTTCTCTGCCACGCTCACCGGCACCGGTGGCGGGTCGGCAGGAGCCATCGGGCTTGCCAGTGCGGCCATTGTGAGTGGCCAGGCTGAGGTCGTGGTGTGCGTCGGTGCCAACCAGCAAGGCGCGCAGCGATTCGGGTCGATCACTGCTGCCTACCCAGCGACCCCGGAGAACGCCTTTTTTTCGGCTTCAGGCTTGGTCGGACCTGGTCATATGTTTGCGTTGTTGGCCCGGCGGCATATGCACCTGTACGGCACCACACGGGAAGATTTCGCCGAAGTTGCCTTGTCGACCCGTGCCAATGCGCTGAGCAATCCGAACGCGGTGATGCGCCAGCCCCTGTCGCGGGACGATTACTTCAAGGCACCGATGCTGGCCGATCCGCATTGTTTGTACGACTTTTGTCTGGAGACTGACGGTGCGGTGGCCGTGATCGTGACCTCAGCAGAGCGTGCCCGAGACTTGCGTCAAACACCGGTGCGGATACTTGCCGGCTGCCATGGCGGATCGCGGGACTGGGGGCGTTCAATCTATTGGATGAACATGCCAGATGAAAGCTTTGCCTCATCGGGCCACGCCTCAGTGGCCAAACGCCTGTATGCCGCGGCGCAGGTAGGACCGCAAGATATTGATGTGGCCCAAATTTACGATCACTTCACCTCGCAAGTCATCATGCAATTGGAAGACTACGGCTTTTGTGACAAAGGCGAAGGCGGTCCTTTTGTGCGCAGTGGCGCGATTCGCTTGAGTGGCGGTGCACTGCCGGTCAACACGGATGGGGGGCAGCTGTCTTGCGGCTATGTTTGGGGCATGACCCATGTGCGCGAGGCGGTGGAACAGCTGCGCGGCGTTGCCGTCAATCAGGTGGCTGGCGCCCGACTGGCCTTGGTCACCGGCGGTCCGTCCATCATCCCGGTCAGTGGATTGATACTGGCAAATTGACATGGTCATCGCAAAGCGTCCGCCCCCTGATCTGTTCAAGCTGGCGACCAACGCCTGGACCCAGCCCTTTTGGGATGCGGCCGCCCAGCACAGACTCGTGGTGGCCCAATGCCGACCCTGCGGCACATGTCGTATGCCGCCTACGCCGTTTTGTCCCGCCTGCCAGTCACAGCAAATCGACTGGAAAACGTTGACCGGCCTGGGGGAGATTTACGCCTACACCATTGTCGACCGTGCCATACTGCCCGGCATGGCGGACCACTTACCCTATGTCCCAGCAGTCATTACGCTGGAAGGTGGCGGTGGCGTTCGCTTGATCAGCAATGTGGTCGATGTGGAACTGGCTGAGCTCGCCATCGGCATGCCGGTCCAGGTGGTCTGGGACGATCTGCGCGAGGGTGTGGCGGTACCAAGATTCAGTCCCCGCATCGCTTGAAGGCCGGGCCGACTGCTTCGAGGCGCCGCTGTCTTACGCAGCCCAGACCGCTGCACTGACGTCAGTCAAGGTGTCAGATGCGTCAGATGTGGCAGACCTGGTCGACCAAGCTTGCGTCGCTGTTGAGAATCTGCTGGCCGATGATCTGGTTCCAATGGTCTTCAGCGCCGTAGCTCATCCGCCAGTCATGCAGACGGCGCGTCAGAAGACCCAAGTCGTATTCGTCAGTCATGCCAATCGCTCCGTGGACCGCGTGCGCCGTTGCTGCAATCAGGCTGGCTGCCTCACTGGTGCGTGATTTCGCGATGGCGCTGGCCAGGGGATCGGGCGCTGGACCTTCACAGCGGAAGGCGCACTCTGCGGCAATTGCGCCGGCCAGGACATGCTCTGCCATGACGCTGAGCTGTTGTTGCAAGGCCTGGAACTTGCCGATGGACTTGCCAAACTGGACACGGGTGTTGCAATAGTTCAAGGCCATGTCGAATGTGCGTTGCATGGCACCACTGAGCAAGGCGGCAGTCATGGCGGCGGTGAAGGCGATCAGCGTTTGTTCACTGCCCGCCAGGCTGAGAACTGGCGTCACATTGCGCCATGAGATTGTGGCGGTCGAGTTTCTGGGGTCGCCGACGATCATGCGCTGTGCCATCGCGCATGGCATCAACAGCAGCGCCGTACCGTCATGTGCCAGCACATGGTCAGCCACTGATCCAAACGGCGTTCGAACGCAGACCAGATCACCATTGGCTGTGCGCTCCAGCCGGTTGGCAATGGTCGTCATGCCAGCAGGTACTGGCGTTTGTCCGCCGATAAGCCCACGCGCAACGATGGACTGGGCAATCGGTAGGGCTACGCCATGCCGCCCCAGGCACTCCAAAATCGGGAAAAGTTCGGGCAGTGCCAGCGCGGCACCACCCAGGTCTTCCGGTAACAGAACATCCAGAAAGCCGCCTTGTTCAATGGTGGTCCACAAGGCGCCTGCCGACCCGCCTGCTTCGATTTTCCGAATGACGGTGCTGTCGCCTTGGTCGCCCAGGACCCGTTCCAGTGCTTCGAGGATCATGCGTTGGACTCCAGTGATGGGTCTGTGTTCATAGGTTCAGTGTGTGATGTCGGCGTACGGTGGTCATGGCCACCGTCAGCGAAGGCCCAGCCCACGAGCGATCATGCCGCGCAAGATTTCGCGCGTACCACCGCGCAGCGAATAGCTCGGTGCCATCTGACTGACATACGCCAACGTAAGGTGCAGTTCGGCCTCCAAATCGCCCAGGGGCTCGACGCCCATGCTGGCCTCGATCAATTGGGGAACCATTTGTTCGAATTCGGTGCCTAGGTCTTTGACCAGCGCCGCTTCAACGACTGGACTCTCGCCCTGAGCCAGCTTAGCCGTGACCGTGATCGACATATTGCGCAAGGCGGCGAGGTGAACCCCAAGACGGCCTACCTTGGCCGCCTGCGCTTGACCCGCCGGGCTTTGGCGCAAGAGGCGGATCCAGAGCTCCAGCAGGATGATGCTGGAGTAAATCCGTTCGGGCCCGCTGCGTTCGAAAGCCAACTCGGCGTTGACCTGTGACCAGCCGCTGCCCTCAGCGCCGATCAGGGCATCATCCGGCAATTGAACGTTATCAAAGAAGACCTCGGAAAAATGCGCGTCGCCACTCAAATCACGAATCGGCCTGACCGTCACGCCTGGCAGGGACAGGTCAATGATGAATTGCGACAGGCCTGCCTGGCGATCTTCGCGCTCGCCCGAGCTGCGCACCAGGGCGATCATGTACTGGCAATGGTGTGCATTGGTCGTCCAGATCTTTTGTCCATTCAGAACCCAGCCGCCATCCTTGGGCCTGGCCCGGGTGGTGACGCTGGCCAGGTCGGAGCCGGCGCCAGGCTCGCTCATGCCAATGCAAAAAAACAGCTCGGCGCGGCAAATCCGGGGCAGAAAAAAAGCTTTCTGTGCGGCGGTACCAAACTTCAGTATCAGAGGACCGCTTTGTCGGTCGGCGATCCAATGGGCTGCCACGGGAGCGCCGGCGGCAAGCAACTCTTCCACCAGCACGTAGCGGGAAAACGCGTCCAGGTTTGAGCCGCCATATTCGGAGGGCAGCGTCACCCCCACCCAGCCGCGGCGCGCCAGCGCCCGGCTGAAATCAGCATCAAAGCCCATCCAAGAGCGGGCACGCACCGCTGCACTGGCTGGCCCGAGCGCCGATGCCAAAAATGCCTTGACCTCAGCCCGCAGGGCTTGGGCACCGACGGGTAAGGATGCCAGCCGTAACTGCCTCAATAAACTGCTCACGAGTCTCTCCGAAATGACATGCGGTGCCAACCTATGAACGCTGCAAAAGCAAAGCGTTGAATGAAGGTGGATAGCATATAGGCTTTGCCTTCAAGGCGAATAACCAAGCAGGATAACCACATGCCAGACTTCCTTCAATTTGAGCAGGATGAGCACATCGTGACCTTGACGATGAACGAGCCGGAACGGCGTAACCCGCTGACCGGTAACACGGCGGTACCAGAGCTGTTGGCAGCTATCGACAGAATCCACAATGACCATCGCGTCAGGGCCGTCATCCTGACAGGTGCAGGCACGGCGTTTTCGTCGGGTGGCGACGTGCGCAACATGTTGCGTCAGGCCCATGGTGAAGTCAGTGGCATGCAGATCAGGCACGAGTACCGCACCGGCATCCAGAGACTGCCAGTGGCGCTGTTCAACCTGGAGGTTCCGGTGATCGCGGCGGTCAATGGCGCGGCCATAGGCGCCGGGTTGGATCTGGCCTGTATGTGCGACATCCGGATCGCCTCTGACAGGGCAAAATTTGCGGAGAGCTTTGTGAAGCTCGGTATCATCCCGGGCGACGGCGGCGCGTGGCTCTTGCCTCGCATCATCGGGCAGTCCCGGGCGTCAGAAATGATGTACACGGGCGATCCGATTTCGGCTCAGGTCGCGGAGCAATGGGGCCTGGTATCACGCGTGGTGGCACCCGAGGAGTTGATGGCTACCGCACGCGGACTGGCACAGCGCATCGCGGCCAACCCAAGCCATGCCGTTCGCTTGGCCAAGCGTTTGCAACGCGAAGGCATGTACACGCGCCTGGACACCCACCTTGAAATGGCAGCCGGGTTCCAGGCCTTGTCGCACCAGACCCAGAGCCATCGTGAGGCCGTCAATGCCTTTCTGGAAAAGCGCACGCCGGTCTTTAGCGCGCTGGACAACGGTTGACCAGGCAAAGGGCAGCGGCCTGGGCGCTCATGCCGACGCTCACCCCGCAGGCCACGGCCAGGGCATTGGCCGCACTGATCACGCCGTCCTGGTAGGTGCTCATGCCATCGCCCATGCGGGCGAGTTTTGCATCAACCGTGGCGCCTGCGATACCGGCGTCATTCGTCAGTGCCAGCCCCGCCATGCCCGAGTCATTCCTGCCGCGTCCACCATCCGAGCAAATGAAGCCGTAAGGATTCACATGGATGATGTGGCGCGCGCCACTGCGACCGGTGTGACCTGCTGTCACGAGGATGTTGCGTTTGTCGGCCTCGGTGCCAAAGATGATGGAGTCCGTCACCACCACTTGTCGACCTTCAGGGCTTTGGTAGACGACACGGCGGTTGGTGACCTGGTAGGCGCTTGGCTGGTCGGGCTCATGTTCCAGCATGCGATGCGCGGCCTCCCGAGCGGGCATCCCCTGTACCACGCCACAATCGGCAGCCGGGCGATTCACGAAACTCACCAGGCCGTTGTCATAGACGTCCACGCCGTCGCCCAGGACGATGGTCATCACATCAACTGCCGCTGCCGGGATATTCAGGGCCTCGTAGTACCAGAGGCCGGCAATGTTGGCACCTAGGGGACCGACACCGCCATCAAAGCCAATCACGGCACGCGGCAGGTGCTCATGGACCAAGCGGGCCGGCAGCACGCCGATGTAGGATGCGGTGACCAGGACGTCCCGTCCCCGGTTGCGTGGCAACACATCGGCTGCACTGTCCAGTGCCACGATGGCGCCGCGCGCCGATTCAAACAGCACGGTTTGAAGATCAGTCATCTTAGGTTGCCCCTTGCTCGCAAGTCATTTGTCCATCAGTTCACGGGGTCCAGCAAGATGGGGTAGTAGCCCCAATTCGCACGTTCGGTGTGGCTGGCGGCACGCGCCTTGTCAGCTGGATCTGGTCGGGCCTTGCGCCTCACAAGTTCTCGGACCAGCAGCGGCACGATGCCGTATTGGTGGGTATCCGGGTTGGCATCCGCGCGCGGCTGCAAGCCGCCATCCAGATCTCGACCGAGGCAGGTATGCACACCCACGCCAAACGTCAATCCCCAGGGGGGTATGCCGTCACGCAAGGTGCGATGCGGATTGAACACGTCGGCATCGTGACCGAAGATGGAAGGATCTCGATTGGCCGTGGCCAAATCAACCACCACGCGGTCATTGGTGTCGGCGTCGCTGCCGTTCGGGAGCGCCATCGGGCAGGTCGACCGACGCCAAGCGACGGGGCTGGCGGGATGAAGCCGGAGACTCTCATGAACGCAGCGTTGCAGAAACAAGGGATCGGCTGCGACTCTTCGTTGGTCTTCAGGATGGGCGGCACACCATGACAAGACATCATGAAAGGCATGAGCCGTTGCATTGGCGGTGCTGTGAGAGCCCGCCTGGAGGTAAAAAGCAATCTCCCGCATCATCAGATCCGGTGGCATTTCAACGCGCTCCTCATTTTGAAGCAGCACCGTCAGCACGTCGCGGGGTACGGCTTCTTCCGTCACTCGGCCGGCGGCAAAGTCGGCCAGCAGCTGCTGACGCCGTTCGAGTGATGGCAGGTAAAAAGATGACTTGAACTCCGCCAAGGCCGCCCTGACTTCCGATCGGACAGTTTCTTTGTCCCGTGTTGAGTGAACCAGGGTCGCGCCCTCACTGAATATCATCACCTGGCGACGTAAGCGTTCGGTTTCCTCGGCGTCCCGGCGTGGCCGGTCGACACCTGCAAAGTCGGCCGTGAGGTTCATGGTGAGCCGGTAACTCAATTCCATCAGGTCTGCCCGGCCGGCGGCCTCGTAGGGGACAATTGTTTGCTTCAGGGTCGCGGGGAAAACCTCGTGTTCGTAAAACCGAAAGAAATCCCGCCGAAAAACGCGCAGCTCCAACAACCTGCGCGCGCGATGGTCAGCGCCATGCAACACCAGCAGCACATCAGCCATGATGACGGCGCCTTCGTCGTACAGCGATTGAGCGAGTCGCTGATCCCGAAGCGTGTCTGAAGCGGCATCGTAGCCACTGATCGTGATGGTTTTCATCGGGGTGATCTGTCAGACGTCCAGCAGGATGGGGTAGCTGGCCCAGTTGTTGCGGATTGTCGAGCGATCGACAACCCCAGGTTGGTCGGGGTCAGGTCGGGCCCCGTGCCTGATCAGTTCCCGGGCGATCAGCGTTACCGTGCCGAGCTGGTGCTCCGACGCCACAGCGTAGGCCTTGGGTAGGGTTCCAGCCGCCAAGTTCAGCCCGATGCAGGCATGCATACCCGTGCCAAACGACAAACCGTAGGGGCCGATGCCGCGCGGGACGTCGCGATGCGGGCAATAGTCAGCGGCATCAGCGCCAAAAATCTTGGGGTCGCGATTGGCCGACAGCAGATCGATACTGACATGGTCAGCGGGTGTTGCCTGATGGCCACTCGGCAGTTGCACGGGACAGGTGGGTCGTCGTCCAGCCGTCGGGCTGGACGGGTGCAGCCGCATGCTTTCGTGGATGGCTTTTTGCAGGAACAACGGATCGTCCCGGTAGCGTTGGGCATCCTCGGGATGACTGACGCGCCAACAAAATATCTCATGCATGGCATGGCTGAACGTGTGGATGGAGGTGAAAGCCCCCGCCAGCAGAAAGAAGCCGATTTCTTTCATCAACACATCAGGCTCGATGGGTGCCTCGGAGCGATTACGCAGCAGCTCCACCAGCACATCACGGGGCAGATCGTCTTCACTGATCTCGCCGCGTTCGAGCTGTGCCAGCAAACCTTGCCGTCGCTTCAAGGCGTCTTGGAAGAAGTCGGTGTCAAATTCGACGAGCGCCTGGCTGATCTCAGCGCGAATTTCATCGCGGTCCCCCAGGGCCTGTCCCAGCGTGGCAGCTTTGCCGAAGGTTCGCAAGATGCGCAGCAATTGTGCGGTTTCTTCGGCGGTTCGTTTGG
>JBEGOC010000250.1:0-4972 GCA_041182225.1 Pseudomonadota bacterium | reverse complement strand
ATTTTAGTCAGCGGGGGTGGGGCGGCTCGTTGGCATGGCCCCTTGTGGCGTCCGGGCAACGGCAGTTCGCTAGACTACCCGCCAACAGGAGCAAGACATGGCAGTGACAGAACAAGCGTTGATGGCCGCACTTTCGGGTGTGGTCGACCCCAATACCGGGCGGGACTTTGTCGCGTCCAAATCCATCAAGAACCTGACCCTGACCGACGGCGATGTGGCCTTTGAGGTGGAGCTGGGCTACCCGGCCAAGAGCCAGATTCCCGGATTTCGCAAGGCGCTGATCGCCGCCGCCAAGGGCGTGGCCGGTGTGGACAACGTGTCGGTCAATGTGGTCAGCCGCATCGTGGCGCATTCGGTGCAGCGCGGGGTGCAGCTGCTGCCCAAGGTGAAAAACATTGTGGCGGTGGCCTCGGGCAAGGGTGGCGTGGGCAAGAGCACCACCGCCGTCAACCTGGCGCTGGCGCTGGCCGCTGAAGGCGC
Source organism: Pseudomonadota bacterium (assembly GCA_041182225.1). Classification (GTDB taxonomy): domain Bacteria; phylum Pseudomonadota; class Gammaproteobacteria; order Burkholderiales; family Burkholderiaceae_C; genus Rhodoferax. The sequence continues at coordinate 4,492 of JBEGOC010000250.1, read as the reverse complement.
TAGTGTGGGCCTGCTGGATGCCGACATCTACGGCCCCAGCGTGCCGATGATGATGGGGATTGACGGCCGGCCCGAGAGCGAGGACGGCCAGACCATGCAGCCGCTGGAGAACTACGGCGTACAGGTGATGTCGATCGGTTTTCTGGTGGCGCAGGACGAGGCCATGATCTGGCGCGGCCCGATGGCCACCCAGGCGCTGGAGCAACTGCTGCGCCAGACCAACTGGCGCGATTTGGACTACCTGATTGTCGACATGCCGCCTGGTACCGGCGATATCCAGCTGACGTTGTCGCAGCGGGTGCCCATGACCGGTGCCGTGGTGGTGACCACGCCCCAAGATATCGCGCTGCTCGATGCCAAAAAAGGCATCAAGATGTTTGAGAAGGTGGGGGTGCCGATTTTGGGTATCGTGGAGAACATGGCGGTGCACGTGTGCAGCAACTGCGGCCATGTGGAGCACATCTTTGGCGCCGATGGCGGCCGGCGCATGGCCGAGGACTACAAGATGGACTACCTGGGCGCGCTGCCGCTGAACGTGCAGATCCGGCTGCAGGCCGACAGCGGAAAGCCCACCGTGGTGTCCGACCCCGACGGCGAGGTGGCCGCCATTTACAAGGCGGTGGCGCGCAAGGTGGCGCTGTCGATTGCCGCCAAGAACAAGGACTTTTCCAGCAAGTTCCCCTCGATCAAGATCTCCAAGGACACCTGAGCCGTCTGCCCCGGGCTCGCGCATGAACCTGCTGTCGTCCCTGCGCTACCTGGTCGCGCTGCACGAGCACCGGCACTTCGGCCGTGCCGCGCAGGCCTGCCACATCACGCAGCCGGCCCTGTCCAACGCGCTGCGGGCGCTGGAGGCCGAATTCGGGGTGGTGATCGTCAAGCGCGACCGCGCTTTTGCCGGTTTCACCCCCGAGGGCGAGCGGGTGCTGGCCTCGGCCCAGCGCATGCTGCATGAGCACGCCATCCTGCAGCAGGAGCTGGGCAGTCAGACCGACTTGCCGCAGGGCGTGGTGCGCATCGCCGCCGTGCCCACGGCCATGCCGATCGTGGCGCGGTTTGCCGCACTGTTGCAGGCCCGCCATGCCGGCATCCGGCCGGCGGTGCTGTCGATGAGTTCGGACGAACTGGAGCAGGGCCTGGCCGACCTGTCGATTGACCTGGCCCTGGGTTACACCGAGCGCATGGGCCTGCGCGACACCCGGCTGGTGGCCTGGCCGCAGTACACCGAGCACTATTTTTTGCTGCGCCGCGCCACCCAAACCCACCCGCAGGGATTGCAGCGGGGGCCGGCCGTGTCCTGGCAAGAGGCTGGGCGCCTGCCGCTGTGCCTGCTGACACCCGCGATGCACAACCGCAAAATCGTGGACGCTGCCTTCACCAGCGCCGGGGCGTGGGTGCAACCGGTGATCGAGACCAATTCCATCCTGACGCTGGCGCTGAGCGTGCTGGCCGGCAGCGTGTGCAGCGTGATGCCGGGCGCGCTGGTGGGCGCGGTGCGGGCGTATGGCGAACTCGAAGCCCTGCCGCTGGTCAGCCCCGAGGTCCAGACGCCCATCGGCTTCATGTCGCATGCCGCAGCCCGGCCCTCACGCGCGCTGCAGGCCGCGCTGACCCTGGCGCAAGAACCGGCCTGGCTGCAACAGGCGATGGCTCACAGTGGGTTGATGGTAGCGTGATGGTTGCTATCTAAATAGTAGCTGTCTGCCCAATGGTGGCGGGGGTTTAGGTCGGTTTTTCTATTTTTTCTTTGGCGTTGGCGTTGGCGGGGACGGCGTGCCTGCTTCCGCTCGTGTCCCCCGCCCTGCGGGCTCCTCCTTGACCTCGCTGCAGCAGGCACGCCATCCCCTCCGTAGCCGGGTTAGGCTGAATACCGGAATGCGGGGTCCCCGTGTCTGCGCGCCAAGGTCGTCAAGGTGGTGACGGGCTGAGCGGCGCAGCGGCATCAAGGAAGAGCCCGCACGGCGGGGGACAGCCGCGGAGCTGCTCAGCCCGGCGCCGTCTTGACCGGCGTGTCAGGCAAGCCGAGTAAGCCAAGGAAGCCAATTGCATCGATTTGAGCGCCCACGCTGCATCGCATCATTCAATCGTTGAATCAAGCGATGCGCCGATTCAATTGGACGCCAGCATCGGGCGGACTCGATACTGCTTGTCCGGGCTCAATTGGCAAAACCAGCTGCGCCACTAGCATGCAGGCACCATGACGCTCTCCCTTCCCCACTTCCTCGACAAGGAAAGCACCATCGCCGGCCCTGGCTTCAACCGCTGGCTGGTGCCGCCGGCCGCGCTGGCGATTCATCTGTGCATTGGCATGGCCTACGGTTTTTCGGTGTTCTGGTTGCCGCTGTCGAAGGCGCTGGGCGTCAAGTCGGCTATTCCCTGCGGCCCTGAGGTCGGTTTTTGGCAGCAGTTGTTCACCACAGGCTGCGATTGGCAAATTTCCACCCTGGGCTGGATGTACACCCTGTTTTTTGTGCTGCTCGGCTCGAGCGCGGCGCTGTGGGGCGGCTGGCTGGAGCGGGCCGGGCCGCGCAAGGCGGGGGTGGTGTCAGCGCTGTGCTGGTGCGGCGGCATGCTGGTGTCGGCGTTGGGGGTGCATCTGCACCAGTTCTGGCTGATGGTGCTGGGCTCGGGCGTGATTGGCGGCATCGGGCTGGGGCTGGGCTACATCTCGCCGGTGTCGACGCTGATCAAGTGGTTCCCCGACCGGCGCGGCATGGCCACCGGCATGGCCATCATGGGGTTTGGCGGCGGCGCCATGATCGGCTCGCCGCTGGCGGCGGACCTGATGGCGTATTTCGCCAGCCCGACCGACGTCGGCGTGGCCCCGACTTTGGTGGTGATGGCGCTCATTTATCTGGTGTTCATGCTGGCCGGCGCGTTGGGCTACCGTGTGCCCGAGACCGGTTGGCAGCCGGCAGGCTGGACCCCGCCGGTGGCGCAGGCGCACAAGGACATGATCACCCAGCGCCATGTGCATGTGAGCCGGGTCTGGGGCGTTCCGCAGTTCTGGCTGCTGTGGCTGGTGCTGTGCATGAACGTCAGCGCCGGCATCGGGGTGATTGGCATGGCCTCACCCATGCTGCAGGAGGTGTTTGGCGGCGCCCTGATTGGCCTGCCGGGTGGGATTGCCGAGCTGGACAAGGCCCAGCTGGCGGCCATGGCCACGGTGGCGGCCGGTTTTACCGCGCTGCTCTCGCTGTTCAACATTGCAGGCCGGTTTTTCTGGGCCAGCCTGTCGGACCGGCTGGGGCGGCGGCTGACCTATTCGGTGTTTTTTGTGTTGGGCGGCGCGCTCTACCTGAGCGTGCCAGGCAGCGCGGCGGCCGGCAGCATCGTGCTGTTTGTGGCGGCCCTGTGCGTGATCGTCAGCATGTACGGCGGCGCCTTTGCCACGGTGCCGGCCTACCTGGCGGATTTGTTCGGCACCCAGATGGTGGGCGCCATCCACGGCCGGCTGTTGACCGCCTGGGCCACCGCCGGCGTGTTGGGCCCGGTGGTGGTGAACTACATGCGTGAGTACCAGCTGGGCCTGGGCCTGCCGCCTGCCCAGGTGTACAACCAGACCATGCTGATCCTGGCCGGCATGCTGCTGGTGGGTCTGGTTTGCAACCTGCTGGTGCGCCCACTGGCGCCCAAATGGTTCATGACCGACAGCGAATTGGCGACTGAGAAGCGCCTGGCCCATGAGCGCATGGCCTCAACCGTGCTGGTGCATGACGCCGCCGCCCATGCCGACCACGTTAGCCCCTGGCTGGTGACACTGGCCTGGGCCGCGGTGGGCCTGCCGTTGGCCTGGGGCGTTTACCGCACGCTGCTGAGCGTGGCCCCATTTTTTCACTGACCTTGATCCTTAACCCTGACCTGCCCATGAGCACCACTTTTGCTGCGGACGGCCCTGCCGTCCAGACCCTGGCCACCCTGGACGACATGCGCGAGCGCATCCGCAAAAAAAGCCGGCTCAAGGGCCGCCAGGCCGACGAGGCTTCACTGCAGGAGGTGCAAGCCCTGATCGGCGCGGCGCCGCAGCGGCGCGACCTGCTGATCGAGCACCTGCACCGGCTCAACGACGCCTACCGCGGTCTGCATGAGCGCCACCTGACGGCGCTGGCCAAGCTGATGAACCTGCCTTTGGCCGAGGTGTACGAGGTGGCCACGTTCTACCACCACTTCGAGGTATTGCGCGACGATACGCCCGGCCCAGCCCTGACGGTGCGGGTGTGCGACGGCCTGAGCTGCGAGCTGGCTGGCGCGCGCGATTTGCTGGCCCGGTTGCCGACGATCCTGGGCACCGAGCTGCGGGTGATTGCCGCGCCCTGCCTGGGCCGCTGCGAGCAGGCACCGGTGGCGGTGGTGCACCAAAACCCGGTGCTGCAGGCCACGCCAGAGGCGGTGGCTTTGGTGGTCAAATCGGCTGCAGCCTTACATCCTATTGCATCTAGTGCTACGGTTTTTGAAGCAGCGGCGCATGCCGAGGCCTCGGTCTCGCCGCTGC
>JBEGOC010000249.1:0-10277 GCA_041182225.1 Pseudomonadota bacterium | reverse complement strand
CTGCTAGCGCGGGCGCTGGCGGTACAGGCGCCGGTGCTGCTGATGGATGAGCCCCTGGCCAACCTGGTCCCGCCGCACCAGGCCGATTGGCTGGCGCTGGTACGCGCGCTCACCGCGCGCGGCTACACGGTGGTCAGCGTGCTGCACGAAATCTCCATGGCGCTGCACGCTGACGAACTGCTGGTGCTGGCCGGCGGCCGGCTGGCCCACCACGGTCCGTGCACCGACCCCGCCAGCCATCGGGCGCTGGAGCAGGTGTTTGACCACCGCATTGCCATTCATGCCTTGCAAGGGCAGTGGGTGGCTTTGCCCCAAGAGAGAAACCCCCATGCAGCTTGAAACCCCACCCACCGAAAAACCCTACGACAAATCCGAGGGCGAGCGCCATGGCCTGGTGATCGTCAACACCGGCGACGGCAAGGGCAAGAGCACGGCGGCCTTTGGCCTGGCACTGCGGGCGCATGGGCGCGCCAAGGCGGTCAAGATCTTCCAGTTCATGAAAGTGCCCTCGGCCCGCTTTGGCGAACACCGCATGTTCGAGCAGCTGGGCATCCCGATCGAAGGGCTGGGTGACGGTTTCAGCTGGAAGAGCCAGGACCTGGAGCACTCGGCCCAGCTGGCGCGTGACGGCTGGCAAAAAGCCAGCGCGGCGATTCTGAGCGGTGCGTACTTTCTGGTGGTGCTGGACGAAATCACCTACCCGCTGATCTACGGCTGGTTGCCGCTGGAGGATGTGCTGCAGACCCTGCGCCAGCGGCCGACCCAGGTGCATGTGGTGCTGACCGGCCGCCGCTGTCCATCCGAGATCATCGAGCTGGCCGACACCGTGACCGAGATGACCAAGGTCAAGCACGCCTTCAACGCCGGGGTGCCAGCCCAGCGCGGCATTGAGGACTGACGTGCTGCTGCTGAGCTCGTCCATCCTTTTTTTGGCCCTGCTGCTGGCCCTGCTGGTCGACCGCTGGCTGGGCGAGCCGCCGGTGCGCTGGCACCCGGTGGTGTGGATGGGCCATTACCTGGGCTGGGCCGGGCGACAGCTGCAGCGGCAGGTGCGGCCGGATGGGCCGGACTACCGGTCATTTTGGCTTGGAACCCTTGCCTGGCTTGGTGGAGCTGCTATGGTTATTGCAACGGCACTGGCGATCGAGCAACTGGTGATGGCGCTGCCGCTGCTGTTGGCCGGGCTGCTGCTGGGCCTGGCGCTCAAGCCGATGCTGGCCTGGCGCATGTTGCGCAGCGAGGTGCAGGCGGTGGAGCAGGCCCTGCAACAGTCGCTGGCGGCCGGGCGCGAGCGCCTGAGCTGGTTGGTCAGCCGGGATGTCAGCGCCTTGAGCGAAGCGGGCGTGCGCGAGAGCGCGATTGAGTCGCTGGCCGAAAACCTCAACGACTCGGTGGTGGCGCCGCTGTTCTGGTTTGCGCTGCTGGGCTTGCCGGGGGCGGCCCTGTACCGCTTTGCCAACACGGCGGATGCGATGTGGGGCTACCGCGGCGTCTACCGAGGCCAGCGTTGGGAGTGGGTCGGCAAATGGGCCGCCCGGGTGGACGACGGCCTGAGCTGGCTGCCGGCGCGCCTGACGGCGGCACTGCTGCTGCTGGCCGCCGGGCCGCGCGGCCTGCGGCTGCTGGCTGCCCTGGGCACCGAAGCCGGCAAAACCCCGTCGCCCAACAGCGGCTGGCCGATGGCCGCGATGGCGCTGGCGCTGGGCGTGACCCTGCGCAAGCCGCAGGTCTATGGGCTCAACCCCGGCGGGCGGGAGGCGCAGGCGGCCGACACCGCGCTGGCCCTGGTTTATGCAGAAAAAACCCTTCTAGCCCTTATGGCTGTAGTAGTCATAGCTATTATTTATATAGCATTAAGGAGTCTGCCGTGACCGCCCGCTGCATCATGGTGCTGGGCACCACCAGCGGCGCCGGCAAGAGCTGGCTCACCACCGCGCTGTGCCGCTACTACGCGCGCCAGGGCCTGAAAGTGGCGCCGTTCAAGGCGCAGAACATGAGCAACAACGCCCGGGTGGTGGCCGGTGGCGAGATTGGCAGCGCCCAGTACTTCCAGGCGCTGGCCGCGCGCGCCGTGCCCGATGTGCGCATGAACCCCTTGCTGCTCAAACCCGAGCGCGACACCCACAGCCAGGTGGTGCTGCTCGGCCAGGTCGATGCGGCGCTGACTGCCATGCCCTGGCGCGCGCGCAGCAACAGGGTCTGGCCCCACATCGCTGCCGCGCTCGACGCGCTGAGGACCGAGCACGACGTGGTGGTGATCGAGGGCGCCGGCTCGCCGGCCGAGATCAACCTCTCAGCCAACGACATCGTGAACATGCGGGTGGCGCAGCACGCCGGTGCGGCCTGCCTGCTGGTGACCGACATCGACCGCGGCGGCGCCTTTGCCCACCTGTACGGCACCTGGGCGCTGTTGCCGCAGGCCGAGCGGGCGCTGATCCGCGGCTTTGTGCTCAACAAGTTCCGGGGCGATGCCGCGCTGCTGGCGCCGGCACCGCAGATGCTGCAGGACCTGACCGGCATCCCTACCGTGGCCACGCTGCCGATGTGGTGGCAGCACGGCCTGCCCGAGGAAGACGGCGTGTTTGATGACCGCAGCATCGCCACTGGCGCGGTGCGCCAGACCATCGCGGTGGTGGCCTACCCGCGCATCAGCAACCTGGACGAGTTCCAGCCATTGAAAAACATGCCCGGGGTACGTTTGCAGTGGGTGCGCAGCCCAGTGGCGTTGGGCGGCCTGGTGGCGGGCCGGGACTGGATCGTGCTGCCCGGCTCCAAGCACACCAGCGGTGACCTGGACTGGCTGCGGGCCCAGGGGCTGGCGGCGGCGGTTACGGCGTTTGCCGGGCAGGGCGGGGCGGTGCTGGGCATTTGCGGCGGCCTGCAGATGCTGGGCGAAGCGCTGATTGACCCGCATGGCATTGATGGCAATGCACCCGGCCTGGGCCTGCTGCCGCTGGTGACGGTGTTTGAGGCGGACAAGACGGTGCGCCACACGCAGGCCAGCTTTGGGCCGGTGCAGGGCCCTTGGGCCGGCCTGACGGGTGTGACCGTGCGCGGCTATGAAATCCACCACGGCCAGACGCAGCCGCACGCCGGCCTGGCCCAGGCGGGTGAGCTGGCCCAGCCGGCCATGCCCGACGGACTGGCCTGGCAAAACCCGGCCGGCAATGTGCTGGGGCTGTACCTGCACGGCCTGTTTGAAGACCCCGCCGCGCTGCAGGCCCTGTTTGACCCGCAGGGCACCCGGCCGGTGCCCACGCTGGACGCCGTGTTTGACGGCCTGGCCGACTACATCGGCCAACATTTTGAACCGGGCGTGCTGGCGCAGCTGCTTGACCCGATTCGTTCTTGCCACTCTGAAAGCCCCTCACCATGACGCCCATCCTCCCCACCCTGGCCGACATTGCCAACCCGGACCTGACCCGGGCCCTGCAGCACAAGCTGGACCAGAAGACCAAGCCGCAGGGGTCGCTCGGCCGGCTGGAGGGTTTGGCGCTGCAGCTGGGTCAGATTCTTGGCACTGCCTCGCCCGAGCTGCTGGCGCCCCAGATGGTGGTGTTCGCCGGCGACCACGGCCTGACCGCGCGCGGCATCTCGGCCTTTCCGAGCGACGTCAGCTGGCAGATGGTGGAGAACTTTCTCGCGGGCGGCGCGGCGGTGAGCGTGCTGGCGCGCCAGCACGGCATTGCGCTGACGGTGGTGGACTGCGGCGTCAAGCACGACTTTCTGGCCGGGCTGCCGGCTGGCGCCGCGCGGCCCGGACTGCAGGTGCGCAAGGCGACGGGCGCCGAGCAGGGCACGGCCGATTCGTCGCAACAGCCGGCCATGACTGAGGCCCAATGCGCTCAGGCGCTGGCGCACGGCCTGGCGCTGGTGCAAGGACTACCGGGCAATGTGCTGCTGCTGGGTGAGATGGGCATCGGCAACACCTCGGCCGCCTCGCTGCTTTTGGCGCGGCTGGCCGGGCTGGACATTGCCCAATGCACCGGCGCCGGCACCGGCCTGGACGCGGCGGCCGTGCAGCGCAAGACCGCGGTGCTGCGCGAGGTGCTGGCCCGCCATGCCGACGCGCAGGCACCGCTGCAGGCGCTGGCCGCGCTGGGCGGCTTCGAGATGGCCACCATGGTCGGTGCGGTGCTGCGGGCAGCGCACGAGCGGCGGGTGGTGCTGGTGGACGGCTTCATTGCCAGCGCAGCGGTGCTGGTGGCCCATGCCATGCAGCCGCTGGTGCTGCAGCGCTGCGTGTTTGCCCACCGCTCAGGCGAGCGCGGCCACGAGTTCATGCTGCAGCACCTGGGCGTGCAGGCCCTGCTGGACCTGGGGCTGCGACTGGGCGAGGGTTCGGGCGCTGCCCTGGCCTGGCCGCTGCTGGCCTCGGCCTGCGCCATTCTGCGCGAGATGGCCAGTTTTGAGTCGGCCGGCGTCTCGGAAAAGTCGGCCGCCGACGCCCATGCCGCTGCGGTGCCGACCGCCACCCCATGAACACCTTGAGCCGCTTTGTCCGGCACTACCTGCTGTCGCTGCAATTTTTCACGCGTATTCCGGTGACGGGCCAGCTGGCCGACTGGGTTGGCTTCAGCCCGGCCATGCTGCGCGCCAGCGCCGGCCATTTTCCCGGTGTGGGGTGGTTGGTGGGTGGCTTGCTGGCGGCCTTGAGCTGGCTGCTGCTCGTGTTGTTGCCAGACACGGCGATGACGCCGCTGGTGGTCGCAGTCTTGGGCACGGCAGCGGGTGTGCTGCTGACGGGCGCCTTTCATGAGGACGGCCTGGCCGATGTGGCCGACGGCCTGGGCGGTAGCCTGGACCGCGAGCGCGCCCTGATCATCATGAAAGACTCCCGCGTCGGCGCTTTTGGCGCGATTGCGGTAGGCCTGGCCATGCTGGCCAAGGTGGCGCTGCTGGCGCTCTTGGGCAGCCTCAGCGCCGAGCTGATGTGTGTGGCGCTGTTCTTGGGCCACGTGGTGTCGCGCACCTGGCCGCTGCTGCTGATTCGGCTGATGCCGCATGTGGGCGATGCGGCGGGTTCCAAATCCAAACCGCTGGCCGACCAGATCAGCGGCGCCGGTTTGCTCACGGCATTTATATGGTGTTTTGGGGCGCTAGCCCTTGCCCTGTATGGCCAGGATGCTATGGAATTTGTAGTGATGGATGGGGCGGCTCTGGCGTTGAGCCAGCCGCTGGCCGGGGCACTGCTGGCCTCTGGCCTGGCCTGTGCGGTGCTGGGGCGCTGGTTCTGGCGCCGGCTGCAAGGCTTTACCGGCGACTGCCTGGGCACCACCCAGCAGGTGTGCGAGATCGCGTTTTATCTCGGGCTGGCGCTGGCCCTGTGAACGCATGAAGCTCTGGCTGGTGCGCCACGCCCAGGTGCTGTTGCCACCCGGCATTTGCTACGGCGCCACCGACGTGGCTGCCGATGCCGCCGCCACCCTGCGCGCCGCACAGGCGCTGGCAGTCGAGCTGCCACCGGGCCTGCCGCTGCGCGTGTCTCCGCTACAAAGATGTGAGCAGCTGGCTCAGACACTGCAGGGGCTGCGGCCTGATTTGGCAACTAAAACCACCGATGCCGGGCTGGCCGAGATGGACTTCGGCGATTGGGAAGGCCAGGCCTGGAGCGCCATCCCGCAAAGCGCGCTGGATGCCTGGGTGGCCGACTTTGCCCACCACCGTTTTGGCGGGCGTGACAGCGTGTCCGAGGTGATGCAGCGCGTGGCGCTGGCCTGGGACGCCACCTTGCAGGCGGGTCAGGATGCCGCCTGGATCACCCATGCCGGCGTGATCCGTGCGGCCAGCCTGCTGCATCAGGGGGTGCGGCAGGTGCATCGGGCCGACCAGTGGCCCAAAGAGGGGCCGGGGTTTGGTCAGTGGCTGACGTTGGGTTAGGTGTCACCCTGCTCAGCGTGGCGCTGGCGTCTTGTTTTTATAGTCGCAGCAGTCGCTGACCGCGCACCGCCAGCACTGCGGCGTGCGGGCCTGGCACACATAGCGCCCGTGCAGGATCAGCCAGTGGTGGGCGTCCACCAGGTAGGCCTTGGGGACGCGTTTGAGCAGCTTCAGCTCCACCGCCAACGGTGTCTTGCCGGGCGCCAGGCCGGTGCGGTTCCCCAGGCGAAACAGGTGCGTGTCCACCGCCATGGTGGGCTCGCCAAAGGCCACGTTCAGCACCACATTGGCGGTCTTGCGGCCCACGCCGGGCAGGGCCTCCAGCGCCTCGCGCGTGCGCGGCACTTCACCGCCGTAACGCTCCACCAGGATCTGGCAGGTTTGCAGCAAATGCCGCGCCTTGCTGCGATACAGGCCAATGGTCTTGATGTGCGCCTCCAGACCGTCCTGCCCCAGTGCCAGCATCTGTTGCGGCGTGTGGGCGACGGCGAACAGCCGGCGCGTGGCCTTGTTCACGCCCACATCGGTGGCCTGGGCTGACAGCAGTACCGCGGCCAGCAGCTCGAACACTGAGCTGTACGCCAGCTCGGTCACCGGCATCGGGTTGGCGGCCTTGAGCGTGGCAAAAAAACGTTCAATGGCGGCTGGGGTCATTCGGGGCTCGGGGTCGGGATGGCTGGCAGCAGGCCGGTGAATCATAATCCGATCACACGCGCACTTTTGGTGCACCGTCTTCACTTCATCTCACACACCGCCATGCAATTCGCCCAGCGCCTGGACGCCATCGAAACCTCCGCCATCCGTGAACTGTTCAAGCTGCTGGGCAAACCCGGCATCATCAGCTTTGCCGGTGGCTTTCCCGACCCGGCGCTGTTTGACGTGGACGGCATCCGCGAGGCCAGCCAGGCGGTGCTGGCCAACTCACCCGGGCCGGTGCTGCAGTACGGCGCTACCGAGGGCTATGGCCCGCTGCGCGAAGGGATCAGCGCTTTTATGGCGGCCAAGGGCGGCGTGGGCAGTGCGGCCAACGCTCGTGTGGCGCCCGAGGGCCTGATCGTCACCACCGGCAGCCAGCAGGCGCTTGACCTGATTGGCAAAACCCTGATTTCGCCCGGTGACGTGGTGATTGTGGAAGCCCCCACCTTTTTGGCCACCATCCAGTGCTTCCGGCTGTATGGCGCGCGCATCATCGGTGCGCCGATCGACGCCGATGGCGTGGATGTGGACCGGCTGGCGCAACTGATCGAGCACCACAAACCGAAGCTGGTGTACCTGATTCCCACCTTCGGCAACCCCAGCGGCGCCACCTTGAGCCTGGCGCGGCGGCTGCGCATTCTGGAGATTGCCGCGCGCACCGGCACCGTGGTGGTGGAGGACGACCCCTATGGCGAGCTGTACTTTGACCAGCCGCCGCCGCCGAGCCTGCTGGCGCTGTCGCCCCAGGTGCCGGGCAGCCGCGACTGGCTGGCGCACTGCGGCAGTTTCAGCAAGATTTTGTCGCCAGGATTGCGGGTGGGCTGGCTGATTGCCCCACCCCAGCTGCTGGCCCGCGCCACCATGTGCAAGCAGTTCAGCGACGCCCACACCAGCAACCTGACGCAGGCCGTGGCTGCCCATTACCTCACGCTGAACCGGCTTGACGCCACGCTCGAGGCGGTGCGCCGCACTTACGCCGCCCGTGCCCGGGTGATGGCGGAGTCACTGCGGCGCGAGTTGGGTGACGCCATCACGTTCAACCAACCGCAAGGCGGCATGTTTTTCTGGGCCCGCCTGACCGGCACCAGCGGCCGAAACGCCGATGCTGCCGCCTTTGCCCAACGCGCCATCGAACGCCTGGTGGCGTTTGTGCCGGGCAACCCCTTCTTTGCCCATGACCCCGACACCGCCAGCCTGCGTCTGAGCTTCGCCACGGTGGACGAGGCCAAAATCATCGAGGGCGTGGCGCGGCTGGGGCAGGCGCTGTCGGCATGACTGACCGCCTGGGCATCGTCAAGGGCCGCCACACGGCCCGTGGGGTGCAACCGTTTGCCATCATTGGCGGCATTGAGGCGGTGGTGCGTGGCACCAGCCTGTCGGTTTACCCGCTGGTGATGTACCGGGCCTGGGGCGATGCAGCCACGGTCTCCAAGATTTATTTTCTGGTTGGGCTGCTGTCGCTGCTGACGGTGCTCACAGTGCCGACGCTGACCCGCTTTGTGCCGCGCCGCTGGATGTACACCATCGGCGTGTTGCTGTACGTGCTGTCGGCCTGTCTGGGCATGGTGGGCGGCAAGGCCACCACGGCGGCGCTGCTATGCAATGCCATGGCTGCCGCGACGGCCTTTGTCTGCTTCAATGCCTATGTGCTCGACAACGTGGCCAAGGCCGACTTCAGCAAACTCGAATCCCTGCGCCTGTTCTACGGCGGGGTGGGCTGGACGATCGGCCCGGTGCTGGGCGTCTGGCTGCTGCAGTACTGGCATGGCGCGCCCTTTGTCATCGTCGGCACAGCTGCGCTGGGCATGCTCACCACCTTCTGGCTGTTGCGCCTGGGCAATGGCCGGGTCATCGCACCTTCTCGCCGGCGCTCGGGGGCGCCGCTGGCTTACCTGCAACGCTTTTTTGCCCAGCCCCGGCTGGTGGCGGGCTGGTTTTTTGCGGTGGTGCGGTCCTGTGGTTGGTGGATTTACATCGTCTACACCGGTATTTTTGCGGTGCAGCAGGGCTTGAGCGACCAGGTGGGCGGGATTGCCACCTCGCTGGCCAATGCCGGCCTGTTTTTGGCGCCCTTGATGCTGCGCTGGATGCAGCGCCGCTCGGTGCGAGAGGCGGTGCGCACCGGTTTCCTGTACTGCGGCGGCTGCTTCATCCTGGCCACCGTGCTGTCGCCACTGCCCTGGGCCACCGTGGCGCTGTTGATGCTGGGCGCCTACTTTTTGGTGCTGCTGGACATTTGCGGTGGCCTGCCGTTTTTGATGTCGGTCAAGCCGTCGCAGCGCACCGAGATGTCGGCCGTGTACTCCAGCTTCCGCGATGTGTCGGGCATTCTGTCGCCGGGCCTGGCCTGGCTGGTGCTGCAATTCAGCCCGGTGGTTGGCATCTTTGCCGCTGGGGGGCTGACCCTGCTCGCGGCTTGGCTGGTGGCAGGCCGCTTGCATCCCGAACTGGGCGTGCCCGGGCGCGAGCGGCTGCGCGGGCGCGAACTGATGGCAGTGGATCGCCCCTGAGCGCGTCGGGCGTCAGCCCGCTGCCCGTTTTCAGCCTGTCATGAGCTCGCGCAGTGGTGGGGCCACCATGGCGTGGCGGGCATTGGCTGCAATTTCATACGAGCGCAGCCGCGCTTCGTGGTCAAACATCTGGCAGGTGATCATCAGTTCGTCGGCGCCGGTGCGGGCGATGAAGGCGTCGAGCTGCTGGCGCACGGCGGCCGGTCCGCCAATGGCAGCACACGACAGCACGGTCTCCAGCATGGCGCGGGCCGGGCCGTCCAGGCGTTCACGGTAGCCGGGCAAGGGCGGCGGCAGCCGGCCGGGGCGACCGGTACGCAGGTTGACAAAGGCCTGCTGCATGGAGGTGGCCAGCAGTTCGGCCTGGGCATCGGTGTCGGCCGCAAACACATTGAAGCCCAGCATCACATAGGGCTTGGCCAGCCGCGCCGAGGGCTTGAAACAGCTGCGGTACATGTCGATGGCCTGCATCATGGCCTGAGGCGCAAAGTGCGAGGCAAAGGCGTAGGGCAGACCCAGCGCCGCGGCCAGCTGCGCGCCATACAGGCTGGAGCCCAGGATCCAGATCGGGATGTTCAGGCCCTGGCCGGGCACGGCGCGCACCGGGCCTTTGGGCTCGGCGGCAAAGTAGTCCATCAGCTCCAGCACATCCTGCGGGAACTCGTCCGAGTCCGAGTTCAGATTCCGGCGCAGCGCACGCGCGGTGGTCTGGTCCGAACCCGGCGCGCGGCCCAGCCCGAGGTCGATGCGGCCCGGGTAGAGTGACTCCAGCGTGCCAAACTGTTCGGCAATCACCAGCGGTGAGTGGTTGGGCAGCATGATGCCGCCGGCCCCGATGCGAATGCGTTGCGTGCCGGCGGCCACATGCGCCATGACCACGGCGGTGGCTGCGCTGGCAATGCCGGGCATGCCGTGGTGTTCGGCCAGCCAGTAACGGTGGAAGCCGAGCCGCTCGGCGTGGCGCGCCAGCGACAGGCTGTTGCGAAACGATTGGCCGGCGTCACCGCCCTGGACAATCGGCGAGAGGTCAAGTACGGAAAATTGGGTCATGTTCCCGATGGTAGGCGATCTGGCTGACAATGACGGCCCCACCCCGATTTGACCCCGTCAAGCCATGAAAACACGTTGGTTGGTCCTGCTCGTCGCGCTGCTGTCCCTCCTGCCCCCGGCTGTTGGCTGGGCGCAGCAGGC
>JBEGOC010000248.1:0-17844 GCA_041182225.1 Pseudomonadota bacterium | reverse complement strand
GCAGCCAGGCGGCCCGGGCCCGTCCGGGCTGCGCCCCGCTGGCTGCCTGGTTTTCGAGGTCCTGCAGGGCTTGGCGCAGTTGCGGATCCTGCACGCTGTCCTGCGGTCTGGCGGCCACCGGCTCAGCCACGGGAGCGCCCACCACCGGCAGTGCAGCCATCGGCACCTGGGCAAGGGCCCAGGTCATGGGCAGGGCAAACATGAGCGCCAACAGCCTGAAAGTGCGTGACAGGGTGGCCATGGTCAGCGGCTGACGCCTTGGCGCGGAAGGACCCGCCACTGCGCCGTCTGTTCAACCAGACCCTGACCACCCAGTGCCGTCACAAAGGCCTGTTTGACGCTGTCCACGCCCCGATAGCCCTCGATCAGTCGCAGTGCCGGGCCTTGCAGTGCTGCCGGCAGCAGCGGGGTGGCATCGGTGGTTGTGGCCAGACACATCACCGCCTCCTGGCCAGGTAAGCCGGCATCAAGCATGAAGCCGGGCGTCGGGCTCATCCAGTCCGGGATCCGGATCGTCTGGTTGGCCGACACCAGGGCTCGCGGGTGGGTGGCATTGGGCAGCAAACGGATCAGATTACCTCCGGCCTCGTTCATGTAGCAGTACAGGTAGGCGGCGCGCGAGACGGTGGCGGACAGGAAGATCTGGTCACCGCTCTCAAAGACCGAGCGATCGGGCACCAGGTTTTCGACTTGCAGATTGAGCCGCACAGGCTCGGCCTCGGCGCCGTAGCCGCGCACCCCGTCCGCCGTGGCGACCATCCGCGAGCCGGGTTTGAGGTCGGTCGCCGGGATCGGCTCGGCGCTGGTGGCGCGCCAGCCGACCCGGGTCAGCCGGCCGTCGGTCCCGAGGATGACAAAGTCGCGCAGGGCCCGTTCATAGGTGGCAAAGTCCACCGCGCCATTCACCACCATGCCCTGGTCGGCCTGGAAGCGGGCGACTGCCAGACGGAATTCCGTGCTGTTGGCGGTCAGCTTGTCAGCCTGCGCGCCGAGGTAACCGGCACTGATGAGCGAGCGCTTGACCAGACCCTGGTGGATCGCGGCTTCGCCCTCGTCGTACCAGTCCCGCAGCTGACGCTGAAATTCGGGGTGGTTCTGCTCCAGGGTCAGACACTGCCAGTAGGGCACGCGGGCCCACTTGCCGGTCAGCTCGATGGTGGCCAGTTCCACCAAAGTACGGATCGCCGCCCCCGAGCCCTGTGCGTAGTCGCGCCCGACGTTGAACTGCCAGCCGTAATCGCCAATGCGCCCGGCCAGATCGAGCCCTTGGCCGCTGTTGCTGATGACCACTTCATTGGCTGAATCCAGGCCGGGGATGATGGTGCGGGTGCGGAAATCGCCCAGGTGCAGTTCCAGCCCGATCACCGTGGCGTTGCGGTTGCGGCTGTAGCCGGTTTCTAGCCGAGAGGCCGAGGTGCCCACGTCAAACCGGTTGTTGAGCACGTTCTGGTCCACAAAGGCCACAGAACCCGACACATACAAGGCCGGCCGCTGCAGCTGCATCTGGTTGTTGTTGAGCAGGATGGTGGTCAGGTTCTGCACCGTGTCCTGGCGTGAGATATCCACCTCGTAGTCGACGAAGCGGAAGGCATTGCTCAGGCGTGACATCTGCGACAGGGCGGTGATCACCATGTCCTTGGTGGCCACCGGCACACGGTTCGAAAAATCGGGAATCTGCTTGCTGGTGATCAGCGTGGTGGGCAGTTCGGCATCGCGAAACAGCCGGTCCATGCACATCAGCGAGTCTGAAAAACTCGAGATCGAGCGCACCGGGCGCACACTGGGGCGGTCGGCGGTGTTGGCGTGGGACTGGAACTCGCTGTCTTTGCGGGCATCAAGCGGGGCCGCACAGCCGGCCAGGAGCAGCAGGGCGGCCGTCGCGCCCCAAGCCAGCGAGCGCTGCCAGCTGGCTGTGATGCGATGAACGGTATCTGGCGTTTGCATGAGGTGTTCCTATTTGCAGATGTTGACCAGGTCGCCGCGCAGCACCACGATCTGCTGCTGGTTGCTGGGGCCGTAGCGGTTGAAGGTGTTGTTGGCATTGTTGGCGTTGCTGCCGACTTCCTGCACACAGGTTTTGCGCAAGCCAATGGCATTGGCGGTGTTCACCGTGTCGCTGTCGGTGAACATGCCACCGTCGTCGGCGTTGGCAGAAAAGGCCTTGGCCTCATAGCGGGTCACACGCGCCCTCATCCAAGCGGGCATGTCGAAGGCCCCGAGTAAATTGCCTGACTTGGGTGCGAGTGGCCCAGGCAAGGACAGGTGCTCCACCGGCTTGGACAGGATGACCAGGTCTTCCCCGGGAGCCGCCAACGCGCTGAGCGTGCTCAGGCCGCCGGTGCCGCAGAGGGTCAGAATCAGGCAGGGGAGAAAACGCGGGTGTGTCATGAGAAGCCTCCAAAGTCTGAAAAGAGGGGAGGGTGCCTTTCGTCGAAACACGAAAGACACCCCCACAAGCCGTCGGGATCAGTGCACTGAGCGCGGCGGCCCTGGTTCGGCTGGATCAGTAGCCGTTGCCGACGGTGGTGCCGCCATCGCAAGCCACGCAGCCGTTGTTGCTGGCCAGGTTTTGCACGGCCATGGAATTGCCATACGCCACGTTGCCGATGTAGGACCCGAGCAGGGCGGTGACCTGGGTCGACGCGCCCTTGATCGTGACGTTGCCGACATTCGACGACACGTTCTGGTTGGCCATGCTGTTGGCGCCCAGGGCGCGGTTCGAAATATCCGACACCGCGCCGATGGTCAGCTGGTCAGAGCTGCCGCCTTTGATCGTCACATTGCCGGAATTGCTCGACACATTCTGCTGGGCCACGGCACCCTTGCCGTCAGCCTTGTTGCGCACGGCCGAGAAGATCATCGCTACACCCTGGCGTGATGCGCTGCCGATCGAGATGCTGGGGCCGGCGGTCGGAGCGGGTGGCGGGGGAGGTGGCATGTCAGCGAAGGCGGACGATGCGGCGAGTGCCAGAGCGAGGAGGGAGAGTTTCTTCATGATGATTTCCTTTTTCAAGATTTGCTTACACATTGGCATATGGCGGTCCCGGTCAACAACCAGGATCGCCGTCCCGGTAGACATCGCCTGCCAGGCTGGCCTTGCTTTTGGGGGCTTGGCCTGCCTGTTGTTCGTTGTCTGGCTGCAGTGTCGGCACAGAGGCGAGCGGCGCCCATCCCGTCAAATGGTTACCCTCTTGGTAATGGCTTTGGCTCGGTCGCAGTGGCGGCATACGAGGCGCCAGGTTCGCCTGTCAGAGGGCAGGTGCTGCCGCGGGCCGCACTGACAAGAGATGGGTAGCGCCGATGCCAACGTGGTAGTGGCCAGTTGTAAGGCAAGTAACAGTCTGTAACGTTTGCCGCACTGCTGGCGCAAACCTCGGTGCTGCTAACCGTAATCCGGTAGTTATATGCCATTCATTGCCGTATTCGCGATCGGCCATCTGGTCGTTACGCTCTCCCTCGAATGCGGTGGTTCGGGCAGGGTCCGAACTGTCACCAAAGGTAAGCAAGTGCTGCCACCCGTGCCGACTCGTCAACCGGAGAAACAATGGACAAACATGTTGCCAAAGACCCAGCGCCCACCGCAGCGCGGGTGGGGGCCGTGACTGGGCATCAATTTGCCATGGTGGCCGGTCAGCCCGTGCTCTGGCCTGACTTTTTGAAAGGCCAGCCGGCGCGGCCAGTGCGCGTGCTGCTGGTCGAAGACGATGCACACATGCGCCGGGTGATTGCGCAGGACCTGCTGGCAGACGAGCGGGTCAGCCTCGTGGCTCAGGGTGCCAGCAGCCGCGAGGGTCGGCGCTTGGCGGCCCTGCACGAATTCGATGTGTTGTTGGTGGACCTGAATCTGGGCGACGGCACCGGCTTCGACTTGATACAGCACGTCAAGTCCTTGCGGCCCTTTGCCGAAGCGATCGTGATCACCGCTTCGGACGATGAGCAGCACGCCTTGCAGGCCTTCGCACTGGGCGCGACAGGCTACCTGGTCAAGAACTCGTGGTTCGGCAACTTCCCTCAGGCGGTGTTACAGGTTGTCAACGGCGGGGCATCGATCACCCCTGGGCTGGCGCGGCGCCTGCTGCGCCAGTTTGAGAGCGCCTCGGCTCCGCGGGGCAAAAGCCCGGTCGGTCTGGACAAAGAAAGCCTGTCCGACCGTGAGCGGGTGGTGCTGCGGCTGGTCGCGGCCGGCCATACCAGCCCCGAGGTCGGGACGCGCCTCTCAATCAGTCCGCAAACCGTCAACACCCACGTGAAGAACATCTACCGCAAGTTGCAGGTGCGCAGCCGGGCGCAGGCGGTCAGCACGGCCACACACCGAGGCTGGCTCTGAGTCAGTGCAGGCGGCTAGCGGCGGTGTCGCCAAACAGGTCGACCTGGGTCACAGCAGCCTCGGTCTTGCCCACCAGATTCATCATGTGCGCCAATTCCTCGTCCTTGATGAAACTGGCCGATGATTGCGCCAGCAGCAGCTTGTCCGGGTGCTGTGAGCGTGATACGACAAAGCCCTGCACATAGTCCACGCCGATGTCGGTCAGGGTCTGCACCGTCGCGTTGTCCTCAGCCCATTCGGCGATGACCTTCATGCCCAGGTTCTTGGCGAGGTTCACGATCGCCTCCACGATGGCGATGTTGGCCGGATGTTTGTTCATGTTGACGATGAAGCTGCCGTCGATCTTGAGCAGGTCGGCAGTGAACTCCTTGAGGTAGGAGAACGAGGTGTAGCCTGCACCGAAGTCGTCCAGCGCCACCCGGGCACCGATGCGCCGCACTTTGTTGACGAAGCGGCGTGTGTTGTCAATGTCGTGCAGGGCCACGCTCTCGGTGATCTCCAGGCAGATTTGCCCGACCAGGTGCCGATTTTTCTCCAGCAGCTCGTACACGTCGGCCAGAAATTTTTCGTCATTGAGCGAGGCGCCGCTGAGGTTCATGCAGACGAAACGGGTGCTGCGCAGCTGATCCTGATGCTTGTCGAGCCAGGCCAGGGTTGAGGTCAGCACCCAACGGTCGATCACGCTCATGCGGCCGCTGGCCTCGCCCGCGGCGATCAGCCGCTCGGTGGGGATCTGCTTGCCCTGCCGGTCCGTCATGCGAAGCAGCACCTCGAAATTGAGCGATTCATGCGGCGCGGTGAGCGACATGATGGGCTGCATCTCCAGGTACAGGCCCTCGGTGGCCGAGGTGGTGGACAGCTGCGCAATCAGCTTGAGCTCGGCCTCGTGCTGCTGGAAGGCCACAGCGTATTTTTCATACACCACCAGACCTTCAGCGTTGGCCGCCTTGGCCTGGCGGCAGGCTCGGTCGGCCGTGGAGATGGCGTCCTTGAACTCCATGCCGGCCGCCACCTCGATCAGGCCGATGGAGCCGCGCACATAAAAAGCCTTGCCACCCACCCGGTAGGGCCGGGTGCCGATGCTGTCGACGATACCCTGGCACATGTGCGTGGCCATGGCGATCGGCGTGTCCTGAAACACGATCACAAACTCGTCCCCACCGACGCGCCCAAACTGGATGTCGCGCGGCAGCATGTCGGTCACGCGCTTGCAGACCTGTTGCAGCACCTCGTCGCCCACGCCGTGGCCGAACAGGTCGTTGATGAGTTTGAAACGGTCCAAGTCTAGGTAGGCCAGGGCCATGGCATGGCCTGCCGGCAATCTGTCAATGGCCGAGGTCAGCACCCGCTCGATACCGCGCCGGTTCAACACCTTGGTCAGCGAGTCGTGGTTAGCCAGGAAGTACAGATCTTCGGTGGCTTTCGATTTGGCGGTGACGTCCTGCAGCGAGCCTTCGATCTTGTCGCGCGCCAGGATGGCTTTGACCAGGAAGCGTTTGGCGCTGGCCGCCGACGTCCGCTTGCCCTTGATTTCCAGTTCGGAGCCGGCCTGTCGCATGGCTTCGGACGGCAGCGACGGACTGAAACCGACCGGGGAAGGGTTGTGCTTCGCATCCAGTTCGGCAGCCTTCTCGGCGTGCAGCATCTGGTGCAGGCGGGTCCAGGCGCCAGCTTCGAAATGCTGCTGCCAGTTGTTGCGACCTTCAGCCAGCACATTGCTGCCCAGCATCTGTTTCAGCGCCGGATTGGCACTCATAAAGTTGCCTTCCAGATCCAGCGTGAACATGCCGATCGGCATGGCCTCAAACGTGTGCTCCAGTTCGGCCTGCACTTCCAGCCGCTGCACATGCTCCTGCCGCATCTGTTCGGCAATCGCCAGTGCGGTCAGCAGGCTCGACGACAAGGCGGCGGTGACACTGTTGATGGAGCCGATCAGACCTCGGGCCCCCAGGGCGGCGGAGATGATTTCCGAAAAACTGGCAATCAGGGTCACCGCAATGCCGGCGCTGTACCAGATGGCCACCCGCGACTGAGTCTTGAGCAGAATTCGCGTCAGGTAATAGATCAGGACGCAGATGCTCAGCCCGGTGGACACCCAAAGAAGCGGCAGGTATTCGCGATAACTCAGGAATGTCGACAGGACCAGCAAGGGGATGCAGGTCCATTGGCCCAGCCGCAGCAGCTTCCGAGATCCCAAGGCCTTCAGGTCATCATGAAACAGGGTGCTGAAGAGACTGGCCGTCAGCACGTAGTAGATCGACGTCGTGATCAGGCGTGTGCGCTGTATCCAATCCTGAGGCACCGTATTGCCAAGCCACTGGGTGTCCCACCCGACCGACAGTGCCCCCATGCGCAGATTCACCACCAGCCAAGCGGCAAACAGCAGGTACAGACCGCTTCTGTTGATGATGGCGGTCACCAGCACAAACAGCGCCAGCACGATGATGCCGCCGTCGAGCAGCCCGGATTTGCGATGGAACTCGCGGATGCTCGTGGCCAGATCGGCGGACTGCCAGAGCTGGACTGACAGGCGTGCCGGCCCGACCGACTGGATGCGGCAGACGATGTCTGACGCCTGTTTGGAGGGGGTGAGCTCCAGTGCAAAGCCCGCTTTTGCCGGTGCCAATAGCCCGGTGCTGGTCTGCCGGTTGGCGGATCCGAGCACCCTGGGCGTGGCACCCTCCCAGCACATGATGTCAGAAATGTGTCGCGATGGAAATTTCAGGGCCTGTTGGCCGAGCGGCCCTGTCGCCGGGACCACTATCGCCAGCCAGAACGGCTCTTCGGACAGCTGGGTCTCCCGGTAGGGCACGACGGGCTTGTCACGCAACTGCTGATACGCATCCACCGGGTCCGTCAGGGTACTGGATCCCTCCAGCACCCTGAAATTCAGGGTTTGGGGATCAGTTGCCGGGTATTGGGTCTCCCAGGCCAGCAGTGCGGCGAGGGAGAACAGCACCAGCACCAGAGGCGTGGCAAAGGCAGACAGAACATAGATGGCCCGTTCGACCTTGGGGTTCAGACGCGCCAGGCGCCGACCGAACACGGCAGTCGTCAGTCGCATGCCAAGCTCCTGTGGCCACAGCGCCCCACCGGCGCTGCCGGCCTGATGGCGCGCGGGCACACGAGCGCTCCTGCTCGACGGCGCCCTTGTTGATCAACCGGAAAACCACGCATCCGCCAACGTCCTTGATGCCGAACAAGGCATCTTATAAGGCGGAAGTTACTACCAATTTAAGGCATTGGCAATAAAAATCACATGTCAATGTTCTATAAAAACAACATATGAATCATGGACTTGCTGTAAATATTTGATGTGGTACCTGAGTTTTTTCCGGTCCAGGACCTGAGTCACATGAAGCTGGCTGAGCCCTGGCCGTGCACCACATGCTGGGGATTGCGAGCGGCCATGGCGCTGAGCGAAGGGGTCAGGTCCATGTCGGGGTGTTGCGTGCGAAAAAAGAAGTCGAACATGGGGTGGCTGGCAACACCGTCTTGCTCTTCCGTTTTTGCCAAGTGGAAAGACATCACCCGATGCGGCAGGTTGCCCGCGTGGCGCAGCGGGATGTAGCCCATATTGGGAAACACATCCTTGAACAGCATGCGGTCGTACTGACGGTCGATGGGCGAGCGACCGGCGATCACCAGCCACTCGATGCCGATTTGGCGGCAGTAGACAAAATAGGCTTTGAACAGCACTGCCTTGACCAGCCGCGCCACTTTGTCGTTGGTCACCGCCAGTCGCGTGGCCTCGGCCAGCCGACGGGTTTTCAGCCAGTCCGGCAGTTCCACCGATTGCTCCAGGCACAGCGGCTTGAAGTCATTGGTCTGAATGCGCATGGTGCCCAGGGGTGAGCCGTCCAGCTTGGATTCCGCCAGAAAGACCACCACGCCGTCTTCGAAGTCTGTGGTCTCGGGCTCTTTCAGGGTTTCAGCCAAACCGGGGAGATGCCGGGCGTAGGCGGCATGCCGAATATGGATGGCCTTGTCCAGATCGCTCTGGTTGCGGACCAGACGCAGCGAAAAAGGCAGCAGCTCTTCAACCATCGCCTTGGACGTCGTGTCGGCCGAGGCCATGGACGGTAGGTAGGCGCCTGCCGCTGCCGGTCCATGAACCGATCGTGTGTGGTTGATCATGATGCATACCCTTTCTTGAACTTCTTGGAAGGCGGTTGTCGGGCCGGAGGCGACCTTTGCCACGCGTTGGATTGAATGTAATCAGCTGTTACAAAAACTGTTGTCGGTATCTGACTAAAGCGCGTGTCAGGTTTTTTCCTACAGGAGCGCTGTGGCACACTTCCCCGTTCTCTCACTGTCTTCATCCAGGGTCGGTCCGGCCGGCCGGTTCGTCATTCATGCAGAACATCACGGCGCAGCTGGCGCAGGAAATCGGGGTGGGCGAGGCCCAGGTACAAGCCGCTGTGGCACTTCTGGACGGCGGCGCCACCGTGCCGTTTGTGGCGCGCTACCGCAAGGAGGCCACCGGCGGCCTGGACGATATCCAGCTGCGCGAGATCGACAGCCGGCTGATCTACTTGCGTGAGATGCAGGAGCGGCTGCAGGCCATCGTGACCAGCATCGAGGCGCAGGGCAAGATGACCCCTGCGTTGCTGGCCGCCCTGCAGGCGTCGACCACGAAGCAGGCGCTGGAGGATCTGTACCTGCCCTTCAAGCAGAAACGCCGCACCAAAGGCCAGATCGCCCGTGAGGCCGGGCTCGAAGCCCTGGCCGACCGGCTGTGGGCCGACCCCACGCTCGACCCGCAGGCCCAGGCGCAATGTTTTGTGAAACCCGAGAAAAACGAAGCCGGTGATGACTTCACCACCCTGGCCGCCGTGCTGGACGGCGTGCGCGACATCCTGAGCGAGCGCTGGGCCGAGGACGCCGCCGTGGTGCAGACCCTGCGCGAGTGGCTGTGGGCGCAGGGCCTGTTTCAGAGCCGATTGCGTGAGGGCCAGGACGCCGATGGCGCCGAGGCTGCGCGCTTTCGTGACTACTTTGCCTATGACGAGCCGATCGCGCGCGTGCCTTCGCACCGGGCGATGGCGGTGTTTCGCGGCCGGGCCCTGAATGTGCTCGACGCCCGCCTGGTGGCGCCCGAGCCGGAAGTGGCGCCAGCCCTTGCCCCGCTTGGTGATGGAGCTATCAAAAAAAGAGCGACACCCGCGGTGTCGCTGGCCGAGGCGCGAATCGCGCTGTGCCTGGGCTGGCAGCACCGGGGCCGGCCCGCCGACGATCTGCTGCGCAAGTGTGTGGCCTGGACTTGGCGCGTCAAGCTCAGCCTGTCCATGGAGCGGGACCTGCTGGGGCGGCTGCGCGAGTCAGCCGAGCAAGTGGCCATCAAGGTGTTTGCGGCCAATTTGCGCGACCTGCTGCTGGCGGCGCCGGCCGGGCCGCGGGTGGTGATGGGGCTGGACCCCGGCATCCGCACCGGCGTCAAGGTGGCGGTGGTCGATACCACCGGCAAGCTGGTGGCCACTGCCACGGTGTTCCCACATGAGCCGCGCCGCGACTGGGCAGGGGCGCTGCAGGCGCTGGCCGCGCTGTGCGAGCGCCATGGCGTGAACCTGATTGCCATCGGCAATGGCACGGCCAGCCGCGAGACCGACAAGCTGGCGGCCGAGCTGATCGACTGGCTGGCGCGTGGCCCGCAGCGGCGCATCGACCGGGTGGTGGTGAGCGAGGCCGGCGCCTCTGTCTACTCGGCCAGCGAGTTTGCCTCGCAGGAAATGCCCGATGTGGATGTGAGCCTGCGCGGTGCCGCCAGCATTGCGCGGCGCCTGCAGGACCCGCTGGCCGAGCTGGTCAAGATCGAGCCCAAGGCGATCGGGGTGGGCCAGTACCAGCACGACGTGAACCAGGCCGAGCTGGCCCGCACGCTGGACGCGGTGGTGGAGGACTGTGTCAACGCCGTGGGCGTTGACCTCAACACTGCCAGCGAGCCGCTGCTGGCCCGCGTTTCGGGCCTGTCGCGTGGCGTGGCGCGGGCGGTGGTGCAGTGGCGCGAGGCCCGAGGCGCGTTCGTCAACCGCCAGCAGCTGCTGCAGGTGGGCGGCCTGGGCGCCAAGACCTTCGAGCAGAGCGCGGGTTTTCTGCGCATCCGCGGCGGCGACAACCCGCTGGACATGACCGGCGTGCACCCCGAGACCTACCCGGTGGTGGAACGCATCCTGGCCCACACCGGCCAGCCGGTGGCGGCGCTGATGGGGCGGGCCGACCTGCTCAACACGCTGCGGCCCGAGCTGTTTGCCAGCGAACGCTTTGGCGCCATCACGGTGCGCGACATTTTGGGCGAGCTGGAAAAGCCTGGCCGTGACCCGCGCCCCGACTTCAAGGTGGCGCGGCTGAGCGATGGCGTGCAGGACATCAAGGACCTGCAGCCCGGCATGCTGCTGGAAGGCACCGTGACCAATGTGGCGGCGTTTGGCGCCTTTGTGGATTTGGGCGTGCACCAGGACGGTCTGGTGCATGTGAGCCAGCTCAGCCACAGTTTTGTGCGCGAGGCGCATGAGGTGGTGAAGGCCGGCGACATCGTCAAGGTGCAGGTGCTGGAGGTCGATGTGCCGCGCCAGCGCATTGCCCTGACGATGAAGCTGGGCGCAGCGCCGGGTCGCCGCGATGCCGCTGGCGCCAACCGATTTGAGGCGGTGAGGCCGGGCCAGCGGGGGCGCCCGCCGGTGACGCCGGCCCAGGCCCCCAATGCCATGTCGTCGGCCTTTGCACGGCTGCAGGTCACCCCCGAGGCCGGCAAGGCCCGGCCCTGAATCCCAGCACCCGCCAGACACACCCATGACACTCGACACCCTGCTCGCCCGGCACTTTGTCTTGCCCAGCATCCCGCGGGTGGTGGCCCTGTTGCTGAGCGAACTCGATCAGCCCGAGCCGGACCTGCGCCGGGTCAATCAGTTGATCAGCACCGACCCGGCCCTGACCGTGCGCCTGCTGCGATGGGCCAACACCGATTTTTTCCGCCTTGCAGGTCAGGTCAGCAGTGTTCCGGAGGCGCTGGCCGTCCTGAGTCTGGGGCAGGTGCGGGCGATGGGGGCCGAGGCGGCTGCGAGTGCCTCGCTGCGGGCCGTGCCCGGTATCGCCCTGCCGCCGTTTTGGACTTACTGCCTGGACGTGGCCAAGCTGGCGCGCTCACTGGCTGGCGTGGTGCGGCAAAACCAGCAGGCCGCCTTTACCTGCGGTCTGATCCACGGCGTGGGCGAACTGGCCCTGCACATGGGCATGACCGAGGCCGTGCTGGCGCTTGATCGCGAGGTGCCGCCGCTGGATCTGCGCCGTGCGCGCCTGGAGCGCCGGCAATGGGGCTTTTGCTATGCCCAGGTTGGCGCCGGGCTGGCACGCCAATGGCATCTGCCGCAACCGATTGTGGATGCGCTGGAGCACCAGTACGCGCCCTTCGACAATGATGTGTTTGAACCGTTGGCCGGAGTGATCCACCTGGCGACCTGGCGCGCGCGGGCACGCGCTGCGGCGCTGCCCGACAAGGCGCTGGCCGATACCTTTCCCGGCTCGGTGGGCGAGGTGCTGGGGCTGGACGTGGACATGGTGCTGCAACAGGACCCGATCGACTGGTCGGCTCGGGTCATCGCGCGCCAGCGGACCTGACATGGCGCTGCAGGCCCTGCGCCTTCACGCTGGCCCGGCAGCACGCCGCCACATTGCGCAGAACGGCCTGCAGCCGGCCGACATTGGTGTGGTGGCCGGCGCGGCCGGAGGGCCCAAGGGCCTGATTCTGGGGCCGCTGGACCGCTTTGTGTTCGGCCAATGGCTCGCCCGGAGTGCGCAGCCGGTCGATCTGGTGGGCGCCTCGATCGGTGCCTGGCGCATGGCCACCGCCTGTTTGCCTGATGCGGTGGCTGCGTTCGAGAGGCTGGAGCACGACTACATCCGCCAGCACTATGCACTGCAGCCCGGCGAAAAGCGGCCGCCCGCGGAACGCGTGAGCGCCCTGTTTGCCCAAAATCTGCAGGCCTTCTTTGGCGGGCAAGAGGCCAAGGTGCTGACACACCCGCGCTACCGCCTGCACATCGTTACCTCCCATGGCCGCCATGTGCTGCGGCGGGAAGATGCCTGGCGCACCCCACTGGGCTACCTTGGGGCCTTTTTGAGCAATGCCGTGCACCGGCGTGCTCTGGGCGTCTGGTTGGAGCGGGTGGTGTTTTCCACTGCCGGTGCGCCTTTGCCGTTTGTCAGCGACGATTTTCCGACCCGGCAGTTTGGGCTGACGCCGACCAATTTTCAGGCGGTGCTGCAAGCCAGCTGTGCCATTCCCTTTGTGTTGCGTGCCGTGCACGACATCCCCGGCGCACCGCCCGGCGCCTACTGGGACGGCGGCATCACCGACTACCACCTGCATCTGAATTACGCCCAGGCTGCCAAGGGGTTGGTGCTGTACCCGCATTTTCAGCAGGCGGTGGTACCGGGCTGGCTCGACAAGGGCCTGCGTTGGCGGCACGGCGCCACGCCCAAGCTGGACACCATGCTGCTGCTCGCGCCCGACCCGGCCTGGGTACAAACACTGCCGCGCGGCAAGTTGCCGGACCGCACCGATTTCACCCACTTTGGCGCCGATCTGCCAGGCCGCGTGCAGGCCTGGAGCCGGGCGGTGGCCGAGAGCGCGAGGCTGGCCGATGAGTTCCAGGCTTGGTTGGACCGGCCCGACCCGGCGGCACTGCTGCCGCTGTAGCCTGGCACCATGGACACCGAACCGGCGCGGCAGGCAGGCTGGTCCGGCCTGATGGCGCCGGGCCTGCTGGCTCTTGCGGTCGGCACGGCGCTGCAACTGCTCCAGCCAGAACTCTGGTCACTCGCTATTTATGGCCCGATATTGGCGATAACCCTTGTCGCATGGTCTTTCATTGCTATAAAAAAAATAGCGATTGGCAAATGGCGGTGGGGGTTGGTTGTGGCCTGCGCACTGGTGGGTTTCAACCTCACGGGCTTACGCGCCAGTCTGTACCTGGCTGATGCCTTGCCGCCCGCGCTGGAGGGCCGCGACATGGATGTGGTGGGCGTGGTGGCCAGCCTGCCGCAAAGCACCGAAGCCGGCCTGCGCTTTCGCTTGGCGGTGGACGCCGCGAGCCTGGATGGCGTGCCGCTGCGGCTGCCGCCCCGGCTGGACCTGGGCTGGTACAGCGGCGTGGCTGTTGGTCCGGACGGTTTGCCCGAGTTGCAGCGCCAGCCGCTGCCGCTGCAAGCGGGTGAGCGCTGGCAGCTGCGGGTACGCCTGAAGGCGCCGCACGGCGGCAGCAACCCGCATGGCTTCGACTACGAACTCTGGCTCTGGGAACAGGGGGTACAGGCCACTGGCTATGTGCGCACCGGCCGCGCTGACCCCGAACCCCGGCGGCTGACACAGACCGGCCAGTACCCGGTGGCGTGGCTGCGCCAGCAGGTGCGGGAGCGCATTTTTTCAGCCGTGCCCGATCGCAGCCAGGCCGGGCTGATCGCGGCACTGGTGGTGGGCGACCAGCGCGCCATTGACCGTGCCGACTGGGACGTGTACCGCGCCACCGGCGTGGCGCACCTGATGTCCATCTCGGGCCTGCACATCACCATGTTCGCTTGGGCTGCCGCGCTCGTGCTGGGCGGTTTGTGGCGGCGCTCCAGCCGGCTTTGCCTGTGGTGGCCCGCACCCAGCGCCGCGTTGCTGGGCGGCGTGTTGCTGGCTGCCGCCTATGCGCTGTTCAGTGGCTGGGGCGTGCCGGCCCAGCGCACTGTGCTGATGCTGGCGACGGTGGCACTGCTGCGCCTGTCGGGCAAGCGCTGGCCCTGGCCCGTGGTCTGGCTGCTGGCCCTGGCCCTCGTGGTGGCCGCCGACCCCTGGGCTTTGCTGCAAGCCGGCTTCTGGCTCAGCTTCGTCGCAGTTGGCGTGCTGTTCGCCTCGGGCGAGCCGCCCCAAGGAAGATCAGCCCCCTCGGAGGGCAGCGCAGCACACGCAGTGGCCAGCTTGGGGGTGAACCTCTCCGCCATGTTGCGGGAGCAGTGGGTCATCACGCTGGCCTTGACGCCGCTCACCCTGTTGCTGTTCGGCCAGGTGTCGCTGGTCGGGTTGTTGGCCAATGCTCTGGCGATTCCCTGGGTCACGCTGGTGGTCACGCCGCTGGCCATGCTGGGTGTGCTGGCGCCGCCATTGTGGTCATTGGCCGGCGGGGCCATCAGCGGCATGAGCATCGGTTTGCAGGCACTGGCCGATCTGCCGTTTGCCGTCTGGTCGGTACCGCAGGCGCCGGTGTGGGCCGGTGCAGCCGGGGTGCTCGGTGGCCTGTTGCTGGTGCTGCGCCTGCCTTGGGCCCTGCGCAGCCTTGGGCTGCCTCTGATGTTGCCTGTGCTGTTGTGGCAGCCCGTGCTGCCGCCACTTGGGGCGTTTGAGTTGCTGGCGCCCGACATCGGGCAGGGTAACGCGCTGATCGTACGCACGGCCGGCCATGCGCTGGTGTACGACGCCGGGCCGCGCTTCAGCAGCGAGAGTGATGCCGGGCACCGCGTGCTGGTGCCCATGTTGCGCGCCTTGGGTACCCGGGTGGATACCGTGGTGCTGAGTCACCGCGACAGTGACCACACCGGCGGCGCCGCCGCGGTGTTGGCGATGCAACCGCAGGCCAGCCTGATGAGTTCACTGGAGTCAGGGCACGAGCTACTGGACCAGCGCGTCGGCCAGCGCTGTGTGGCCGGCATGCGCTGGCGCTGGGATGGTGTGGATTTTGAAGTGCTGCACCCCCGGGCGAGCGACTATGAGGCCGCGCCCCGGCCGAATACCCTGAGCTGCACGCTGCGCATCAGTGCCGGTGGCCAGGCCGCCCTGCTGGCCGGAGATATCGAGCAGGCGCAGGAGGCCCGCCTCGTGGCCAGCGGCGCGCCGCTGAGCGCCACGCTGCTGCTGGTGCCGCACCACGGCAGTAAGACCTCCAGCAGCGCCCCCTTTCTGGATGCGGTGCAGCCTCGCATCGCGTTGGTACAGGCCGGCTACCGCAACCGCTTCGGCCACCCGGCGGCCCCGGTTTTGGTGCGGTATGCCGAGCGTGGCATTCGGGTCGTCGATTCGCCCCATTGTGGTGCGATGCGCTGGCGCTCTGACCAGCCGGTACAGGTCGACTGCCAGCGCCAAACAGCACCGCGCTACTGGCAGCACCGTCCACCCTGACGCGCGCCGCCACGGCTGCTGGCGCAAAGCTTGCTAAGCTACGGGCAGGAGAACCCGCGCCCATGTCCAAATTCGACGAGATGTACACCCGGCTGCCTTACGAATTTTTTTCCAAAGGCGCCCAGATCCGGGACCATTACAAAATCTATGACGAGTGGCTGGCGCGCCAGCCCGGCGACATGATGGCCAAGCGGCGCGAAGAGGCCGAAATGATCTTCCGCCGCGTCGGCATCACCTTTGCCGTCTATGGCGACAAGGACGAGGAGGGCGCCGGTACCGAGCGCCTGATCCCCTTTGACCTGATTCCGCGCATCATCCCGGCGCACGAGTGGGCCACCATGGAGCGCGGCCTGGTGCAACGCGTGGCCGCGCTGAACCGCTTCATCC
The DNA here is from genome assembly GCA_041182225.1 of Pseudomonadota bacterium. Classification (GTDB taxonomy): domain Bacteria; phylum Pseudomonadota; class Gammaproteobacteria; order Burkholderiales; family Burkholderiaceae_C; genus Rhodoferax. Next base: position 1,978 of record JBEGOC010000248.1, on the reverse strand, counting down.
ACGACGTCTACCACGACCAGGACATCCTGCGCGCCGGCGTGGTGCCGCGCGAACAGGTGGAGAACAACGCCCAGTTCCGGCCCGAGATGGTGGGCGTGGATGTGCCGTACCAGATTTACTCGCACATCTCGGGCATTGACATCGTGCGCGCGCCCAATGCGGCCGGCGAGGGCGAGTACTACGTGCTCGAAGACAACCTGCGTGTGCCCAGCGGCGTGAGCTACATGCTCGAAGACCGCAAGATGATGATGCGGCTGTTTCCCGAGCTGTTCAGTGCACACCGCGTGGCGCCGGTGGCCCATTACCCCGACCTGTTGCTGGAGACCCTGCGCGCCAGCAGCCCGGCCACCACCGCCGAGCCCACCGTGGTGGTGCTCACGCCCGGCATGTACAACAGCGCCTACTTCGAGCACGCCTTTCTGGCGCAGCAGATGGGGGTGGAACTGGTCGAGGGGCAGGACCTGTTTGTCAAGGACAACTTCGTGTACATGCGCACCACGCGCGGTCCGAAGCGGGTGGACGTGATTTACCGCCGCGTGGACGACGATTTTCTGGACCCCCAGGTGTTCCGCCCCAGCAGCACCCTGGGTTGCGCTGGCCTGCTGGATGTGTACCGCGCCGGCCATGTGACCATCTGCAACGCCGTGGGCACCGGCGTGGCCGATGACAAGTCGATCTACCCCTACGTGCCCAAGATGATCGAGTTTTACCTGGGCGAGAAGCCGATCCTGAGCAATGTGCCCACCTACATGTGCCGCAACAAGGACGACCTGGCCTACACCCTGGCCAACCTGAAAGACCTGGTGGTGAAAGAGGTGCACGGCGCCGGCGGCTACGGCATGCTGGTGGGTCCGGCGTCCACCCAGGCCGAGATTGAAGACTTCCGCCGTGCGGTGCTGGCCAACCCCGCGGGCTACATCGCCCAGCCCACGCTGAGCCTGTCGAGCTGCCCCACCTTTGTCGAAAGCGGCATCGCGCCGCGCCACATCGACCTGCGGCCCTATGTGCTTTCGGGCAAAACCGTGCAGATGGTGCCTGGCGGCCTGACCCGCGTGGCGCTCAAGGAGGGCTCGCTGGTGGTCAACTCCTCGCAGGGCGGCGGCACCAAAGACACCTGGATACTGGAGGTCTAACTCATGTTGTCACGTACTGCCGACCACCTGTTCTGGATGTCCCGCTACATGGAGCGGGCCGAAAACACCGCCCGCATGCTCGACGTCAACTACCAGACCTCGCTGCTGCCGCAGTCCGAAGCCGTGGCGCTGGTCGGCTGGCAGGGGCTTCTGAGCATCAGCGAGTTGCTGCCGGCCTACCAGCGCCTGCACGGGGAGGTGAATGTGCAAAAGGTCATGGACTTCATGGTGAAAGACGAGAGCAACCCCTCGTCCATCATGTCCTGCCTGAGCGCGGCGCGGGAAAATGCCCGCGCCGTGCGCGGCACGCTCACCACCGAGGTCTGGGAAACCCACAACCAGACTTGGCTGGAGGTGCGGCGCATGGTCAACAACGGCGATTTCGAGCGGGACCCCGGCCAGTTTTTCGAGTGGGTCAAATTCCGCTCGCACCTGTCGCGCGGCGTCACAGTGGGCACCATGCTGATGGATGAGGCGCTGTACTTCATGCGCCTGGGCACCTTTCTGGAGCGGGCCGACAACACGGCGCGGCTGGTGGATGTGAAGTTCCATGCGGTGCAGAGCGACTTTTTTGGTGCCGCCAGCGAGAAGGACCAGGAGTACGACTTCTACCATTGGAGCGCCATTTTGCGCAGCGTCTCGGGCTTCGAGGTGTACCGCAAGGTCTACCGCGACGTGATCAAGCCCGAGCGCGTGGCCGAGCTGCTGATCCTGCGCCCCGACATGCCGCGCTCACTGCACGCCAGCCTGAATGAAGTGGTCAGCAACCTGGGGCTGGTCAGCAACGAGCAGAGTAGCGAAACCCACCGCCGCGCCGGCAAACTGCGCGCCGAGCTCCAATACGG
>JBEGOC010000247.1:0-3000 GCA_041182225.1 Pseudomonadota bacterium | reverse complement strand
AGGTGTGCCGGCAAAGGCGGTCGCTGTGGCACCGGATCGCCGGTGGACCAGCCAAAAAAAACGGGCCGATGGCCCGTTTTTTTCAAATGCCGAGAAGATTACTTCTTGGCTTTGAGCTTTTCGCAGTCAGCCTTCATCTTGGCGTCCATCTTGGCGGGATCAGCCTTTTTGCAAGCTTCTTCCATTTTCTTCTTGTCTTCTTCTTTCATGGCGCCGCCATGAGAGGCAGCCATCGCGGCCGAAGCCAACATCATTGATGCAACAATTACGGATAAAACTTTGGTCATGATCGGTTCCAATTGATTTATGTTGAACACAGGGCCTTTATGGCCCGAATATTATGCCTAGATTCGGGATGTGGCGGAAAGCCGGGTTAACCCCATGGTTGCCGGGACTTGGCCTGGCCCTGTTGGTCGCCCTGGGGCACGCGGCACCCCGCACACCCGCAGACCCCAACGAGGTGCTGGAGCGTTTGGCGGTCAAGGCCGGTGACCCGGATACCGACCGGCTCAGGCAATACCAACAGGCGGTCAAGCGCACGCCCACCGATGCCGTGGCTGTCGCGGCGTTGGGTCGCCATTATTTCGACCTGGCGATGGCCCATGGCGACCCCCGCTTTGTGGGCTATGCCGACGCGCTGGTCAACCGCTATCCCGGCAGTCTGCCGCCAGAACTGCTGCTGGTTCGTGCCCTGCTGCGGCAATACCGGCACGCCTTTGACGACGCCAAAAGCGACCTGCGCGCAGCCCTGGCCGCCAAGCCGGATTTGCTGGAAGCCCACGCTTGGCTGGCGGCGATCCAGTTGGTGCAGGCTGACTACGCTGGCGCGCGCCAGGCCTGTGATGCGCTGGGCACTGCGGGCGCGCCCACCCTGCACGCGGGCTGCGTGGGCCTGACCCTGGCCTACACCGGGCAAATGGCGCAGGGCTACCAGGCGCTTGAGAAGGGCTTGACCCTGGCCGCCGACCCTGGCAACCGTCTTTGGCTGCTGACCCGCCTGGCCGAGGTGGCAGCCTGGCAAGGCCGGGTGGCGTTGGCCGAAAGCCATTACCGCAGCGCCCTGCGCCTGGGTTTGACCGACGGCTATTTATTGGCTGCCTGGAGCGACTTTTTGCTTGACCAGCAGCGCCCCAAAGAGGTGGTCGAATGGCTCGCCGGCAAAGAGGCGTCGGACCCGCTGTTGCTGCGGCTGGCATTGGCGCACCAGCAAACCGGCTCACCCAAGGCCCCAGCGCTGGCAAAAATGCTGGAGGAGCGCTTTGCTGCGACCCGGCTGCGCGGTGACACCACCCACCGCGCCGAGGAGGCGCGCTACGCGCTGCAGTTGCGCCGCGACATCGGCACAGCCTTGGCGCTGGCACAGGCCAACTACGAGGTGCAGCGGGAACCGCGCGATGCCCGCATCCTGATGGAAGCGGCGCTGGCCGCTGGCCAGCGTGCGCCAGCCCAAAAGGTCGAAGCCTGGTTGAAGGCCAGCGGTTTCCAGGGCGAACCCATCAACCGGCAATTGGCCCTGCTGGCCACCCTGCCCAAGGCCAGCCCATGAACGCATTTTGGCGGCAGCTGCTGTGGCGGGTCGTGGCGCTGGCCGGCTTGGCTCTGGCAGCCGGTTCTGCCTGGGCGCACAAGTCCAGCGACAGTTACCTGGCGGTGCGTGTCAATGGTGACCAGGTCAGCCTGCAATGGGACATTGCGCTGCGCGACATTCAATTTGCAATTGGCCTTGACGCCAATGGTGATGACCAGATCACCTGGGGTGAATTGCAGCAGAAGCAGCGCGAGCTGCAAGCCTGGGCCGGCAGCCGCCTGAGCCTGCAACGGGGCGGCGCTTGCACTTTCGCGCCGCAAGCCCTGCAGGTCGACCAGCATACCGATGGCAGTTACGCGGTGCTGGCCTGGGTCGGCCATTGCCCGCGCGATGCTGGCCCCTTGACCATCCAGTACACCCTGTTGTTTGACCTGGACGCCCAGCACCGCGGCTTGCTCAAACTTGAGCTGGACGGCGCCATGCACAGCGCCGTATTGGGGCCGCAAAGTGGGACCTTGCAGTTCTCGCAGGCGACCACCGCCGCCGCCCAGTTTGTGCAGTACCTGCGCGAGGGCGTGTGGCACATCTGGATCGGCTTTGACCACATCCTGTTTCTGCTGTGCCTTCTGCTGCCGGCGGTGCTGGTGCGCATCGGCCAAGGCCGGCGCAGCCGTGTGGGCGGCGTCCGCGGCTTCAAAGTGGCCAGTGTGGGGGTGCTGTGGGTGGTGACGGCGTTCACCCTGGCGCATTCCATCACCTTGTCGCTGGCGGCCTTGCAGATCGTCAGCTTGCCCAGCCGGCTGGTGGAGTCTGCGATTGCTGCATCGGTGGTGTTTGCTGCCGCCAACAACCTGGTGCCGATGATTCAAGGGCGCTGGCTGATGGCGTTTTTTTTCGGCCTGATCCACGGTTTTGGCTTTGCCAGCGTGCTGGCGGAACTCGGGCTGCCCACCGACGCCCTGGTCGTGAGCCTGGTTGGCTTCAATGTGGGCGTCGAGCTCGGGCAGCTGGCCATCGTGGCGGTGTTTTTGCCGCTGGCCTTTGTGCTGCGGCACACGGTGTTTTACCAAAGCGGCGTGTTGCGCGGCGGCTCCTGGGCTGCCCTGCTGGTGGCGCTGGCCTGGTTTGTGGAGCGGGCCTTTGACCTCTCACTGTTTTGGTGGCTCTGATGACCGCACCTTTTCAACTGCCTTTAGACGCTGTCCAGACTTTTGCGCGCGATGGCGCGCTGGTGTTGCGCGGCCTGCTCAATGCCGCCGAGCTCGACCAACTCACGGCCGGTATCGAGCACAACCTGGCCCACCTGAGTCCGCTGGCGCTGGTGGCCAGCCAGCCCGATGACCCGGGCCGGTTTGTGGAAGACTTTTGCACCTGGCAGGCCAACCCGGCTTATGCCTCGGTGCTGAAGCATTCGGCACTGCCGCGCGTGGCCCGGCAACTGATGCAAAGCCAGACCTGCCGCCTGTACCACG
>JBEGOC010000246.1:0-4596 GCA_041182225.1 Pseudomonadota bacterium | reverse complement strand
GCGGCATGCCCGAGCGCGGCCGCGAGGCGGCCGAGCTGGCGATTGAGGACATCCGGGCCGCCATCGAGGGTGCGCACATGCTGTTCATCACCGCCGGCATGGGCGGCGGCACCGGCACCGGCGCGGCACCGGTGATTGCCCGCGTGGCGCGCGAGATGGGCATCCTGACCGTGGGGGTGGTGACCAAGCCCTTCGAGTTCGAAGGCAACAAACGCATGAAAAATGCCGAAGCCGGTATGGCCGAGCTCGAAGCCAACGTCGACTCGCTGATCGTGGTGCTGAACCAGAAGCTGCAGGACGTGCTGGGCGAGGACGCCACTGAAGAAGAAGCCTTTGCCAGCGCCAACGACGTGCTTCGCAACGCAGTGGGCGGCATTGCCGAGATCATCAACGTCAAGGGCCACGTCAATGTCGACTTCGAAGACGTGCGCACCGTGATGGGCGAGCCGGGCAAAGCCATGATGGGCACCGCCCAGGCCACCGGGCCGGACCGCGCCCGCATCGCCGCCGAACAGGCCGTGGCCTGCCCGCTGCTGGAGGGTGTGGACCTGTCGGGTGCCAAAGGCGTGCTGGTGCTGATCAGCGCAGCCAAGGGCTCGCTCAAGCTGCGCGAATCCAGCCTGGCGATGAACACCATCCGGGCCTTTGCCTCGGAAGATGCCACCGTGATCTACGGCACTGCGCAGGATGACAGCCTGGGCGAGAGCATCCGCGTCACCGTGGTCGCCACCGGCCTGGCGCGCCCCGGCGCCAGCCGTGTCAAGCCGGAGTTGAAAGTGATGCGCACCGGTACCGACCCGTCGCCGTTCTACGTGCCCACCCTGACGCCACAGGCCGGCAGCAGCATGCCCTCGGCCTCGTTGGCCACCGCCTCGGCCAGCCTGAGTGGTGTGGGCATGGCCAGCGGCGGCTTCGACGACGTGGCCCGACCCACGGTCTGGCGCCAGCGGGACCGCACGCAGGCCGCCGCCAAGGTCGATGCCCTGTCCTCCGGCGGCATGGAAGACTTTGAAATCCCGGCCTTCCTGCGCAAGCAGGCGGATTGAAATTCTGCGTGTCGGCAGGTTGATTCTCCCTTCGCCATCCTGTGAGAAACCCAGGGGCTAGGGGCGAGGCCGAGACGACGTGATCGCTCGGTACGCTCTGGCCTGCAGGAGGAAGGCGCTGGCAGTTGGAAAGAAGGCGCAGGCGCTGGCCCGGACTGCCGATGCATGGCGCAGGTGACTGAACGATCAGCGACAATGCGGGCATCGCGGCAGCGGGCCGTCAGGGGGGTCCTGGCGGGGTTGCCGCTTCACTAGGAGATCAGCCCATGATTCAGGTCGCCAAGGTACTCTATACCGCCAAGGTCCACACCACGGGAGGGCGCGAAGGACGCTCTGTCAGCGACGACGGCCATCTCGACGCCCAGCTGGACCTGCCGCCTGGTCTGGGCGGCAAGGGCGCAGCGACCAACCCCGAGCAGCTGTTCGCTGCGGGCTACTCGGCCTGCTTCATGGGGGCGCTCAAGCATGTGGCAGGCCAGCAGAAGATCGCGGTGTCGGCGCAGACGTCGATCGATGCCGAAGTGGACATCGGCCCGGTGGCGCAGGGCGTTGGCTTCGGGCTGGCGGTGCGGCTGAACGTGCACCTGCCCGGCATGGAGGCGGGCGCGGCGCGGGCGCTGGTGGAGGCGGCCCACGCGGTGTGCCCCTATTCCAATGCCACCCGAGGCAACATCCAGGTCACACTGAACGTGGTCTAACTCGGCCAAAGGGCAGGCGCAGTGTTGCAACAACGGTCCCTCAAAACCCTGACACGCGCTGTGGGCGTCGGCCTGCACAGCGGTCAGCGCGTGGAACTGACGCTGCGCCCGGCCCAGCCCGACACCGGCATCGTGTTCCGCCGGGTGGACCTGCCCGAGCCGGTGGACATCGCGGTGTCGGCCCAGGCGGTCACCGATACCCGGCTCGCCAGCACGCTGTCCAATGGCAGTGTCAAGGTGCACACGGTGGAGCACCTGATGTCCGCCTGCGCCGGCCTCGGGGTGGACAACCTGTACGTCGACATCTCGGCCGAAGAGGTGCCGATTCTGGACGGATCGGCGGCATCGTTCGTGTTTTTGCTGCAAAGTGCTGGCATCGTGCTGCAAAATGCCGCGCGCAAATTCATCCGGCTGCTGGCGCCGGTGGAGGTGCGGGAGGGCCAGGGCGCCGCAGAAAAATGGGCGCGGCTGGAGCCCTTTCATGGCTACCGGCTCAGTTTTGAGATTGATTTTGACCACCCGGCGGTCGATGCCACCGGCCAGCGGGTGGTGTTTGACATGAGCACCGGCTCCTACTCGCGCGACATCGCCCGGGCCCGTACCTTCGGCTTCACCAAGGACGTCGAGATGATGCGTGCCAACGGCCTGGCGCTGGGTGGCGGTTTGGACAATGCCATCGTGATGGACGACTACAAGGTGCTCAATGCCGACGGCCTGCGCTACGACGACGAGTTCGTCAAGCACAAGATCCTCGACGCCATGGGCGACCTGTACCTGGTCGGCAAACCGCTGCTGGCCAGTTACAGTGCCCGCCGCTCCGGCCATGCGCTCAACAACCGCCTGCTGCGCGAACTGCTGAACCGCCCCGAGGCCTGGGATGTGGTGAGCTTCGCCGACGAAGGCCGCGCTCCCGCCGGCTTTGTCAAACTGGCGCGCGCCTGGTAAGGCCGAACCCTTCGCCGTCATGCCCGACTGGATCGGGCAGCCATGGATCCCCAGTCACGCTGGGGATGACGGTGGAGCTTGCTGCTGGCACGCGGAGGGTTACCGGCTACGCCCCGCCTTGTATTTGCCGCTGCCGCCGCCCAGCACGCCGTCGGCCTGCGCCAGCCGGGCCATGCCCTTGGCGGCGTGGGCGTGGGTGATGGCCAGGCCCAGGGCGTCGGCGGCATCGGGCCCGGGCAGGCCGGGCAGGGCCAGCAGGCGGCGCACCATCTCCTGGATCTGGGTCTTGTCGGCCCGGCCGTAGCCCACCACCGCCTGCTTCATCTGCAGGGCGGTGTATTCGGCCACCGGCAGCTGGCGCGACACCAGCGCCGTGATGCAGGCGCCGCGCGCCTGGCCCAGCAACAGCGTGGACTGCGGGTTGACATTGACAAACACAATCTCCACCGAGGCGCAATCGGGCTGGTAGCGGGTGCTCACCTCCACCAAGCCGTCAAACAGCACCTTGAGCCGCTCGGGCAGCCGACCCTTCTCGAGGTGGGTGGTGCTGATGGTGCCGCTGGCCACGTACTGCAGTTCGGCGCCCTGCACGTCGACCACGCCAAAACCGGTGGTGCGCAGGCCGGGGTCAATGCCGAGAATCCGCATGGTGCCTGATCCCTTGCCGCTCAGGGCAGCTGCGCGTTGGGCAGCCGCTCCACAATCACGGCCGCGCGCTCGGCCAGGTAGCCGGAATTGGGCAGCTTCTCAAAATAACGCGGCCGCGGCAGCATCACCGCCAGCCGCGCCGCCTCATAGGCGCTGAGTTTGGCCGCTGGCTTGCGGTAGTAGTGGCGGGCCGCGGCCTCGGCGCCAAACACGCCCTCGCCCCACTCCACGCTGTTGAGGTAAATCTCCAAAATGCGCTGCTTACTTAAAAAGGTCTCCAGCAGCAGCGTCAGCACAAACTCCTGGCCCTTGCGCAGCAGGGTGCGTTCGCCCGATAAAAACAGATTCTTGGCCAGCTGCTGGGTGATGGTGGAGCCGCCCACCACCTTGGGTGCTCGCCCCGCTCTGGCTGTGCCATTGGTTTTGGCGCTCGCCTTGGCTGTCGCCGCTGCTGCATTTTTGGCGGCACGGGCTTCGGCCTGCGCGTTTTTCTGCCAGGCCTTCTCCAGCGCGTCCCAGTCCACGCCATCGTGGCCGGTAAAGCCATCGTCCTCGCTGGCAATCACCGCCCGCTTGAGGTGGTCGGAGATCTGGTCATAGCCCACCCATTGCTGGCGCCACCGCAGGCGGTCTTTTTCTGTCAAGAGGCGCCAGGCCTCGGAGCGTTGGAAGGCGGTGGACTGGGGGTCCAGCACCGTCATGGCCGCGATGCGCAGCACAAAAAACAGCTGCAGCGCCAGCATGGCCAACAACAGCAGGGCGAGCCAGCGTAGCAGGGCGCTCATGGGGTGGCCCCGGCGCTGGTGGTGAGCTGGGTTTCCAGAACCTCTTCGCGGGTGAACTTGAAACGCGACACCACCAGGATCTGGTCGGCCCGGCGCCGCATCTCGGCGCTGAAGCGGCCAAACGGCGCGGCGGCGCGGGCAATCGCCTCGGCACGCCGGTCCAACGCGCGGTTGCCCGAGCTGTCCACCACCTCGGTGCCGAGCAGGCGACCGTCGTGGTTGACGGTGACGATCATGGTCAACTCGCCATACAGCTTCTGGCCGCCCAGCTGCGGGAAATTTTCAGTGCCCTTGTCCTCGATGGCGCGGCGCAGGTGGTCGTAGTACACGGCATAGACCGCCTCCCGCGTGGCCGGGCTGATGTAGCGTCGCTTGGGGCGGGCGTTTTCTTCGTTGATGCGGCGCTCGATCTCGGGCAGCAGCTTGATCAGCTGGCGCCGTTTGTCCTCGCGTTGTACCTGCTCGGCCGAACTG
>JBEGOC010000245.1:0-5007 GCA_041182225.1 Pseudomonadota bacterium | reverse complement strand
ATCATGTGCTTCCACATCGGCAGGTAGCAGTCCTGCTCGCCACCGGTCACGTCGATGGACAGGGCTTCACGCACGGTGCGGGTTTGCTCCAGCTCCCAGTACGGGCAGGGCTCCTCGAAGTGGCAGATGCCGTTGGCCTCCAGCAGCCGGCCAACCTCAATGGCACGCGCCGGCGAGTAGCAGCTGTTGGCGTCCACCAGCAGTTCAACGCCGTCGCCCATGCCCTGGCGCATGGCCGGCACGATCTCCTCAGTACGGCCCGGCCACTCGTCCTTGTCGTGGCCGTATTCGGCACCCACCCGGAACTTGAAGGCGTCAAAGCCAAACTGGTCGCGCAAGCCCTGCAGCCGGCGCACCTCGTCCTTGGGCGTGATGTCACGCTTCATGGAGGACGCATAGGCGCGCAAGCGTCGCGGTGCGCCACCCAGCAGCTCGCACACCGGTTTGCCTTCGGCCTTGCCCTGCCGGTCCCACAGCGCGGTCTCAACCCCACACAGGGCCCGGTACAGGTGCGAGCCCGGAAACTTGTGCTCGCGCTCCGGCACCAGGGCGCTCAGGCCATGGATGTCGGAGGCATCCTGGCCCAGGGCCCAGGGCGCTACCTGCCGGTGCAGGACCTGAATCGTCAGGTCGGCGTGGTAGGTGGACACCTGACCCCAGCCCTGGCTGCCGTCCTCGGCGGTGACCCGCACAAAACCGACGAAGGGATCACAAAAAGTTTCGATGCGTTGAATCTTCATGGTTCGATGATGGGTGGCAATTGGCTGGGCTCACAGGTCCATTTTGAACAATAGGTGATACCATTTTGGCATGACTCCCATACCCCACTCCTGATGGTCAAGCGCGCAGGCGGCTCGCTGCTGCTGTCGATCCAGATCAACCGTGACGCCCAACAGCCGGTCAGCACCCAGCTGTGCATTGCGCTGCGCGACATGATTCTGACCGGCGGCTTTTTGGCCGGTGAACGCCTGCCGGCCAGCCGCACACTGGCACGCGACCTCGGCCTCTCGCGAACCACCGTGATCGAGGTGTTTGACCGGCTGGTGGCCGAGGGGCTGCTGGAATCGCGCACAGGCGCCGGCACCTTTGTCAGTGCCGTGCTCAACGTGAGCCGGCCCAAACCACCCCAGCCGGATGCGCCGTCGCTGGTGCACACAGCGCCGCGCCTGTCGGGCATGATGGCACAAGCTGTGAGCCGCTTTGGCGACCGCAAGCGGCTACCGCACATGCCGCGCGCCTTCACCACCGCCCTGCCGGCGTTTGACGTGTTTCCCATGGCGCAATGGGCACGCCTGTCAGCCAAGTACCTGCGCGGCGCGCGCGATGACATCCTGGGCTACGGTGACCCGGATGGCTCGCCCCAATTGCGTCGGGCCGTGGCCTCCCACCTGCGGGTGAACCGGGGCATCACCTGCGACGCCGAACAAATTTTTATCGTTGGCGGCGCGCAGCAGGCTTTTCACCTGATTGGCTCGACCCTGCTCAATCCTGGCGAGAACGTGTGGTTTGAAAACCCGGGCGCCATCGGTGCGCGCAACAGCCTGATCGCCTGCGGCGCCAACCTGGTGCCGGTGCCGGTAGACGCCGAGGGCCTGCGGGTGGACGAAGCGCAGCGCCTGAGCCCGCAGTTCCGGCTGGCTTTTGTGACGCCCTCGCACCAGCAGCCCATGGGCAGCGTGATGAGCCTGGAGCGCCGCTTTGCCCTTCTGCACGCCGCCGAGCGCGCCGGGGCCTGGGTGATCGAGGACGACTACGACGGCGAGTTTTTCTTCAGCGGGCGCCAGCCGCCCACGCTCAAAAGCGTGGACACCAACGGTCAGGTGATCTACGTCGGCACCTTCAGCAAGTCGCTGTTTCCCGCGCTGAGGCTGGGCTACATGCTGGTGCCGCCGGCGCTGGTGGACACCTTTGGCACCATCATGCGCAAATTTCTGCCGGGGGTACCGTCACACACCCAGGCGATGGTGGCCGAATTCATCGACGAAGGGCATTTTGCGTCGCATGTACGTCGCATGCGCCTGATCTACCAGGAGCGCCATGACGCGCTGCTGGCCGGTGCGCACCAGCGGCTGGCCGGCCTGCTCGAGGTGCTGCCCACCCACAGCGGCCTGCACACCATCGCCCTGCTGCCGGCCTCGGTGTCGGAAGTGGCCGTATCGCGGGATGCGGACCAGCAGCGGGTCACGGCCTCGCCCATCGGCCGCTTCGCGCTGGCGCCGGTGGCGGTCAACGGCCTGGTGCTGGGCTACGGCGGCGTGACGCCCAAGCTGATCACCGCTGGCGTCGAGGTGCTGGCCCAGGTGCTGGAAGCCCGCCTGAGCCCGGCCGCCCACCGCAAGGCGCGAGCGCGGGAGCCGGCACGTGGCCTGTAATTTTGGCCAAAGCGGACCTGTGCACCCATCCAATTGCCGTGGGATGCTCGGCATACCGAATTTTTAGGCACGCGTGTGAGCGACTTTGATTTCATTGTGGTGGGCGCTGGCTCGGCCGGTTGTGTGCTGGCCAACCGGCTGACTGCTTCTGGACGCCACAGCGTGCTGCTGCTGGAAGCAGGCGGCAGCGACCAACGCTTTTGGCTGAAGGCGCCGATCGGCTACGGCATGTCCTTCTACAACCCGCAGGTCAACTGGATGTACCGCACCGAGCCCGACCCGGGTCTGGGCGAGCGCACCGGCTACTGGCCGCGCGGCAAGGTGCTGGGCGGCTCCAGCAGCATCAACGCCATGGTCTTCATCCGCGGCCAGCCGCGCGACTTCGACGACTGGGCGGCGCTGGGCAATACCGGCTGGGGCTGGGCCGACGTGCTGCCCTACTTCAAGAAGCTCGAAGACAGCGTGCACGGCCCCAGCGACACCCGGGGTTCCGGTGGCCCCCTTCACGTGAGTGACGTCTCAGACCAGGTGCACCCGCTGTGCGAGGTTTACCTGCGCGCCGGTGAACAGCTCGGCCTGGCGCGCAACCCCGACATCAACGGCGCCTCCAACGAGGGCGTAGCCATCAACCAGATCACCACCCGCAAGGGGGTACGGGCCTCGGCCAGCAGCGCCTACCTGCGTCCGGCGCGCCGGCGGCCCAATTTGCGGGTGGAGACCGGCGCGCAGGCCACCCGCATCACCTTTGACGGGCGGCGCGCCACCGGCATCGAGTACCTGCAGCACGGCCAGCGCCACACGAGCCGCGCCCGCTGCGAGGTCATCCTGGCGGCGGGCGCCATCAACACGCCGCAACTGCTGCAACTCTCCGGGGTGGGCCCGGCGGCCGCTCTGGCGGCGCTGCAACTGCCGCTGGTGCTGGACAGCCCGGCCGTGGGCCAGCACCTGCAAGACCACCTGTGCATCGACTACGTGTACCGCTCCCGCGTGCCCACGCTCAACAATGAGTTGGGCCCCTGGCCGGCCAAGCTCTGGGCCGGCTTCAAGTACCTGACCACCCGGCGCGGCCCGCTGGCGCTCAGCGTCAACCAGGGCGGTGGCTTTTGCCGCTCGCGCGAGGGGCTGGCGCACCCGGATATGCAGCTGTATTTTTCGCCGCTGAGCTACCTGCGCGCGGTGCCGGGCAAGCGTGAGCTGACGGCACCTGACGCTTTTGCCGGCTTTTCGCTGAGCGCCCAACCCTGCCGGCCTGACAGCCGTGGCCACCTGGCGCTGCGCAGCACCGACCCGCTGCAGCCACCGCGCATCGTGCCCAACTCATTGGCCACCCAGCATGACCTGGACGCCATCTTCGCCGCGGCCAGCCTGGTGCGCCGGCTGGCCGCCACGCCCGCCTTCCAGGCCGTGATTGAGCGGGAAATCACGCCAGGCCCGGCTGTGCAATCGGCTGCAGACATCATGGCCGACATCGCCCAACGCGCCTCCACCGTGTTCCACCCGGTCAGCACCTGCCGCATGGGGCCGGACCCGCGCCAAGCGGCGGTGGACACCCAGCTGCGCGTGCACGGCCTGCAAGGCCTGCGCGTGATCGACGCCTCGGTCTTCCCCACCCTCACCTCGGGCAACACCAACGCCCCCACCCTCATGCTGGCCGAAAAAGGCGCCGATCTGGTGCTGGCCGCAAACCGGACACACGCCCCATGACCCACGATGACCTGATGGCCCACTGCCAAACCACACCTTATTGGTGGGACGACGCCCAGCGGCCCAGCCTGCCCGACGCCGTGCTGCCCGCCACGGTGGATGTGCTGGTGATTGGCGCCGGCTACACCGGTCTGCACGCGGCCCTGCAAACCGCGCGCGGCGGCCGCTCCACCCTGGTGGTGGACGCCGAGGAAGCCGGCTGGGGCTGCAGCACGCGCAACGGCGGGCAAATCTCCACCAGCATCAAGCCCAGCTTTGACCAGTTGGCCAAGCGGCATGGGCCGGAGCGGGCTTTTGGCATCCTGCGCGAAGGACAGCAATCGCTGGCCTGGATCGCCGAGTTTGTGCGCAGCGAAGGCATCGACTGTGACTTCGGCCAGGTCGGGCGATTTCATGCGGCACACAACGCGGCCCAGTACGAGACCCTGGCCGGCAAGTTGGCCAAACAGCCCAAAGGGCTGGAAGTGAAGGCCCATGTGGTGCCACGCGGCGAGCAGCGGCAAGAGCTGGGCTCTGATGTGTACTGGGGCGGTGTGGTCTACGAGCAGCATTGCTCGGTGCACCCGGCGCGCTACCACCAGGGCCTGCTGGAGCGGGCGCTCGCGGCCGGGGTACAAGTGGCACCGCGCTGCCCGGCCAGTGCCATTGACAAACAGGGCTCTCAGTTTCGCGTGACCACGGCACGCGGCGTGGTGCTGGCGCGCGATGTGGTGATCGCCACCAATGGCTACACCGGCAATCTCACGCCCTGGCTGCAGCGCCGGGTGATCCCGATCGGCAGTTACATGATCGCCACCGACCCCCTGCCCTCGGGCCTGATGGACCGGCTGATCCCCAAGAACCGCATCGTCAGCGACACCCGCAAGGTGGTGTTCTACTACCGCGCCTCGCCAGACCGCCGGCGCATCCTGTTTGGCGGCCGGGTCTCGCA
>JBEGOC010000244.1:0-3522 GCA_041182225.1 Pseudomonadota bacterium | reverse complement strand
GGATGTTGGCAAATTCGGGCCAGGTGATGGGAATCATCTCGCTGGTGGCGTTGAGCTTCATGGTGCAGCTGCCCAGCGGGATCATGCTGCGGTCCAGCGCCAGGTCCTTGTCGCTGAGCCGCCGGATGTAGCGCAGCATGCTGGTCTCGGACTGGTGCGCGTTGAACACCGGATGCGTCAAAAAGGCGCTGCTGCGCCGCAACTCATGAGGGATCAGCGGCTCCAGGCCTTTCTCGAATGCGGTCACCTGGGGCAGCGCCTGGCCGTCCTGCGCAAACACCGCCCACAGTTGGGCCAGGTCGGCCCGGGTGGTGGTTTCGTCAAGCGAGATGCTGACTTGGTTTTTGGAGGCAAATCGGAGGTTAAGCCTTGCTGCGCTTGCCTTTCTAGCTATTGATTCAGTAGCGTTTTCGGAGTGCAGCGTCAGTGTGTCGAAGGCATGCTGATGCACGGGTGGGTAACCCAGCTGCTGTAGGCCGCGCGCCAGCAGAGCGGTGAAGGCGGCCACCCGCTGCGCGATGCGCCTTAGGCCGGTCGGGCCGTGGTACACCGCGTACATGCTGGCCACCACCGCCGGCAGCACCTGGGCGGTGCAGATGTTGGAGGTGGCTTTCTCGCGCCGGATGTGCTGTTCGCGCGTCTGCAACGCCAGCCGGTAAGCCGGGTGGCCCTCGGCATCGATGCTGACACCCACCAAGCGGCCCGGCATGGAACGCTTGAACTCGTCGCGGCAGGCCAGGTAGGCCGCGTGCGGCCCGCCATTGCACAGCGGCATGCCGAACCGCTGGCTGTTGCCGACGGCAATGTCCGCGCCCAGTTCGCCAGGCGGCACCAGCAGGGTCAGCGCCAGCAGGTCGGCTGCCATGATCACCACGCCGCCGCGCGCCTTGTAGGCGGCAATCCAGGCCCGGTCGTCGCGCAGGCAGCCGCTGACGCCCGGGTACTGCAGCAGCACGCCAAAGCTGTCTTCACTCAGGCCCTCCGGCCCGCTGCAGGTCTTGACGGTGATCCCCAGCGGCCCGGCCCGGGTTTGCAGCACGGCCAGCGTCTGCGGCAGCACCTCGTCATCCACCAAAAAGGTGCTGGACTTGGATTTGCCCATGCGCATGGCCAGCGTCATCGCCTCGGCCGCGGCGGTGGCTTCGTCCAGCATCGAGGCGTTGGCAATCGCCATGCCGGTCAGGTCGGTGACCATGGTCTGGAAGTTCAGCAGCGCCTCCAGCCGGCCCTGGCTGATTTCGGCCTGGTAGGGGGTGTAGGCGGTGTACCAGGCCGGGTTCTCCAGGATGTTGCGCAGGATCACCCCAGGTGTGTGGGTGCCGTAATAGCCCTGGCCGATGAAGCTGCGAAACACCTGGTTGCGGCTGGCGATGCCGCGCAGCTCAGCCAGGGCGGCGGCTTCGGACAGGGGCGCCGGGATGGCCATGGCGCTACGCCTGGCAATGCTGGCGGGCACGATGCGGGCCATCAAGGCGCGACGCGATTCAGCGCCAACGGCCTGCAGCATCAGCGCCTGGTCGGCTTCAGTGACGCCGATGTGGCGGGCGGCGAACTCATGGCTGTCCTCGAGCTCGCCCAGGGGTTTGGCAGATTGCATCAACATCGCGGCCTCCTTGGGGTTGTGGGGGTCAGGCCGAGGCCGAAAAACCGGCGTAGGCGGTCTCGTCCATCAAGGCCTGGAACTCCTGGGGCTGGCTGACGCGCACCTTGAAAAACCAGCCCGCCCCGAGCGGGTCGGAATTGGCCAGCGAGGGGTCAGCGCGCAGGGCCTCGTTCACCTCGGTCACCTCGCCCGAGACCGGCATGAACACATCGGCTGCGGCCTTGACCGACTCCACCACGCCGGCCACCTCGCGGGCCGACAGGGTCTTGCCGACCTCGGGCAGGTCGACAAACACCACATCGCCCAGCGCATCCTGCGCATGGTGCGTGATGCCGACAGTGACGATGTCGCCCGCGCCCACCGGTGTGGTGTCAGATTGCAGCCATTCGTGGTCGGGGGTGTAGTGCAGGGTCATGGGGAAGTCCTTTCAAAAAATGAAAAAAAACAGGTGGTGATCGGGTTCAAGGCGGGTGCGTCAGCCGCGCACGTAGCGGTGCGGCACAAAGGGCAGGGTGACGACCTCCATCGGTACGGGCTTTCCGCGCACCATCGCTTGCAGCCGGGTGCCCGGTGTGCTGAATTCAGGGGGTACATAGCCCAAAGCGATCGGCGCGTCCACGCTGGGGCTGAGCAAACCGCTGGTGACTTCACCCAAGGCTTGGCCGTCGGTGGTCTGCAGCACGCTGTGCTCACGCACCGGCACCCGCTCCAGGGCCTGAAGTCCTATGAGTTTTCGGCCTCCAGCCCCCGTCCCGCTTGACAACTGCGCTAGTATTTTTGTAGCGCCAGGGAAACCGCCGGCGCGTGCGCCGCCATTGCGCCGCACCTTTTGGATGGCCCAGCTCAGGCCGGCTTCGACCGGGTTGGTGCTGCTGTCGATGTCATTGCCGTACAGGCACAGGCCAGCCTCCAGCCGCAGCGAATTGCGCGCCCCCAGGCCGGCCGGACGCACTTCGGGCTGGGCCAGCAGGGCGCGCGCCAGTACGGCGGCATCGTCCTGGTGCACCGAGATCTCGAACCCATCCTCGCCCGTGTAGCCGCTGCGGGTGATGTAGCAGGGCACCGGCCGGGCGGCGCCTCCCTGGGCGCCGTCGATGTCAAAACTACCGCCGCTCATGAACACCAGCCGATCGATGCCCGGGCACAGGCGTTGCAGCGCGGTGACGGCCTGCGGCCCCTGCAAGGCCAGCAGGGCCTGCTCGGGCAGGGGTAAAACCCGGCAGCGCTGGCCGATTCCCGCCTGGATGTGCGCCAGATCGGTCGCCTTGCAGGCGCCATTGACCACCAGAAACAGGTCGCCATGACTGTCGGCGCGGTTGACGAACATCAGGTCGTCAATGATGCCGCCAGTGTCGTTGAGCAGCAGCCCGTAGCGCTGGTGGCCGCTCGCCAGGCCGATCACATCCACCGGCAGCAGGGTTTCCAGCGCGGCGGCTGCATCCGCACCGACCAGGCGCAGTTGGCCCATGTGCGACACGTCAAACAGGCTGGCGGCACGGCGGGTGTGGTGGTGCTCGGCGATCAGGCCGGCCGGGTATTGCACCGGCATGCTGTAGCCGGCAAAGGGCACCATGCGGGCGCCCAGAGCCAGATGCAAGTCGTGCAGCGGGGTCTTGAGCAGTTCGTCAGACGAGGCGGTCATGAAGGTGGTCCTGGACAGTCATTGGGCGGGCACAGGCCATGACCAAAGTCATGGGCGGCCCCCGCTGTCCGTGGTACCTGAGAGATTCGCCGGGCCGGCCGTGCCAAAACTCTGGCGCAGCAGGCTGCGGGTTGCTCCTTCGGTGGGCGGTATGGGCTACCGCCTCTCTCCAGTGGGGAGTCGTGGGCGGATCGGTAAGATCAGCCCACGTTTGTCAGTCCTTTTGCCTGAGCGTTCAGACCGCTGCAATCAGCCGTCCTGCGCCTTCGGCGGCTGG
>JBEGOC010000243.1:0-11449 GCA_041182225.1 Pseudomonadota bacterium | reverse complement strand
CCATGCAACTGGTGGACACCAATATTTTGAGTGAGTTGATGCGCGCCCAGCCCGACGCTGGCGTGTTGGCCTGGCTCCAGCGGCAAGAGCGGGTCAACCCACGCCTCACCATCTCTGCGGTGACCGTGGATGAAATCATGGACGGTTTAAGTCGGCATCCCACCGCACGGCTGTTGGCCTGGTTTGATGCCTTTGTGCAGCGGCACGAGGTTTTGCCCATCACGACCGATGTGGCCCGTTGTGCTGGTGCTTTGCGTGGACAGCTGCAGCTGCGCGGTCAGACGCGGTCCCAGGCTGACATGCTGATTGCCGCCACCGCTCAAATTCACGCCCTGACCATCGTCACGGGCAATGTGCGCGACTTTGACGGCTGTGGCGTGGCGGTCTTGAACCCGTTTACCGGCTAAGCCGGGTCAAAAGCGGCCAACTCGCCGTGGCGCACCCACTCGGCCTGGGCCTCGGTCTCGATCGTGCCAGGCCGGGCGCGGCGCACCTGGGCGATGGCCTCTTCAGCGCTGACCCCATGCAGCACCAGCAGCTTGGCCACCAGCATGCCGGTGCGGCCCAGACCGGCGGCGCAGTGCACCAGCACACGCTGGCCCTGGCCCAGGGCCTGCAGCAGCGCCGGTCCCTGGCTGCGCCAGGCGGCCAGCGTGGCGGCGCCGGGCGTGGCCATGTCGGTGATGGGGACTGGCAACCACTGCAAGGGCGTGCGAGCGATGGCCTGGGCAAAGTCCGGCACGCCCAGGCGGGCAAATTCGTGCGGCTCCACCAGGCTGAGCACAGCGCTGGCGCCCCAAGCCTGGATCGTTTGCAAGTCGGCGTCAAGCACCCGCGCCCATTGGCGGCCGCCGCTATCCAGACCGCGCCGGCCCGGGCAATGGCTCATGCCCAGCAGGGCGCCGCTGGCCAGCGTCACGGTGTTGATCACCAGCGGCTCGCTGGGCGCCGGGTTATTCATGAGCTGCCCGGCGCCGAGACCGCCGGCTGGAAGGGATGGGAGGTGATGCGCGGCATGGCCCACAGGATACCGGAGTCAGCCCTTGGCCCTGTCCGGCTTGCGCCAGATCAGTCCCACAGTGCCTTTTCTGGCCAATCATGCTAAGCTGAAAGACTTTGTAACCGCCCCCACCCCCACGGAGCCTCCTATGCCCAGCCTGTTGCCCAACATTGATCCTGATGGTCTGCTTGAGTTTTCGGTGGTGTACACCGACCGTGCGCTGAACCACATGTCGCAGCGCTTCCAGGGCGTGATGACCGGTATTTCCGGAATGCTCAAGGAGGTCTACCATGCCAAGTCTGCGGTGCTGGTGCCGGGCAGCGGCACCTTTGGCATGGAGGCGGTGGCGCGCCAGTTTGCCACCGGCAAAAAGGCCCTGGTCATTCGCAATGGCTGGTTCAGCTACCGCTGGACGCAGATCTTTGACATGGGCCACATTCCCGCCTCTTCCACCGTGCTGAAGGCGCGCCGGGTCGGCACCGACAGCCAGTCGGCCTGGATTCCGTGCCCGGTCGATGAGGTGGTGGCCACCATCCGCAGCCAGCGCCCGGACGTGGTGTTTGCGCCGCATGTGGAAACCTCGGCCGGCATGATCCTGCCCGACGAATACCTCAAGACGGTGGCCGACGCCGTGCACGAGGTTGGCGGTCTGCTGGTGCTGGACTGCATTGCCTCGGGCACCATTTGGGTCGACATGGTTGCCACCGGCGTCGACGTGCTGGTGAGCGCGCCGCAAAAGGGCTGGAGCAGCTCGCCCTGCTGCGCCATGGTGATGCTGAGTGAGCGCGCCCGGGCCGCCATCGATGGCACCAGCAGCACCAGCTTTGCCTGCGACCTCAAGAAGTGGTTGCAAGTGATGGAAAGCTATGAAAAAGGCGGGCACACCTACCACACCACCATGCCGACCGACGCGCTGGTGCGCCTGCATGAGGTGATGCTGGAAACCCGCACCTATGGCTTTGCCCGGGTGAGTGCCGAGCAGCGGGCGCTGGGGAGCAAGGTGCGCGCGCTGTTTGAGAGCCGCGGCCTGGTCAGTGTGGCCGCCGAGGGCTTCAAGGCGCCGGGTGTGGTGGTTAGCTACACGCGCGACCCGGAGATTCACAACAGCAAGAAGTTTCTGGCCCTGGGCCTGCAGACCGCCGCCGGCGTGCCGCTGCAGTGTGATGAGCCAGCGGATTTCATGACTTTCCGCATCGGCCTGTTTGGTCTGGAAAAGCTGCACAACGCCGACCGCAGCGTGGCGCAGCTGGCGCTGGCGCTGGACCGCATCGGCCTGACCGAGCCGGTCGCGGTGGCAGCCTGAAGCGGCGGCGCCGCCCTGCCGGCGCCTGCTGGGCTAATGCTATTGAATCAATAGCTGAAACACCTACAGCGATGCGGCTTGAGGGCCGAAATGCCTGATAAACAATTTCAAAGCATCTGCATCTATGGTGCGGGCGCCATCGGCGGCTGGATCGGTGCCCGGCTGACGGCCCAGGGTGCCGCCGTCAGCCTGGTGGCACGCGGCGCCACGCTGACCGCGCTGCAGCAGCAGGGCCTGCGCCTGCGCGAGGGCGAAAGCGAACGCGCTTACCCGGTGCCTGCCGTGGCCGAGCCTGCTGAATTGGGTGTGCAGGACCTGGTGGTGCTCGCAGTCAAAGCCCCCGCCCTGGCCGAGGTGGCAGGGCGCATCGGGCCCTTGCTGGGCCCCGACACCGTGGTGCTGACTGCCATGAATGGCGTGCCCTGGTGGTTTTTTCAGGGGTTTGGCGGCGCTTTGGCCGGCACCCGTTTGATGGCGGTGGACCCGACCGGCGCCATTGCCGCAGCCCTGCCGGCTGCGCAGGTGATTGGCGCCGTGGTGCATGCCAGCTGCGCGCTGGATGCGCCAGGCGTGGTGCGGCACCATTTTGGCCGCGGCCTGATTCTGGGTGAGCCGTCTGGCGCCGTGTCGCCCCGGCTGCAGGCCCTGGCCGCGTTGCTGTCGGCGGCCGGCTTTGAGGCCAGCGTGTCGGCCCAAATTCAGCGCGACGTCTGGTACAAGCTGTGGGGCAACATGACGGTGAACCCGATCAGTGCGCTGACCGGTGCCACCACCGACCTGATTCTGGACGACCCGCTGGTGCGGGGTTTTGTCTCTGGGGTGATGCTGGAGGCGCGCGAGATTGGTGCGCGCATCGGGATTCCGATCAGCCAGCAGCCCGAAGACCGCCACGCGGTCACGCGCAAGCTCGGCGCCTTCAAGACCTCGATGCTGCAGGACGTGGAGGCCGGCAAGCCGGTCGAACTCGATGCCCTGGTGGGCGTGGTGCGCGAGCTGGGGCAACTCACCGGGGTGGCCACGCCGCTGACCGATGCGCTGCTGGGGCTGGCCCGCGTGCAGGCCCGGGTGCGCGGCCTGTACTGAGCCCTGCCGGGCGCGCTCAGGCCGAGGGCTTGGCGCTGACGGCGGAGGCGCCCACCGGGTGGTCGAGGTCGGGCCGGCGCCAGGGGTCGATGTGCGTCATCAGGTTCAGCACCCGGTGGCGCTGCAGCACCCGGGCCCGCGCCGCCACCGCGATGTCGTGGCCGGCTTCGACCGAGATCGTGGCATCCACCTCCAGGTGGGCGTCGACCAGGATCATGTCGCCCATCTTGCGGGTGCGCACATCGTGCACGGCACTCACGCCTGGCGTCTCAACCAGGGTTTGCCGAATGGCGGCCACCTCCTGCTCGTCCACCGCGCGGTCCATCAGGTCGTGCAAGGCGTCCCAGGCGAACTCCCAGCCCATCTTGCCCACCATGAAGCCGACGATCAGCGCGGCGATCGGGTCCAGTATGGGGTAGCCAGCCAGGTTGCCGATGATGCCGATGCCCACCACCAGTGAAGACGCCGCATCCGAGCGGGCGTGCCAGGCGTTGGCCACCAGCATGCTCGACTTGATGCGCTTGGCGGTGCGCAACATGTAGCGAAACAGCAGCTCCTTGACCAGCAGGGCCCCGCCGGCGACCCAGAGCGCCACCACATGCACGGTGGGCACCGTCTCAGGGGATTCGAGTTGGCGCATCGCGCTCCACAGCATGCTGGCACCCACCGCCAGCAGTATGCCGCCCAGCACCAGCGATGCGGCGGTCTCATAGCGCTGGTGACCATAAGGGTGGTCGGTATCAGCGTCTTTTTGACTGTGGTGGCCGGCCAGCAGCACCACGAAGTCAGCCACCAGGTCTGACAGCGAATGCAGGCCGTCGGCCACCAGGGCCTGTGATTTGGCCAGGATGCCGACCGTGACCTGCACCGCCGTGAGCACCAGATTGACCGCCACGCTGACCCAGGTGCTGCGCCGGGCCGCAGCCGCGCGTTCGGCCGGACTGTGCGCCGCGTCTTCAGGGTCGTCGGCCCAGTCGGTCGATTTCATGGGGCGCAGCCTAGTTGCATGGTGCCGATTATGGCGGTGGATGGTGACGGTGGAGTGCGTTGGCGCATGGACCGCAGCCCGGCGTTGGGGTAAGGTGCATCGCACCATGACTGCTGATGTCGCCCCCGCCACACCCCTGCCTCTGGCGGGCTTGAGCAATCTGGAGGCGGCACAGCGGCTCAGGGCGCACGGTCCCAACCGCCTGGCCGACCCGACGCAGCGGGCGCTGGCCCTGCAACTGCTGGCACATTTCCGCAACCCCCTGGTGCTGGTGCTGCTGGTGGCCTGCGGGTTGTCGGCCCTGACCGGCGACGCGACCGGCGCCCTCATCATCGGCGTGATCGTGCTGCTCAGCGTCAGCCTGGAGTTTGTCCAGGCGCACCGGGCCGGGCGCGCGGCCGAACGGCTGGCCTTGCGGGTGGCGATCACCGCCACGGTGCTGCGCGATGGCCGGGTCGTCGAACTGCCGGTGACCGACCTGGTGCCGGGCGATGTGGTGTTGCTGTCGGCCGGCGACCTGGTGCCGGCCGATGCCCAGGTGCTGCAGGCCGACGATTTTTTCGTCAACCAGGCCCAACTCACCGGCGAAGCCTTCCCGGTGGAAAAGCGGCCGGGCGGCCCGCTGCCTGCCGCCGATGCGGCGCTGGAGGCCCCGTCGGCGGTGTTCATGGGCAGCTCGGGGGTCAGCGGCTCGGCCCGGGTGCGGCTGCTGCGCACCGGCCGTGCCACGGTGCTCGGCCAGGTGGCGGCCAGTCTGGCCCAGGCCGCGCCGCCCACGGCCTTTGAGCTTGGCACCCGTCAGTTCGGGCTGCTGATCATGCGCCTGACGCTGCTGCTGGTGCTGTTCACGCTGTTGGTGAATCTGGCGCTGCACCGGCCGCTGCTGGAGTCTTTCCTGTTTGCCGTGGCCTTGGCCGTGGGGCTGACGCCCGAGTTGCTGCCGATGGTGGTCTCGGTCACGCTGACGCGCGGCGCGCTGCGGCTGGCGGCGCTCGATGTGATCGTCAAGCGGCCATCGGCCATCCAGGACCTGGGCGCGATGGACGTGCTGTGCACCGACAAGACCGGCACCCTGACCGAGGCGCGCATCCGGCTGGAGCGCCATGTCGACGTCGATGGCCAGGACTCGCCGTCGGTGCTGGCGCTGGCCTACCTCAACAGCTATTTTGAAAGCGGCCTCAAGAGCCCGCTCGATGACGCCATCCTGGCGCATGAGGAGATTGACGTCTCGGGCTGGTCCAAGCTCGACGAGGTACCGTTTGACTTTGAGCGCCGCCGCGTCTCGGTGCTGGTGGCCTCCGTCAACGCGCGCCGGCTGGTGGTCAAGGGGGCGCCAGAGGATGTGCTGCGCCTGTGCACGCACTACCAGGATGCGGCCGGTCTGAGCCAGCCGCTGACGCCGCCGGTGCGCCAGCGGATTGACGCCCTGTTTGACAGCCTGGGCGAAGACGGCTTTCGCGTGCTGGGCATCGCCTGGCGCGATGTGGCGCTGGATCACCCCCATGCCGTGGTGTCCGACGAGAGCGCGCTGGTGTTTGCCGGTTTTGCCGCCTTTTTGGACCCGCCCAAGCTCAGCGCCGGGGCGGCGCTGCGCGCCATGGCCGCCAGTGGGGTGGCGGTCAAGATCGTCACCGGCGACGACGAACGCGTGACGCGCCATGTCTGCGCGCAACTCGGGGTGAGCATCACCGGCGTGCTGACCGGCAGCGAGATGGCGACCCTGCACGACGACGCCCTGCGGGCCCGGGTCGAGACGGTGAATGTGTTTTGCCGCGTCAACCCGGCGCAAAAGAACCGCATCATCCTGGCGCTCAAGGCGCGCGGCCACGTGGTCGGCTACCTGGGCGACGGCATCAACGACGCGCCCTCGCTGCACACGGCCGATGTCGGCATCTCGGTGGCGGGCGCGGTCGATGTGGCGCGCCAGGCGGCCAGCATGATCCTGCTGCGCCAGGACCTGATGGTGCTGCAGGCCGGTTTGCTGGAAGGGCGGCGCACCTTTGGCAATGTCATGAAATACATCCTGATGGCCACCAGCTCCAACTTTGGCAACATGGCCAGCATGGCGGCGGCCACGCTGTTTTTGCCGTTTCTGCCGATGTTGCCCTTGCAGATCCTGCTCAACAACCTGCTGTACGACGTGTCCGAGATCGCGCTGCCGCTGGACCGGGTGGACGCCGAAGAACTGGCAACACCCAAGCGCTGGGACATGGGTTTCATCCGCGCCTTCATGCTGACCATCGGGCCGATCAGCTCCCTGTTTGACTTTCTGACCTTTTTCCTGCTGTGGCATTTGTTCGGTACGGACGCCACCTTGTTCAGGACCGGCTGGTTCGTCGAGTCCATGGCCACCCAGGTGCTGGTGATCTTTGTGATTCGCACCCGGCGCAACCCGCTGCATAGCCGCCCGGCGACCGGCTTGCTGCTGAGCTCAGGGGTCGCCGTGCTGCTGGCCCTGCTGCTGCCGCTGAGCCCGCTGGCGCCCTACCTGGGCTTTGCGCCACTGCCGCCGCTGTATTTTGGGCTGCTGTTGGTGCTGGTGAGTGCTTACCTGCTCATGGTGGAAGGAGGCAAGCGATGGTTTTACCGACATCGGGTGAAGGCCTGAGTGCGTCGGAGGCGGCCCGGCGCTTGCAGCAGGACGGCCCCAATGTGCTGGCCGGCGAGCAGCGCCGCACCTGGCGCATGATCCTGCGTGAGACGCTGGGCGAGCCGATGTTCATGCTGCTGCTGGCCGCCGGCACCCTGTACCTGACCCTGGGGGAGCTGCAGGAAGGTCTGGTGATGTTCGGGCTGGTGCTGGTGGTGTTGTCGCTGACGCTGTACCAGGAGGGGCGCACCGAGCACGCGCTCAGGGCCCTGCGCGAACTCACCAGCCCGCGCGCGCTGGTGCTGCGCGATGGGGTGGCGCAGCGCATTGCGGGCGCGGAGGTGGTGCGCGGCGACCTGCTGGTGCTGGCGCAGGGCGACCGGGTCGCGGCCGATGCCACGCTGCTGACCGGGGCCGATGTCCAGGTGGATGAATCGCTGCTCACCGGCGAGTCGCTGCCGGTCGATAAGCTGGCCGACGGCGAGACCCGGCTGTTTGCCGGCACGCTGTTGGTCAACGGCCATGGCACGGCGCGCGTCACCGCCACCGGCGCGCGCAGCGAGATCGGGCGTATCGGCAGCCTGCTCCAGGGGCTGGTGCAAGAGCGCTCGCCGCTCAAGCGACAGACGGCCCGCTTGGTGCAAAGCCTGGCCCTGATCGCTTTTGCCACCAGTGCCGCCCTGGTACTGATGCTGGGCTTGACGCGGGGTGACTGGCTGGCGGCTTTGCTGGCCGGCATCGCGCTGGCCATGGCGATGTTGCCGGAGGAGTTCACGGTGGTGCTGACCGTGCTGCCGGCGCTGGGGGCCTGGCGCCTGGCGCAGCACCAGGTGCTGACCCGCCGCATCGCGGCGATCGAGACCCTGGGGGCGGCCTCGGTGCTGTGCGTGGACAAGACCGGCACCCTGACCGAAAACCGGATGACGGTGGTGGCCCTGTATGCGCCAGCCGAGCACGCGGTGCCGCAGGAGCATCTGGCCCTGACCGCCGAGACCAGCACGGCGGTGCCGGAAGCGTTTCATGCGCTGGTGGAGTACGCCATTCTGGCCAGCATGGCCGAGCCCTACGACCCGATGGAGCAGGCTTTCCACCGGCTGGGGCAAGACACGCTGGGCCAGACCGAGCATTTGCATCGGGACTGGACCTTGTTGCATGAGTACGGCCTGACGCCCGAGCTGCGCGCCATGGCGCAGGTCTGGCAGGCGGCCCAGGGTGAGGCCCACGTGGTGGCGGCCAAGGGCGCGCCGGAGGCCATTGCCGACCTGTGCCACCTGGACGCCGCCACGCTGGCCCGAGTCGCCACTGCCGCCGATGACATGGCCGCGCAGGGCCTGCGGGTGCTGGGGGTGGCCCGGGCGCGCTTCGTCGGTCAGCAATGGCCGGCAGCCGAGCACGATTTCGAGTTTGCCTTTGTCGGCCTGCTCGGTCTGGCCGACCCGCTGCGCGCCGGTGTCCGGGCAGCGGTGACCGATTGCCACACCGCCGGCATCCGGGTCATGATGATCACCGGTGACTACCCGCTGACCGCACGCGCCATCGCGGCGCAGGCGCAGATTGCCTGTGACGGCGCCGCCGAGCTGCTGACCGGCGACGAGCTGGCCCGTCTGGACGACGCACAACTGCAGGCGCGCATCCCGGCGGTCACGGTGTGTGCCCGTATCGCGCCTGAGCAGAAGTTGCGGCTGGTGCAGGCGCTCAAGCGCCAGGGCGACATCGTGGCCATGACTGGCGACGGTGTGAATGACGCGCCCGCGCTCAAGGCCGCCCACGTGGGGGTGGCCATGGGTGGCCGCGGTACCGATGTGGCGCGCGAGGCGGCGTCGATCGTGGTGCTGGACGACAACTTTGCCTCCATCGTGCAGGGCGTGCGGCTGGGCCGCCGCATCTATGACAACCTGTCCAAATCGATGACCTACATTCTGGCGGTGCATGTGCCGATTGCGGGCGTGGCGCTGGTGCCGGTGCTGCTGGGCTGGCCGGTGCTGCTGCTGCCGATGCACATCGCCTGCCTGGAGCTGGTGATTGACCCGGCGTGTTCGCTGGTGTTCGAGGGCGAGCCGGCCGAGGCCGACCTGATGCAGCGGCCGCCGCGCGACCCCGAGGCCCCCCTGTTCGGCCGGCAGGCGATGCTGCTGGCGCTGTTGCAGGGCCTGGGGGTGTTGCTGGTGGTGCTGCTCGGCTATGGCTGGGCCATTGGGCACCTGCCCGAACCGCAGGCGAGGGCGTTCGGCTTCACGGCCTTGGTGGTGGGCAACCTGGCGCTGATCCTGTCCAACCGCAGCCGCAGCCGCTCGCTGTGGGCCGCCTTGCGCGTGCCCAACCGCACACTGTGGATGGTCATGGGTTTCGCCATGACCTTGCTGGCCCTGACCCTGTATCTGCCGGCCCTGGGACAGCTGTTCCAGTTTGCGCCGCTGAGCGTGCCAGCGCTGGCTGCCGCGCTGGCGCTGGGTCTCACCGGCGTGCTCGGGTTTGAGGCGTTGAAGCTCAGTCGGCGCTGGAGCCGCCAAAGCCGAACAGGCTCAGCAGGCTGGTGAACAGGTTGAACAGCGACACGAACAAGCCGACGGTTGCCATCACATAATTGGTTTCGCCGCCGTTCACGATGTTGCTGGTTTCATACAGGATCAGGCCTGCCGACAGCAGCGCCACCATGGCCGAGACCGCCAGCCCGAGAGCCGGTATCTCGAAGAACACCGCCGCCAGTCCGGCCAGAATCGCCACCACCATGCCGGCAAACAGCATGCCGCCCATCCAGCTGAAGTCGCGCCGCGTGCTCAGCACCCAGGCCGACAGCGCCAGGAAGATGGCGCCGGTTGTCGCCAGGGCCATGACAATGGTCTGCGCGCCGCCCGGCAGTGTGAGCGTGCGGGCCAGCACTGGCCCCAGCGAGTAACCCATGAAGCCGGTCAGCGCGAACACGGCCGGCAGCGCCCAGCCGCTGTTGCGCAGGCGGTGGATGGCAAACAGCAAACCGAAGTAGCCCACCAGCGTCAGCACCAGCCCCGGCGCCGGCAGCGCCAGTGCCACGCCGGTGGCGGCAACGCCGGCACTGAACAGTAGGCAGAGAGACAACAGGGCGTAGGTGTTGCGCAGCACCTTTTGCACGGGCGGTGCCAGCTCCAACTGTGCGCCGGGCGCACTGCTGGCCGGCACCGGGATCAGGGTTTGTTTCAAATTGCTCATGGAAAACCTCCAGGGTGAATGACAGAAGCCCGATCATGCAAGCGGGAAAACTTCTTTAAAAGCATCCAAAACAATAACGAAACTCCTGAAAAACCGATGAATTGATCGGCCGCTGACCAGCGACCAGTCGCCCGTGCTGGCGTCCACCGCTTGGCCAGCCTCAGCCGGCGACCAGCACCGGCACGCGCGGCGCCAGGGCACACATCAGCTCGTAGCCCAGCGTGCCGGCGTGGGATGCCACCTCGTCGATGTCGAGCACGCGACCGTTATCGGCGCGCCCCCACAGGGTGACGGGGCTGCCGAAACCGGCCGGCTGGCCGGCCTGCGCCAGCGGCGTCAGGTCGACCGCCAGCATGTCCATGCTGACCCGGCCCAGGGTCCGGGTGCGCAGGCCGTGCACCAGCACCGGGGTGCCGGTGCCGCCCAGGCGGGGGTAGCCATCGGCATACCCGCAGGCCACGATGCCGATGCGCATGGCCGGGTCCGCCACGAAGGCGGAGCCATACCCGACGCTATGCCCCGCCGACCGAACTTGTGTTGCTATGATTTTTGAAGTCAGCGTCATCGCGGGCAGCAAGCCCCAGACGCTGGCGCTGCCCGCCGGGTAGTCGGGGGCACTGCCGTAGAGGGCGATGCCGGGCCGCACCCAATCAGACGCCGCCTGCGTGTCGGGCTGCTGGCTGGCGGTCTCGGCGCTGACGCGGTGGCGCAGCGTGGCGGCGCTGTTGCTCAGGCTGCGTTCACCGGGCAGGTCCCGCGTGATGCCGGCAAAGACCGCCATCTGCGCGGCGATGCCGGTCGCACCGTCGGCATCACTGAAGTGTGTCATCAGCGAGATTTCATCCACCTGCGGCAGCGCGTTCAGGCGGGTCCAGGCGGCGCGGTAGCGCTCGGGCGGGAAGCCCAGCCGGTTCATGCCCGAATTCATTTTCAGGAACACCCGGTGCGGCAGGTTGGTCTTGTGCGTGGCCAGCATGTCGATCTGCTCGTCGCAGTGCACGGTGTGCCACAGGTCCAGGCGTGAACAAAGTTCGAGGTCGCGCTGCTCGAACACCCCTTCCAGCAGCAAAACCGGGCCGCGCCAGCCCAGCGCTCGCAGGCGGCGGGCTTCGTCGAGGTCGAGCAGGGCAAAGCCGTCGGCCCCGCGCAGGCCCTCAAACACGCGCTCGATGCCGTGGCCGTAGGCATTGGCCTTGACCACTGCCCAGACCCGCGCGTCGGGTGCAGCGGCGCGGGCGCGCGCCAGATTGCTGTGCAGCGCATCGCTGTGAATGGTGGCCAGGATCGGGCGGGGCATGG
>JBEGOC010000242.1:0-12649 GCA_041182225.1 Pseudomonadota bacterium | reverse complement strand
ACCGGTGTCTTTTTGCCAACCTGGCGACGATCCCTGGGCTATGTGTTTCAGGAATCGAGCCTGTTTGAACATCTCACGGTGGCTGGCAACCTGGCCTACGGCGTGCGTCGCACGGCCAAGGGCTCTGGCACCAAGGCGCTGGATGAAGCCATCGAGCTGCTGGGCATTGGTGCCCTGCTGCCGCGCCCACCCCAGGCGCTCTCGGGTGGGGAACGCCAGCGGGTGGCCATCGCCCGGGCCATTGCCACCCGGCCGCGCCTGCTGTTGCTGGACGAACCGCTGGCCTCGCTCGACCCGGCGCGCCGGCGCGACATCCTGCCCTGGCTGGAGCGCATTCGGGATGAGCTCAAGACGCCGATGCTGTATGTCACCCACTCGGTCGATGAGGTGGCCCGACTGGCAGACCACTTGGTGGTTCTGGAACGAGGCCGCATCAAGGCGTCAGGCCGCGTCGAAACCGTGTTGCCAGGCCTGGCCGACCCGGCGCTGGGGGGCGAGGACATGGCAGCCCTGCTGAACGGGCACGTGACACAAACCGATGCGCAATGGCGCCTGGCGCAGGTCGCGTTCCCGGGGGGGCATGTGTGGATACGCGACACAGGCTTCGCCGTGGGATGCCCGGTGCGGCTTCGCATCCTGGCCCGTGATGTCAGCATCGCCACGGCCGAACCGCGCCAGACCAGCATACAAAACCAGCTGTCGTGCCAAATCGAATCGATCAGCGCCGACGCTCACCCGTCGCAGGCGCTGGTGCGGCTCACCTGCGGCGATGCCGTGTTGCTGGCCAGGATCACTGCCCGCGCGGTCGATGCCCTGGGGCTGGCGCCCCGCATGCCGGTGTGGGCGCAGGTCAAATCAGTGGCACTGATCGAATGACGCTGTCGCGATCACCGTCCGCCATCCCTGCCGTTACCCCGACCGATGGCGGGCAAATTCAAGTGCAATGCCACCGGCCCAATGTCATCCCCTCGCGCCGCAGATCGGTCGACGGCACCGAGAAGCTCATCGTTCCGGGTGGCCCGGCTCGATCGTGAGCCGGCGTCCTGAGGCAGGCCAAGCGCAATCAGCCGTCCTAATGGGCCGGCGCCGGCTTTGTTAATGCCTCGGCTGGCCTGATCGACAGCGCTGCTGCATCTGATCAAAATCGAAGTCCATGAGGTTTCGCCGCGCTGTGTGGTGCCTCGTCGACACAAGGTTCGGCCATGGACAAACCCAACGATACATTGCACCCGATGAAGTTTGCCGGCTACCACCAGCCCAAGGAACGCCCGGTTGAAGATCTGACTGCCCGGGTTGGCCCGGGCACGCCCTGCGGCGAATACATGCGCCGCTACTGGCATCCCTTTCTGCTGTCATCGCAGCTCGACCATCGGCCCAAAACCGTGCGCGTGCTGGGTGAAGATCTGGTGCTGTACCGCGACCTGTCAGGCGACCTGGGGCTGGTGCACAAGCACTGCGCCCACCGCGGTGCCTCACTGGAGTTCGGCATCATTGCCGAGCACGGCATCCGCTGCTGCTACCACGGCTGGCTGTTCGGCAACGACGGCACCATTCTGGAAACGCCGGGTGAGCCGCCAGAGAGCCCCCACCGGCACAAGTATTGCCAGGGCGCCTACCCCGTGGTGGAGTATGAGGGCGTGATCTTCACCTACATGGGGCCGCCGGCTCTCAAACCGGCGTTCCCGATGATGGATGCGATGGTCATGCCGAACAACCGCATGAAACCGTACCTGATTCACTCGCCCTGCAATTGGCAACAGGTCAGCGAAAACTCCATGGACCCGTTCCATGTGGCCTTTTTGCATACCCGCGTCTCAGGCCCCCAGTTCAGCGAGGTGTTTGCAACCCTGCCGATCATTGAGTACCACGAGACGCCGCATGGATTTTTCTATACCAATGCGCGGCGGGTGGGCGACTTCATCTGGGTCCGCATGCACGACCACCTGGTGCCCAACTTTTCACAGAACGGCGCCATTTTTGAAAACGTCAGCCATGTGCGTTACTTTGGCCGTCCCGGATTGACACGCTGGGTCACCCCGATCGACGACACCAACACGGCCGTGATTGCCTGGCGTCACTTCAACGACCGGGATGACCCGCATCACCAGGGTCGGCCCGACGATGTGGGCCTGGGCAAGACCGACTTCTACGGCCAGAGCAACGCAGCGCCCTACGAGGTGCGGCAGGACTCCCCTGGTGATTGGGACGCCTGGTGCAGCCTGGGACCCATCACCAGCCATGCCAGCGAACACCTGGGCAGCACCGATCGCGGCATCGCCCTGCTGCGCCGCCGTCTCAAGAAAGAGATCGAAGACCTGGCCCAGGGCATTGAACCGCAAGCGCTCGAACCGTCAGCCAACGGCACCATCCCCACCACGGGCGGCGACACCATTCTGCGCATACCCGCCGATGGGGGCGATGACCGGCAGTTGATCCGCGAGGTGTGCCAGGCGGTGGCGCAGGCCTACATCGACACCCAGTTGCTGCCCGATGCCGAGCGGCGGGCGGCCATCGCCGCTATCCTGGCGCCGCTCAACACAGCCGACCCGAGCCAGGTCAACCCGGATCACGGCAAAATTTTTGAGTTCAAGACAGTGGCCTGAATGACCATACCAGGCTCAAGCGAGGCACTTCATGGCGCTGCCATCATCGAAGCGCTCAAGCGTACGCAGGTTGAATTTGTGCTATCGATGCCGGACATCTGCACCAGCGAAGGCCCGCTCCGACCTATTGCCCATGACCCGGACTTGCTGGACATTTGGCACCTGGTACGTTCCCCCGACGACGACATCCCGCCTGCATGCGGGCGATCGACGAGGCACAAGAACGCAGCCGACCTCTGACCATCCTGTTCGCGAGTAACCCACGATGAGTGCCACCGCGCCCCGCGACGAGTTTCTGCAGGCCCTGGCCGCGCGGTGTGCAGGGCGGCGGGCCTTGAACGTCCACACGACCTGCCGTGAAGGGATGGCGATTCGATCCGACGCACTGAACCACATGGCCGTCGGTGCAAGGGGCCAGGCCGGCTCCCACCCCCTCAAACTGGCGCTGGGCCGACTTGGGGACGGCCTTGAGGCAATGCGCGGGTTCCTGCAGCACAAGAGCGTATGGATCGGTTTGGGCGACATGCCGCAGCCATTTCCCGCGCGCAGAAAGACCATCATCCGCAAATCTTTTCCAACACCATCAACCCACTGAAGGACACCATGACATCCCCCGTCAATCCCGGTACTGTGGTCTGGTCGGGCGATAACCCCGGCATCTACCTGAAAGACGCCAACGGCGCCTGGCAAACTTTGTCCGTTTTTTTCCGAGTGGTCACCTCACCCCATGGCCCGGGCACGGGGGCGCTGGTGCTCGGTGCGCCCTTCCAGGCCGCGGGATGGCCGGCAGCGCCGAATCTTTGTATCTCAAACAACGAGCCCTTGATGCGCTGGTTGGTTGAAGAGTTCGTGTCCCGCTTCGCGTCGTTTCGGGGCGCCGCCGGCCTGCAGGCCATGAGCTACCTGCCGGCGGACCAGATGCTGACCCGCACTGAGGGTACCCGGTTTCATGAAGAGCAGTTGTCCGGGGCTGGCGTGGCGCTGACGTTGCGCTGGGAGGATCTGGCCACACCTTTTGCCGTCGATGTGCCGCCGGCCATGTCCTCCACAGGCGCGCACCAGATGTACAGCGTGTTTGTCGAGGCGCGCCGCGGCGCCATTGAGCTCAATGGCAGGGCGCTGCCAGGCCAGGCCATCGTGCGCGATTTCCTGGGGCGGCGCATGAGCACGGCGTTTTTGGCGTTCTGCGAGAGCTGGATCCTGCCGCCAACATGACACCGCCGTTCACACTGCAGCGCGAGGCGGCCGCTGGCCGATGTGTTGCCCCCCTCCATGTGGGTGCAAGTGGTGCCTGACGCCCATGCGCCAGACAACCGATGTTGCAGCCCCCTCAATGGCGGTACGGCACACCCGAGCAGACTGCAGCCAGCCTGGGTGTGCTTGACAAGGCGGGCCAGGCGGGGCGCCTGGGCGGCGGCGTCTACCGGGCGCCGCGCGCGTTGCTTGACCATACCAAGGCGGCGCCGGCCCATGTGCACTGAATCTGGCTCAGTCATCCACCGGGATCGCCGCCCGACCAACGACGCCGCCTGCATGGCGCTGGCGCGCCGCAGTGGTGCCCTGATGCTGGGCAAATCGGTCACCCCCGAATTTGCTTACTTTTCACTAGGTCCGACCGTCAACCCGGCCAATTTGGCCCGCACGCCAGGTGGCTCGTCGAGCGCCCCCGGCATCTTTCTGCGGGGTGGTGGCCTACAAGGGCCGCCGCGGCGAACTCAGTCTGGCCGGCAACCAGTCGTTTGCGCCAGCGTTCGATGCGCTGGGCATGATCGCCCGGCATGTGCAGGGTACGCAATGGCTGCGTTGGGCCCTGTTGGGCATCCCGGCCTCAGCGTCAGACCTGACAGCGTTCCGGGAAGACCAAAAACTCTTCACGATGACCCGCTGGGTCGAATCCAGGCTACTTCAGTCATGAAAGGACCGCGATGCCAGTGCTGACACCCCGACCCGGGATCATGAACATCAAGCCGCACATGGTCGCCACGCCAAGCTATGCCGGCAGCAGCCCGATGGTCAACCTGTCGTCCAATGAAAGCGCCTTGGGGCCCAGCCCCCGTGCCGCTGAGGCAGCCCGCCAGGCCCTGCAAACGATCGAGCGCTACCCGGAAGACGGCCCGACCCTGCTGGCGGCGGCCATCGCCCAGACCTTTGGCCTCGATCCGTCGCGCATTGTTTGCGGCCATGGCTCGGACGAGTTGCTGGGACGCCTGGCGCGGGCCTACCTGAACCCGGGCGATGAGTTGATCCACAGCGTGCACGGCTACCTGAAATTTCCCAACTACGCCCATGCGATGGGTGCCATCCCGATCGCGGCACCTGACCTCAATTTCCGGGCCTCGGTGGATGGCATCCTGTCTTGCGTCACGGGCAAGACCCGCATGATTTTGCTGGCCAACCCTGACAACCCGACCGGCACCTGCTTGTCCGGCAATGAGATCCGTCGCCTGCACCGCGGTCTGCCCGAGCAGGTGCTGCTGGTGCTGGACTCTGCCTATGCCGAATATGTGCATGCGGCTGACTACGAGTTGCCGACGGCGCTGATCGACCAATCGCACAACGTGGTGATGACCCGCACATTTTCGAAGGTGTATGGCATGGCCGGCATGCGCCTGGGCTGGTTGTATGGCCCGGCCAGCGTGATCGACGTCCTGCAACGACTGGGGCTGACGTTTCCGGTCAGCGCCCCAGCGGTGGCTGCGGGTATCGCCGCCGTCACCGACCAGGCTTACACGGCGCACATCAAGGCCTACAACCGGGCCCAGATGCTCGCTTTCAGTGCTGAATTGCAGGCCATGGGCCTCCGTCACTTTGAGAGCAACACGAATTTTCTGCTGCTCGATTTTGACGCTCAGTCCAAATCGGCCAAACAAGCCTATGACGAACTCTACCGGCACGGCATCGCAGCGCGCATGTTCAACTCGCCGGATTACAAGAACATGCTGAGGATCACCATCGGCCTAGAGCACGAAATGCGCAGGACCGCTGCCATCCTGCGCGCTTTCATGCAGAGCGCCTGATGCTGCGCCAGGCCCACCCGACCTGTGTGCTGCGGGTTTTTTGCAACAGATTGAGCGCCTTGGGACGGCCAACGCGCTCTGTCATGCGGATGAAACGCATCACGGGCTGGCCCAGCAGCAGCGGCTGCAGCCAGTCGTGCAAGGGCGCCGTCCAGCCCAGAGCCATGGCCAGTGCCAGCGCCAGGTACAGCAACCCATGAAGCCGCGCTCCCCAGATGACCGTTCCACGTTCGCTGGTGGGAATGAACGCCCGTTCTTCCTCGGACAACCGACCCAGGGAGCGCTGGGCAATGCCGCTCAGGCTGTTCCACCCGTAGAGCATCCCGCTGAGGTACCAGAGGTAGGGCCATAACGACCGGGGCACCAGCGTGTTCACGACCTGTCTGGCAGCCAGGGCCCGTTGCCTTGGGGCAGATCAATCAGCATCGCTTTTCCCAGTTCGAGCGGGTCCGGTTTCTGGTGCTGCTGGGTTTGATGCTCTGTGCGTGGTCCAGGGCGCCCCAGGTATGAGCCACCAATGGCGATGGGACAAGGTGCCCCGTTACCTTGACCGCTTGATCGACGGCGAGCTGATTGGGGGCCCATTGATGAAAGCCCTGGTGCGTAACACCCCCATTTTGTGCAGGTCTTGGTCTATTACGTCCGCATTGCCGCCGCACTCGGCCTTCTGCGGCTGTGGGCCGGCGTTCTCTGTCTGGCGTTTTACGAAGGCTCCTTTGTCGCCAAGATCATCCGTGGCGTCATTGGGGCCGTCAAGAAGGGGCTGCGCGAGGCGGGCCATTCAGTATTGATGCACCTCAATAACCCTTCATAACGTCCGCCTTGGCGAAACGCCGGTGCGCCGGCCAGATTAACATCCCCCCTATGAGCACTTATCTGAGGAACACCTGGTACGTTGCAGCCCTGTCGCCGGAAATCGGACGCGAGCCCAAAGCCATCCGGATTCTGGGCGAAGCCGTGGTGCTGTACCGTACCCAGGCTGGCGCTGCCGTCGCGCTGGAAGACGCCTGCCCGCACCGCAAGCTGCCCTTGTCCATGGGGCGCATCAAGGGCGACGCCATCGAATGCGGCTACCACGGCCTCACTTTTGACTGCGCCGGACAATGCATTGATGCCGCCACCCAGGCCCGCATCCCGCCCTTTGCCAAGGTGCGCAGCTACCCGGTGCAAGACAAATACGGCCTGCTCTGGATCTGGATGGGCGATGCGTCACTGGCCGAGGCCCACCCGGTGTTCGACATGGCGAACCATGGGCAGCCCGGCTGGAGCTTGACCAAGGGCGACCAGTTGCTGGTGGACTGCCACTACCTGTGGCTGGTCGACAACCTGCTCGACCCATCCCACGTGGCCTGGGTGCATCGCACCTCGTTTGCCGGTGCCGGCACCGACGACACGCCGCTGCAGATCAAGGCTGATGCCGGCGGCGTAATCTGCAGCCGCTGGCTGCTCAACCAGCCGCCGCCGCCGTTTTACGCGCCGCTGGTCAAGTTTGCCGGCAACGCTGACCGGCTGCAGCACTACGAGGTGCGCTACCCTTCCCTGGCGATCAATATGGGCATTTACACCCCCGCCGGCAAAGGCGGACCGGGCATGGTGGACGGGCCTGAGACCTACCGCATGGTGTCCTACAACTTTTTGACCCCGATTGATGAGGACCACACCCGTTATTTCTGGCTGCAGCACCGCAACACGGATGCTCACGACGAGGCGCTGACCCAGCGCATCGCGGCCGGCGCCAAGGCCGCGTTTGAAGAAGACAAGGTAGTACTCGAAGCCGTGCACCGCGGCATGAAAAACCGCTCCACCCAGACCACCGGCCTGCTGCTCGATGCCGCTGCCAACCGGTTCCGCGCCGGGCTGACGGCGCTGATCGAGGCCGAGGCCAAGCCTCAGGTCGCGTCGGGCTCCTTGTAGTAGCCCACCACATCGCCCTGGGTGGTGACGCCCAGGCCGTTGAGCAAGCGGTTGGAATAATTGAAATAGGCGCAGACCTGGTTCACCTCCAGGATTTCGCCATCGTCGCAGCCGACGGCCTTGAGCGCGTCAAAGTCACTTTTCTCCATGTGCGCCACATCGGCGGTCAGTTTTCGGGCGTAGCGCAGCAGCTCAAGCTCTTTGCCCGAAAACGCCCGCTCCGGTTTTGCCGCTGACAGGGCATCCCACACCAGCTGCGAGCGCACCGGGTCATTCATCAGGCGGCGGGCATTGGCAAAGTGGTGCGTCAGGCTGTAGTCACAGCGGTTGGTCATGCTGACATAGGACGCCACCACCTCCAGAAACCAGAAAGGTAAGGTGTTGTCGGGGTTGTGCAGCACGCTGCGGTAGAGCACCAGATGCCCTTCCATGCTGTGCGGTCGCAAGCTGTGGGCCCGCATCACGTTGTCCACCGTGCCGCTGGGGGTCAGCGCCAGCTGGTACATGTCTTTGAGTTTGCCAGTGGCCTCCTCCAGAGGAATCATCTTGATCCATGCACTCATGGGTTTTCCTTGTTGATGGACCGTCGGTCCTGGGGTTTACGGGAAAAAATGCGTTCGACCATCGGAATGAAGGTCTGCAGCGGCTCACAAGGGTAAGCCGGGTCAGAGGCCGCCTGGTCATAGCGCGCCACAAATTCGGCCGTCCAGTCAAAGTGCTCATGGCCGCGCCAGCGCTCGCGCTCGTGCTGGTTCACGCCCGGCATATGGGGTGAGTGCAGGTTCTGAAACGTGGCGTGATGGCGCAGCATCCAGTGGTTGCGCTCCGACACATAGGCGCCCAGCAAGGTGGCCGCAAAATCGCCGTGCAGCAGCGGGCAGGCGATAAAGCCGACATCGTGCAGCAGGGCCACCACCACGTCTTCTTCCGACAGGCCGTCGCGCAAGACCATGGTGGCCGACTGCAGACAATGCCGGTAGTTGTTGACCTGGTAGCCAAAACAGGGGTCGTGCTCGCTGGCGCTCAGCAGGCGCAAGGCCTGCGCGGCCTGATGACGCGCCAAATAGGCACTGCGCTGCTCTTCCAGCAAAGTCCAGTCGTCACGAGACAGGTCTTCGAGCGCAATCTTGTCGAGGTAGCGCCAGGCCGGGTCGGCCAGGGGGCTGCGCTGGTTCACATCGTTCACGGTATCTCCTCAAGAAGCCAACCAGGTCTGCGTGGCGGCACGCCACGGCATCAAGGCACGTTCAACATCGGGATGCGCCGACGCGGAATACAGCCATTCTTCCAGTACGCGCGGCAGTTTCATGGTTTGGCCGCAAGCTGCCAGCACCGCCGTGGCCAAAGGCAGGGTCACCAGCGGCCCGCAATCGGCCAGACCGATGGTCGGTGTCAGCAGGAACGGCTGGGGCTGGACCCAACCGGCCAGCTGCCGCAAGCGTGCCTCGATGTCGTCGTGCAGCGCTAGCACGGTTTGCGGGTTGCGCTGGGCTGATTTGACGTGGGCAAACAAGGCCCGCACCTTGGGCTCCAGGTACAGGTCGTGGAAGCGACACAAAAACCGCGCTTGCGCCCGCAGTTGCAAGTCCTGCGGCAGCATGGGTGGTGTCGGGTAGCGTTCTTCCAGGTATTCGTTGATCGCCTCTGATTCGGACAAGACCCAGTCGCCCTCCTGAATCGCCGGCAGGGTGCCCATGGGCACCAGCGCGCGGTATTCGGCCGAGCGGTAGCCGTGCGCCGGGGCACGTTCTTCAAAGTCAATGCCTTTCACGCACAAGACCAGCCGCACCTTGGCGCTGTAACTGGAGAGCGCGGTGGCATGGAAAATCATGCTTCATGCCCCTGCAGAAATGCAGCGTAGTCGCGCGCGGCAGCTTCGGCAGCGGCGGCCACCAGTGCGGCGCCATGCTCAGCCAGGCCCAGGCCAGAGTGAGAGCCAACCCGCCCATCGGGAAACTGCGCCCGGTGCGCCGCCGCATGCGCGTGGTTGTCCCCGCCATGGCGCTTGATGAAGTCCGCACTCAGCAAAGGGGGTGCCGGCAGGTCATCAGGGCCGCTACATTGAGGCAGCATGTGCCGGGTGATCGCCAGCTCCGAGGGTGTGGCATGCATGCCCTCGGCCGCCCCATACAGGCGCTGCCGGAGCTCATTGACCTCCGCAAAATCCCACCAACTGCGCAGGCGGCACTGGATAGCGGCACCCGCATGCCGGCCCAGACTCTGGTCGGCATACAGTTCCTGAAACGCACAGTGCGCCGGGGAGATGTTGCCGCCATGACCGTTGAGAAAATAAAAGCGCTCAAAACCTTGGCGCGCCAAGGACTGCACGTAGTCAATCATGACCTGGATCAGCGTCGTCGGGCGCAGGGAAATGGTGCCCGGAAACCCCAGGTTGAACTGGGCCTGGCTCAGGGTCAGGGTCGGCCCGACCAAAGCGCCACAGCGCTCCGCCATGGCGTGCGCGATGGTTTCGGCCGTGATGCTGTCGGTGCCGATCAAGCCGGTGGGGCCGTGCTGCTCGGTAGAGCCCGTGGGGATGACCACACCTCTGGACCGCTGCAGGTAGGCTTCGATCTCGGGCCAGGTCGAGCGGTGCAGAATCATTGGTCGTCAGTTGGAAGAAGAGAGCCTGCGCTCCAACCGTCGCACCAAGTAAGAGACGATCAGGATCAGGATCAAGTATTCCAGCACCAGCAGCGTGTATATTTCCAGCGGGCGATATTCGCTGACGTTAAGCTCATTGGCGCGGCGGGTCAATTCCTGCAAGCCGATCACCGACACCAGCGAAGACATCTTGAGCACGTACACAAACTGGTTGCCGAGTGCCGGCAGAATGACCTTGATCGCCTGCGGCAGCACCACCAGGCGCATCTGCTGCGCCCAGGACAGGCCCAGCGACTTGGCCGCCTCGATCTGGCCCTTTGGCACAGATTGGATACCAGCTCGAAACACTTCGGCCTCAAAAGCGCTGTCACTGATCGCCAGCGACAGCACCCCAGTGGCAAATACACCCAGTTGCAGACCAATGATGACGGGCAGCCCGTAGAACACCCACAGCAACAACACCAGCAAGGGTATAGCCCGGAACAATTCGACGTAGCCCCGGCTGAGCCGGTTCAGGGTTTTGCGCCGCGACAGCCCCGCCAGCGCCACAGTGGCACCCAGCACCACCGACAGTGCGATGGCACACAGGGACACCAGCAGAGTGGCGCCAATGCCGCCGGCCAGAAACTTCAGGTTGGACCAACCCTTGTCCTGCAAAGGGTTGATCACATACCAACCCCAGTTGTAACCGCTACCTTCGCTGGCAGCGGCCGAGCAGGCCGCCAGCGCGACGGCCGGCAACAGCCACCATCTCAACACTGTTATTTCTTCGCGACCAACCACTTGGCCTCGAGCCCGTCAAAAAAGCCCTCGGCATCCTTCAAGGAAATCCAATTATTGACAAAGGTCACCCAAGCGTGGTCGCCCTGGGGCATGGGGTAGGCAAAGGGCCGCTTGTTCCGCATCTCTGAGCTTGAACCGACGACTTGCAGGTCAGGGTAGGTCTTCATCAGGGTGGCGGCCTCCACATTGCTGGTGATGGTGACCTGTGCCCGACCGGCCAGCACCTCTTGGTAACCGGTGGCTGGCTTCTCAACCGCACG
Source organism: Pseudomonadota bacterium (assembly GCA_041182225.1). Classification (GTDB taxonomy): domain Bacteria; phylum Pseudomonadota; class Gammaproteobacteria; order Burkholderiales; family Burkholderiaceae_C; genus Rhodoferax. The sequence goes on along the minus strand of JBEGOC010000242.1, from coordinate 1,468 downwards.
GATCCTGGCCTTGGGGAAATGGGCGCGCGCCTGCTGCTCAAACACGGTACCCATCAACACGGCCACGGTCACATTGGGGTTGTTGATGCTGTCCCAGGTGGTCAATGCAGCGCCGGTCTTCTTGCTGACCATGGGGACTGTGCCGGCAAACAGGTAGGGTGCCGAAAACGCCACGGTCTTGGCACGCGCCATGCTCAGCGACGCACCAGAGAAAATATCAAAACGGTCAGCGACGATGCCGTTCACCAGCGTGGCCCACTCGGCTGGCACGTACTCGATCTTCACACCCATATCGGCGGCCAACTGGTTCATGGCCTCGACATCAAAACCGGTGTAGGTGTTGGTCGCGGTGTCTTTCATTGACATCGGGTTGAAGTCACCGGTAGTGCCCACGCGCAGGGTACCGCGCTCCAGAATCTGGGCAAGACGCGACTTGGTCTGTGCAACGGACTGCACGGGCAGCAACAGCAAGGCGGCAGTTGCCAGCGCCAGCAACGGGGCAAAAAGCTTTTTCATGGTGGGTTTCCAGTTTCAGGTTGTATAGACGACTTGGGGCATGCTACCGTGGTTGCGGCGCAACTTCAATAGGCACGCACCCTACTGTAATGGAAATGAGGGCCCAATCAGAGGCCCAGCAAGCCGCGCTGCCGCTGCGCCAGGCTGCCCATCAATGCGCCAATGCCAACGGTCCAAGGGCTGATCCGGTCAGAGCGGTCGACCCGGTTCACCAGTCGGCCCAGCGCCGGCACCGACACGGTCACCACATCATCCGTGTGGTGGGTAAAGCCCTGCCCCGGTGCATCGCGGTCCTGCGTGGGCGCCAGCATGGTGCCCAGGAACATCATCATGCCGTCCGGGTACTGGTGGTGCTTGCCCATGGCTTGCGCCACCAGGTCCAGCGGGTCACGGCTGATGCTGCTCATGGCACCGCGGTCTTCAAAGCTGAAACCGTCGACGCCATCCACCCGTAAGCTGATCTCGCTCTGGCGCACATCGTCAATGCCGAAATTCGCGTCGAACAGCCGAATGAAGGGGCCGATGGCGCAGGAGCCGTTGTTGTCCTTGGCCTTGCCCAGCAGCAGCGCACTGCGGCCCTCAAAATCCCGCAAATTCACGTCGTTGCCCAGCGCAGCGCCCGCCACCCGCCCGTCTGGGCTGACCGCCAGCACCATCTCGGGCTCGGGGTTGTTCCAGTGCGAGCCGGGGTGCAGACCCACATCGTTGCCCGTGCCCACGGCCGCCAACACCGGCGCCTTGGTGAAAATCTCGGCGTCCGGGCCAATGCCCACCTCCAGGTACTGCGACCAGGCACCCCGCGCCTGCAACACCCGCTTCACCTCCTGCGCCTCGGCCGAACCCGGTCGGATGCCGGTCAGGTCCTGGCCCAAAATCTGGTGCAGGTCGCGTCGCAAGGCGTCAGCCCGGCTGGCATCGCCCCGCGCCTGCTCCTCGATCACGCGCTCCAGCA
>JBEGOC010000241.1:0-19674 GCA_041182225.1 Pseudomonadota bacterium | reverse complement strand
TGGTGCCAGCAGGCCAAGACCGAGTTCGAGAAGAAGACCGGCATTGCCGTCGACATGACGCGCAAGAGTTCGGGCGAGACCTATGCCCAGATCAAGGCCGAATCGGCCAACCCCAAGGGCGATATCTGGTGGGGCGGCACCGGTGACCCGCACCTGCAGGCCGCCGAAGAAGGCCTGACCCAGGCCTATGTGTCAGAGACCCGGACCCAGCTGCACGACTGGGCCAACCGCCAAGCGGTGGCCTCCAAGGTGCGCACCGTGGGCATTTATTCGGGCGCGCTCGGCTATGGCTACAACGAAGAATTGCTGAAAAAACAGAACCTGCCGGTGCCAGCCTGCTGGAAAGACCTGATCAAGCCGGTTTACAAAGGCAAGGTGCAGGTGGCCAACCCCAACTCTTCGGGCACCGCCTACACCATGCTGGCGACACTGGTGCAGATGATGGGCGAAAAAGAGGCTTTTGACTACCTGAAGGCGCTGCACAAGAACATCAACCAGTACACCAAGTCGGGTTCGGCCCCGATCAAGGCCGCCGGCTCGGGCGAGACGGTGATCGGCATCGTGTTCGTGCATGACGCCGTGGCTGTGGCCGAGGCCGGCTTCCCGATCAAATCGGTGGTGCCCTGCGAGGGCACGGGCTACGAAATTGGCTCGATGAGCATCGTCAAGGGCGCGCGCAACCTGGACAACGCCAAGAAGTTCTACGAGTTTGCCCTGACGGCCGAGTTCCAGAACAAAGCCAAAGACGTCAAATCCTTCCAGGTCATGTCAAACAAGTCGGCCATCAGCTCACCCAAGGCGCCCGACCTGGCCAAGATCAAGCTGATCGACTACGACTTCGTGAAGTACGGCTCGGCGGCTGAGCGCCGGCGCCTGCTGAAAAAATGGGACGACGAGATTGGCGCACTGCCCCGCTGAGCGGGCTGACGGTTTGAGCCGCGGTCGGCGCACTTCGTGACCGCCCAGCCACACCGCCTGGACACCCAGGCCCTGGGGACGGCTGCAGCGGCCCTGATCGGGGTCGCCTTGCTGCCTTGGTACGCCATCGAGGATGGCTTTTGGGCCCTGAAGTGGCTGCTGCACGGCTACCCCCTGGCCGCTGAGAGCGCGCCGGCCCTGTTCCTGTGGCTCAAAGGGGCTAACCTGTGGCTCCTGCCCGTGGCCGGCATCGCCCTGGCGGCACTGACTGCGGTGCTGCTGCGACCCTCGGCCGGCTTGCTGGGCCGGCTGCTGGTGTTCCTCGGTACCCTGGGCATCGCCTACCTGCTGGCACAGGGCTTCCTGTTTGGCCTGAAGGGCTGGAACGCCGCCTGGCTCAACGACTGGCTCGGCGAGTCCGAGCAACGCCAGTTTGGCATGGGCTACGGTGCGCTGCTGGCCGGCGCCAGTTTTTTGTTTTTGCTGACCCGCGGGCTGGCGCTGCGCGGGCTGGTTGGCGGCGACGCCTTTGTGACGGGCTCGCTCGGGCTGGTGATTGCCCTGACCCTGCTGTTCATCGGGCTGCCGGTGCTGCAGATGCTGGTGATCCCGTTCCGGGCGGAAGACGGCGCTTGGTCGCTGGCGCCCTTTGTCGACCGCCTGCTCGATCCGAAAATCTGGCGCCTGACCTGCCTGAGCACCGGCGCCGGCTGCGGCGTGGCCTGGAACACCCTGGTGCTGGCGATCACGGTGGGGCTTCTGTCCACCCTGCTCGGGCTGGCTTTCGCCCTGGTGCTGACGCGCACTGGCGTGCGCTTTCGCGGCCTGTTCAAGTCGCTCTCACTCTTACCCATCATCACGCCGCCGTTCGTGATTGGCCTGTCGCTGATCCTGCTGTTCGGCCTGTCGGGCAATGTGACACAGTTTGTGGCTGAGCAACTCGGCCTGGAGCCGACGCGCTGGGTCTACGGTTTCACCGGCGTGTTGATCGCGCAGCTGCTGTCGTTCACGCCGATTGCCTTTCTGGTGCTGATCGGGGTGGTGGAGGCGATCAGCCCGTCGCTGGAAGAGGCGGCGCAGACCCTGAACGCCAACGCCTGGCAGACCTTTCGCACCGTGTCGTGGCCGCTGATGCGCCCCGGGCTGGCCAATGCCTTTTTGCTGGGCTTCATTGAGAGCATGGCCGACTTCGGCAACCCGCTGGTGCTGGGGGGCAATTTCAACGTGCTGTCGACCGAAATTTTCTTTGCGGTGGTGGGCTCGCAAAACGACCAGGGCCAGGCCGCCGTGCTGGCCATCATCCTGCTGGTCTTCACCATTGGCGCCTTCTACCTGCAGCAGCGCTGGCTGGGTCGACGCAGCTACACCTCGGTCAGCGGCAAGGGCGACGGCGGCATGCACCCGCTGTTGCCCAAACGCGTTGCCATCCCGGCCCTGGTCATCACCACCGCCTGGGCCCTGTTCACGGTAGTGGTGTACTTGATGATTGTCTACGGCAGCTTTGTGCAGCTCTGGGGCCGCGACAGCACACTCACGCTCAAACACTACATGGGGGCTTTTTCCATCGCCTTTGGTGAATTTGGCCTGCACTGGCGGGGCTCGGCCTGGAACAGTTTCTGGACCACGCTGCAAATTGCCACCCTGTCGGCCCCGTTAACCGCCGCCATCGGCCTGATCACCGCCTGGCTGCTGACCCGCCAGACCTTTCACGGCAAGCAGTTGTTTGAGTTTGGCACCATGCTCAGTTTTGCCATTCCCGGTACCGTGATCGGGGTGAGCTACATCATTGCCTTCAATGTGCCGCCGATCGAGCTGACCGGCACCGCCGCCATTCTGGTGATCTGCTTTGTTTTTCGCAACATGCCGGTGGGCGTGCGCTCGGGCATTGCCTCGCTGTCGCAGATTGACAAAAGCCTGGACGAGGCCTCGCTGACGCTGGGCGCCAGTTCCTGGACCACCTTCCGGCGCATCACGCTGCCGCTGATCCGGCCGGCCATCCTGTCGGCGCTGGTGTACAGCTTTGTGCGCAGCATGACGGCCATCAGCGCGGTGATTTTTCTGGTCAGCGCCAAGCACGACCTGGCCACCAGCTACATCATCGGACGGGTGGAAAACAATGAATACGGCGTGGCGATTGCCTATGCCACGGTGCTGATTGTGGTGATGTTGGCCGCCATCGGCCTGTTTCAGTGGCTGGTGGGCAGCCGGCGCCTGGGGCGCCGGGGCCTGCAACAGCAACCCACCATGCTTGCGGGAGGCGCATGACAATTTCAACTCGCAAAGGGCCGGCGCGTGTGGTGTTTGACCAGGTGAGCAAGCGCTACGGCAAAAAGGTCACGGCGGTGGATACCATCTCGCTGGAATTCCCGGCCGGCACCCTGGTCACGCTGCTGGGCCCGTCCGGCTGCGGCAAGACCACCATCCTGCGCATGATCGCAGGGCTGGAGATGGCCAGCAGCGGCCGTATCCTGATCGGCGACGACGATGTGACCCGCTTGCCGGCTACCGCGCGCGATGTGTCGATGGTGTTCCAGTCGTACGCGCTGTTTCCCCACATGACGGTGCTGCAAAACGTGAGCTACGGCCTGCAGATGTCGGGCTTTGCCAAAGACGTGGTGGCGGCCAAGGCGCAGGACGTGCTCAAGCAGCTGGGCCTGGGTGTGCTCAGTGCCCGTTACCCGAACGAGCTCTCGGGCGGGCAGCAGCAGCGGGTGGCCGTGGCCCGCGCCATTGTGCTGGAGCCGCGCGTGCTGCTATTTGACGAGCCGCTGTCCAACCTGGACGCCAAGCTGCGCCGCTATGTGCGCCAGGAAATCCGCGACCTGCAGCAGGCGCTCGGCCTGACCGTGGTCTACGTCACCCACGACCAGGAAGAGGCGCTGGCGGTCTCTGACACCGTGGTGGTGATGAACAACGCCACCATTGCCCAGCAGGGCAGCCCACGCGAACTGCATGACCGGCCCATGACCCGCTTTGTGGCCGACTTCATCGGCGGCGCCAATGTGCTGCCCTGCGAGGTGACGGGCGTGAACGGCGACCGGGCCAGCGTGCAGTTGGGGGCCCTGTCGCTGCAAACCCGCCACTGCGTCGGCACCGCGCCGCAGCGCCATGTGGCGGTACGCCCAAACACCGTGAGCCTGCTGCCCCCGGGGAGCCCGGGCACGCTCGACGGCGTGGTGCGCCAGGCGATTTATGTGGGCGAGCAAATGGAGTACCTGGTGCAAACCGCGCTGGGCGAGCTGTTCGTGACCTCGGCCGACACCGAACACCCGTTTGCCGTTGACACCCCGGTGGCGGTGGCGCTGCGCGAGAGTGATGTGGTGCTGTTGAGCGACTGAGCTGCTCTTTTTTTATACAGACGCGGCTTGGCGTAGGGGGCTGGTACACCGGTCAAGGTGGCGCCGGGGTTGAGCGATTGCTCTTGTGTGTGGCGCTCCGGTCAAGGCGGCGCCGGGCCACGCGACTGCGCTCGTGTCCCCCGGACCCAGGCGCCCTGCGGGCCCCTGGGTCCTCCTCCTTGACCTCGCTCCGCCGCTCAGCCCGTCACCACCTTGACGACCCTCGCGTGCCAACCGCGTCGTCCCCGGCTTTTCCGGGGACCCATGACTTCCTGGATTCCCGCCTTCGCGGGAATGACAGGTTGCAGGACGCCAACTTGCCGGCGCGACGTCTTGCCCAGCCAGGGAGGGGCTGGCGTGCCTGATGCAGCGAAGTCAAGGCGGAGGCTGCGGCAGCCGGTCAGGCTGCTGCGTCCGGGGGACATGAGCGGAATCGGGCACGCCAGCCCCGCCACCGCAAAAGCAAAAGGCGAAAAAGCACCAATCACCGATCCGTCGGTGGCTCCCGCTCATCCAGTGGCACAAACGGCCCCTGCATACGCTGCTTGAGGTAACGCTCGCCCCGCTCGGACCGCGCCAGCCAGACCCACAGCCACAGGCCCAGCAGCGGCGCACCCACCACCGCCAGCAATGTCAGCACCAGAGTCATCCGACCGGCTTCAGGGCTTGGGTCAGCGCCACCAGCTGGTCCAGCCGGGCGCGGGCGGCACCAGAGGCCAGCGCAGCGCGGGCCTGCGTCACGCCGACCAGCATGGTGGGTGCCACGTTGGCGGCATAAAGCGCGGCGCCGGCATTGAGCACCACGATGTCGCGGGCCGGGCCGGGTTCGTTGTCCAGCACGGCCAGCAACATGGCCTTGGACTGTTCGGCTGTCTCCACCCGCAGGCCGCGGTTGCTGGCCATCACCATGCCGAAGTCTTCCGGGTGGATCTCGTACTCGGTGATTTCACCGTCTTTCAACTCCCCCACCAGGGTGGCCGCGCCCAGGCTGACCTCGTCCATGCCGTCCTTGCCGTAGACCACCAGCGCGTGCTCGGCGCCCAGCCGCTGCAGTGCCCGCACCTGGATACCGACCAGATCAGGGTGGAACACCCCCATCAGGATGTTGGGCGCACTGGCCGGGTTGGTGAGCGGCCCCAGGATGTTGAAGATGGTGCGCACCCCCAGCTCACGCCGGATCGGCGCCACGTTTTTCATGGCCGGGTGGTGGTTGGGCGCGAACATGAAGCCGACGCCGACCTCGGCGATGCAGCGCGCAATCGCCTCAGGCGCCAGGTTGATGTGCACCCCCAGGGCCTCCATCACGTCGGCGCTGCCGCTTTTGCTGCTGACACTGCGCCCGCCGTGCTTGCTGACCCGGGCACCGGCAGCGGCGGCGACAAACATGGAACAGGTGGAAATGTTGAAGGTGTGCGAGCCATCACCGCCGGTGCCGACGATGTCGACCAGGTGGGTCGGGTCGGCCACATGCACCTTGGTCGAAAACTCGCGCATCACCTGGGCGGCGGCGGTGATCTCGCCAATGGTTTCCTTTTTCACGCGCAGACCGGTGATCAGCGCGGCCATCATCACCGGCGACATGTCGCCGCTCATGATCAACCGCATGATGTGCAGCATCTCGTCGTGAAAAATCTCGCGGTGCTCGATGGTGCGCAGCAGGGCTTCTTGCGCGGTGATCTTGTTGCTGTGGGGCATGGTGGGTCTCGTCAGGGGGAAGTGGGAGGGTCAGCCAGGGCCAGCTTCAGGCCAAAGCCGATGAACAGGGTGCCCGCCAGGCGCTCCAGCCAGGCCAAGCCCAGCCGCAGCGACTGCAGGCGCTGGCCGGCCCAGGCCGCCAGCAGCGCATAGCCGAGGTTGACCGGCAGGGAATTCAGGTTGAACAGCAGGCCCAGCAGGACGAAGGTCAGCGCCTTGTGCTCCGCCGCCGGGGCGATGAACTGCGGCAAAAAAGCCAGAAAAAAAAGCGCCACCTTGGGATTCAGGGCATTGGTCCAAAAGCCCTGCTGAAATATTTTTACATAGTCAAATTGGCCTCCAGCCCTTGCTGCCATTGGGTTTGTTGCTATATTACTAATAGCTATGCGCGATGCCGCTCCAGCCGCCGGCCGGCGCAGCCCCAACATGCCCCAGCCGACGTACAGCAGGTAGGCCGCCCCTACCCCCTTCAGCAGCGTGAACGCGGTGCCAGAGGCCGCCAGCAGCGCGCCCACGCCGAGTGCCGCCACAGCAATATGGACGAACACCCCGGCCGTGATGCCCAGCGCCGCCACAACACCCGAGCGCCAGCCGCCCTTGAGCCCCTGGGTCATGATGTACAGCACATCTGGCCCGGGCGTCAGGTTGAGCAGCAGACCGGCGGCCAGGAACAGGCCGAGATGCTCAATCCCTGTCACGGCCAGCGCGCCTTACTGTGAAAAAAACTCACCCATCACCGCCAGCGCCCGGTCAACGCCAGCCTCATCCACATCCAGATGGGTGACGAAGCGCAGCCGGTACAGGCCGGTGGCCAGCACGCCATGCCGGGCCAGCTCCGGGATCAATTCAGCGGCGCGGGCGCGCGCCGGGCCTTCCAGGTCGACAAACACGATGTTGGTTTGCGGCGGCTCCACCACCAGGCCCGGCAGCCGGATCAGCCCGGCGGCCAGCCGCTTCGCCAGCGCATGGTCCTCGGCCAGCCGCTGCACCTGGTGCACCAGGGCGTACTCGGCGGCGGCGGCCAGCAAGCCGGACTGGCGCATGCCACCGCCAGCCATCTTGCGGATGCGGTGCGCGCGCGCAATCAGCTCGCGGCTGCCGCACAGGGCCGAGCCGATTGGCGCGCCCAGCCCTTTGCTGAAGCAGACCGAGACGCTGTCAAAACAGTCGGCAATGCGGCGCGCCTCCTGGTAGGGGTCGTTGCCCAGCGCGTCGGCCTGCGCCACGGCGGCATTGAACAGGCGTGCACCGTCCAGATGGCGCGCCAGACCGTGCTGGCGGGCCAGCTCGGTCGCCTCTTGCAGGTAGGTCATGGGCATCAGCTTGCCGCCCAGGGTGTTTTCCAGCGCCAGCAGCCGGGTGCGCGCAAAGTGGGGGTCGTTCGGCTTGACGGCGGCGGCGATGTCGGCCAGTGCCAGGGTGCCGTCGGGCTGGTGGTTGAGCGGCTGCGGCTGGACGCTGCCGAACACCGCCGCACCACCCCCCTCCCAACGGTAGCAGTGCGCCATCTGGCCCACGATGTACTCGTCGCCGCGTTGGCAGTGTGCGAGGATGGCACACAGGTTGCTCTGCGTGCCGGTCGGCACGAACAGCGCCGCCTCAAAGCCCAGCAGGTCGGCGATGCGTGCCTGCAGGGCGTTGACGCTGGGGTCGTCTGCAAACACGTCGTCGCCCAGCGGGGCGGCGGCGATGGCGGCGCGCATGCCCGGCGTGGGCTGCGTCACGGTATCGCTGCGAAGGTCAACCCGCACGGCGGTGATGTTGGTGGTCATTTTGGGCTCCAAGCCTTGTGAACAGGACGTTTTCAGCTATACAAATAGTAGCAGACCTCAGACCCGCGGCGCCAGGAAGTTGGCCAGCAGGGCGTGGCCGTGCTCGCTCAGGATACTCTCCGGGTGAAACTGCACGCCTTCCACATCCAGCGTGGCATGGCGTACGCCCATGATCTCACCGTCCTCGGTCCAGGCCGTGACCTGCAGGCTGTCGGGACAACTGGCGCGCTCGATCGCCAGCGAATGGTAGCGGTTGACAGTGAACTGGGCCGGCAGGCCGGCAAACACGCCGGTTTGCGTGGAACGGATGACACTGGTTTTGCCATGCATCAGCTGCTGCGCCCGCACAATGCGGCCACCAAACGCCGCGCCAATCGCCTGGTGGCCCAGGCAAACCCCCAGAATAGGCAGCAGGCCCGCAAACTGACAGATGGCTGGCACCGAAATGCCGGCTTCGGCCGGCGAGCAGGGCCCGGGCGAGACCATCAGGCGGTCAAGCTGGCCGGCCTGCCGCCGGGCCTCGATCTCAGCCAGCGTGATCTCGTCATTGCGAGCCACCGTCACCTCGGCCCCCAGTTCGCCCAGGTACTGCACCAGGTTGTAGGTGAACGAGTCGTAGTTGTCGATCATCAGCAGCTTCATTCCAGGCCCTCCTCGACCAGTTCGGCCGCGCGCAGCAGCGCGCGCGCCTTGGCCTCGGTTTCGCGCCATTCGAGCTCGGGCACCGAATCGGCCACCACACCGGCCGCCGCCTGCACGTACAGCGTCTGGTCCTTGATGATGCCGGTGCGGATGGCGATGGCCACGTCCATGTCGCCGGCGTAACTCAGGTAGCCGCAGGCGCCGCCGTACAGGCCGCGCTTGCTGGGCTCGAGTTGGTCGATCAGCTCCATGGCGTGCACCTTGGGGGCGCCGGTCAGGGTGCCGGCCGGGAAGGTGGCGCGCAGCACGTCCATCGCGGTCATGCCGTCCTGCAAGGTGCCTTCGACGTTGCTGACGATGTGCATCACATGGCTGTAGCGCTCCACGCTGAAGGCCTCGGTCACTTTGACACTGCCGGTCTTGGCGATACGGCCGATGTCATTGCGCGCTAGGTCGATCAGCATCACGTGCTCGGCGCGTTCCTTCGGGTCGTTGATGAGTTCGGCCTCGGCCGCCCGGTCCTGCGCCAGGCTGGCGCCGCGCGGCCGGGTGCCGGCCAGCGGCCGGATGGTGATTTTTTGTTCGATCTTGTCGCCGGCCGACACGGTTTCCTGGCGCACCAGGATCTCTGGGCTGGCGCCCACCACATGGAAATCACCCAGGTGGTAGTAATACATATAAGGGCTGGGGTTGAGCGAGCGTAGCGCCCGGTACAGGCTCAGCGGTGACTCGGTGTAGCGCTTTTTCAGGCGCTGGCCGACCTGCACCTGCATGAAGTCACCGCCCTCGATCAGGCCCTTGGCGCGCGTCACGGCCGCCAGGTAGTCGGCTTTGGCAAACTCGCGCTCCACCGGGTAACCCTGGCTCGGTTTGACCAGCGGCGCGCTGACCGAGTACTTGAGCTGTTCTTTGAGCTCGCGCAGGCGGCGCTTGGCGTTGGCGTAGGCCTCGGGCTGCGTCGGGTCGGCGTAGACGATCAGGTAGAGCTTGCCCGACAGGTTGTCGATCACCGCCAGTTCCTCGCACTGCAGCAGCATGATGTCGGGGCAGCCCAGGGTGTCGGGCGGGCAGCTGGCGACCAGCTTTTTCTCAATGTGGCGCACCGTGTCGTAGCCAAAGTAGCCGGCCAGGCCGCCGCAAAAACGCGGCAGGCCGGGGCGCAGCGCCACCTTGAAGCGCTGCTGGTAGGCACTGATGACGTCCAGCGGGTTGCCGCTGAGGCGCTCCACCACCGCGCCATCGGTCACCACCTCAGTCACGGCCTCGGCACCGAAGCCGCTGGCACGCAGCAGGGTGCGCGCCGGCAGGCCGATGAAGCTGTAGCGGCCAAAGCGTTCGCCGCCTACTACCGACTCCAGCAAAAAGCTGTACTTGCCGCCGTCGCGCGAGTGCGCCAGCTTGAGGTAGAGCGAGAGCGGCGTTTCGAGGTCGGCGAAGGCCTCGGCCAACAGCGGAATGCGGTTGTAGCCCTGCGCGCTCAGGCTCTTGAATTCGAGTTCGGAAATCACAGACAGGTCTCTTTCAGGTCAGGCCCGGCGACGCACCTGTCCAGCGACAAGGTCCACTCAGGCAAGCAGCACGCGGTGCTGCGGTTCATTCAGGCGGGGGGTGAATCAGGCGAATGCTGATGCAGTGGGCCATGACCGCCAGGGCCAGGCTCCCCGGTCGCTGAGACCTGTGACGCTGATGCGGTGAATGAACATGGAACCCAGTGTAGCAAACCGCGAAGCGGCAACCGGTCCGCGCAGGGTCCGAAATCGCCCCAACTATCCGATAAGATGAGCATCCCGCCGAACCGACCCAGCGCGACGGACCGCTCACCATCGACACCAGCAAAGGCACGCCATGAAATTTCGCAACCAGATTCTGTTTTTGGGCCTGTTGGGTTTGCTCATGGCCTGCCTGGTGGGCGGCATCAGCCTGCTCAACACCCAACGCCTCACGCTGGCCATCGACAACTCGCAGCGCATGGGCGAAGCGCTGGAGCACAGCCTTGAAGCCGACATGATGCATGACGCGATCCGGGGCGACGTGCTGCTGGCGCTGCTGGGCGGGCTGAACAAGGACACAGCCCAGCTAAGTGAAGCCGAAAAAGGCTTGGCCGAGCACACCGGCATCTTCAACAAGGCCATGGCGGACCTGCAGCGGCTGGCAGATTCGGCCGAGCTCAAGACCGCGATCGCCACCACGCTGCCACTGGTTGCCCAATACACCGCGAGCGCGGCCGAGCTGCAAAAGCTGGCAGCCAACGACGCCGTTGCGGCGCAGGCGGCGGCACCAGAGTTTCAAAAAGTGTTCGGCGAACTTGAGCAGAAGATGGCCGCGCAAGGTGACCTGATCGGCAAACACGTGAAGAGCGTCAATGCCGAGGCGATTGCCGAAGCCGATGGCTCCCGGCTGCAGATTGGCATCACCCTGCTGGTGGCCTCCTTCGTGTTGCTGTTGGCCGGGATTTGGCTGGCCCGGCGCCTGACTCTGCCGATGAACCACGCGGTTGGTGTTGCCGACCAGCTGGCGCAGGGCAATCTGGCGGTGCCGATCGAGCCCTCGGGCAATGAGGAGACCCTCAAACTGCTGACCGCCATGGCGCGCATGCAGGGCAGCTTCGCCGGTATCGTGCGCGGTGTGCAGGTCAACGCCGAGAGCGTGGCACTGGCCAGTGCCGAAATTGCCCAGGGCAACCAGGACCTGTCCTCGCGCACCGAGCAGCAGGCCAGCTCGCTGCAGCAAACCGCCGCATCGATGGAGGAGTTGGGCTCCAAGGTGAGCCAGAACGCCCAGAGCGCGGCCCAAGCCAACCAGCTCGCCCGCAGCGCCTCCTCGGTGGCGGTGCGGGGCGGCGAGGTCGTTAGCCAGGTGGTGGACACCATGAAGGGCATCAACGAGTCCTCACGCAAGATATCGGACATCATCCAGGTGATCGACGGCATCGCCTTCCAGACCAACATCCTGGCGCTCAACGCGGCGGTGGAGGCGGCGCGCGCCGGCGAACAGGGCCGCGGCTTTGCCGTGGTGGCGAGCGAGGTGCGCTCGCTGGCCGGCCGTTCGGCCGAGGCCGCCAAGGAAATCAAGACCTTGATCAACGCCAGCGTCGAGCGCGTGGCCTTCGGCACCTCACTGGTGGACCAGGCCGGCGTGACCATGACCGAAGTGGTGAGCTCGATCAAGCGGGTGACCGACATCATGGGCGAAATCAGCGCGGCCAGCAGCGAGCAGAGCGCCGGTGTGGCGCAAGTCGGCCAGGCCGTGATGCTGATGGACCAGGCCACCCAGCAGAACGCCGCCCTGGTGGAGCAGATGGCGGCGGCAGCCGGCAGCCTCAAATCGCAGGCTCAGGAGCTGGTGCAAACCGTGGCCCAGTTCAAGCTCGGCGGGCAGGACGCCGCACGGGCCACCGCAGCATTGCCGGCGGCCGTGCGCTCACCGCAGGCCAAAGCCATCAACTTCTAGGGCAACGGGCGTAGGGCTGGCGGCGTCCCGCGCGGCGCCGCAGCGCGTGCCGCGCCAGGTGCCGGTGAACCGGCTGCCAAACTGCCGCCGCCGCGGCCGGTTAAAAGCCCGGTGACGGCCACCGGCAGCGATGAGGGTGACTGGGAAAGCTTCTGAGCCGGGGCTACTTGACCAGCTGGTTGAGCTGGATGATGGGCAGCAACACGGCCAGCACGATCAGCATCACCACCCCGCCCATGGCCACGATCAGCAGCGGCTCGAGCAAGGTGGCCAGTTGCATGGCGCGGCGCTGAACCTCGGCGCTGAGTTGGCGGGCGGCCCGCTGCAGCATCAGCGGCAGCTGACCGGTCTGCTCACCCAGCCGGGCAAACATCGCCAACAGCGCCGGAAAACGCTTTTTCTGCGCCAGCGCCGAGGCCAGCGGCGCCCCTTCCCGCACCAGCACCAGCGCCTCCTGCGCGTCGCGGCGCAGCGCCTGGTTGGACAGGGTTTCAGCCGCCGCCTGCAGCGCTTTCAGGATCGGCACGCCTGCCCCGGCCAGCATCGCCAGGGTGTTGGCAAAGCGGGCGGCGTTGTAACCCAGGGCCAGCCGGCCCAGCACCGGCAGCGTGAGCCAGAAGGCATCAAAACGTTCCCGCACGCCAGCATTGGCCAGCGCCAGCCGGCCGCCGATGGCGGCCAACAGCAGCGCGAGCAGCAGCAGCCAGCCGTAGCTGCGCACCAGGTCGCTCAGGCCCAGCATCAGCACCGTCAGCAGGGGCAGGGCCCGTTTGCTGCCGGCGAACACCTGGGCCACCTGCGGCACGACATAGGTCACCAAAAACAGCACGATGCACAGCGCCACCAGCGTCACGATGGCCGGGTACAGCGCGGCGCCCATCAATTTGGCCTTGAGCGCCTGCTGCTCCTCCAGGTCGTCCGCCAGCCGCTCCAGCACCAGGCCCAGGTTGCCGCTCTGCTCGCCAGCGTCGATCACCGCCACGTAAATGCCGGAAAACTCGCGCGGGTGCTGCGCCAGCGCCCGGGCAAAGGTGGCGCCGCCATTGACCTCGGCCCGCAGCCGAGCCACCAGGAAACGCTGGCTGTCCTGCTCGGCCTCGTCCGACAGCGAGGTGAGTGCCCGCTCCAGCGGTAACCCGGACGACACCAAGCCGGCGATTTGGCGGGTCCAGACCGTCAGAGCCAGCGCATTGAAGACACGGCGTCGCCCCAGCTTGCCGCCCGCAGGGTTCGGTCCATCGGCCTCGGTGGCGGCCTGGGGACCGGCCAGCTCCACCTTGAGCGGCACCAGCGCCTGGGCGCGCAGCTGCCCGCGCGCGGCCCGGGCCGAGTCGGCTTCGAGCAAGCCCTTGCGAGGCTGGCCGTCGGCGCTGATGGCCTCGAACGAATAAACCGGCATGGGGCTGTGTCCGGCGCCTAGTCGCGCGTGACGCGCAGCAGTTCCTCGCGCGAGGTCAGGCCGCAGGCCACCAGGCGCTCACCGTCCTCGCGCATCAGGGTCATGCCCGCCGCCAGTGCCGCGGCCCGGATGTCGGCCTCAGCGGCGCGCGCGTGGATCTGGGCGCGGATGGCGTCGTCGGTGACCAGCAGCTCAAACACCCCGCTGCGCCCGGCGTAGCCAGTCTGGCCGCAGCTGGTGCAGCCGGCGCCGTGGCAGCTCAGGCACAGCTTGCGCACCAGGCGCTGCGCCAGCACACCCAGCAGGGACGAACTCAACAGAAAAGGCTCCACCCCCATGTCGGTCAGGCGCGTCACCGCGCTGCTGGCATCGTTGGTGTGCAGGGTGGCCAGCACCAGGTGGCCGGTGAGCGAGGCCTGGATGGCGATCTGCGCCGTTTCGAAGTCGCGGATTTCGCCGATCATGATCACATCCGGGTCCTGCCGCAGAATGGCGCGCAGCGCCTTGGCAAAGGTCAGCTCGATGCGGGCGTTGACCTGGGTCTGCCCCACGCCGGGCAGTTCGTACTCGATCGGGTCTTCCACCGTCATGATGTTGCTGTGCGCCGCATCGAGCCGGCTCAGCGCCGCGTACAGCGTGGTGGTCTTGCCTGAGCCGGTGGGCCCGGTGACCAGGATGATGCCGTGCGGCTGCGTGACCAGGTGCGTGAAGCGCGCCAGCACCGTGCCCTGCATGCCCAGCGCCTCCAGGCTCAGCCGGCCCTCGGATTTGTCGAGCAGGCGCAGCACCGCACGTTCGCCATGGGCGCTGGGCAGGGTACTGACGCGCACATCGACCGCCCGGGTGCCGATGCGCAGCGAGATGCGGCCGTCCTGCGGCAGCCGCCGCTCGGCAATGTCGAGCTCGGCCATGATCTTCAGGCGCGAGATCAGCGCCGCGTGCAGCGCCCGGTTGGGCTGCACCACCTCGCGCAGCGTACCGTCCACCCGGAAACGCACGCTGGAGTGGCGCTCGTAGGGTTCGATGTGGATGTCGCTGGCGCCGTCGCGCGCGGCCTGGGTCAGCAGGGCGTTGAGCATGCGGATGATGGGCGCATCGTCCGAGGTTTCCAGCAGGTCCTCGATCGCCGGCAGCTCCTGCATCATGCGCGACAGGTCGGCGTCGCTTTCCACCTCGCTCACCACGGCGGCAGCGCTCGACTCGCCCTGGGCGTAGGCCGCGCTGATGCGCTGAATCAAGACCTCGGCCGGCTGCGGTTCGATCTGGCAGCCCGGGTACTTGCGCATCACCTCGCTCACGCCCCCGGCCAGCGAGGCCGGGTGCAGCCACAGCGTGTAGGCGCCGCCCTGCTCCTCCAGCAGCAGCTGCTGGGCGCGGGCAAAAGCGTAGGGCAGAGGGTAGCGCATGGCGGCAAGCGGGCCGGTTGGGCTCAGGGTCAAGGTCAGGGTTTGGGCAGGGCCGTGCCAGTGCGGCCCGGCAGCACCGGCAGCTGCACCGCGTCATTGATCGGCACCAGCTCGTTGGGCACCGGCTGCGCCTCCATCAGGCCGGAGCGCATCAGGTCGTAGCGGTCGAGCGACAGGCGCTCGGTGGCGGCGGCATCACGCACCACCACCGGGCGCAAAAATACCATCAGGTTGGTTTTCTTGCGCGAGCGGGTCTCGCTCTTGAACAGATTGCCAAAAAAGGACACATCGCCCAGGCCCGGCACCTTCTCCTGGTTGCCCGAGTACTCGTCCTGCAGCAGACCGCCCAGCACCACCACCGCGCCGTCTTCGACCAGCACATTGGATTCGATGGTGCGCTTGTTGGTGGTCGGGCCGTTGGTGGCATTGACGGTGGAGGCCAGCACGCTCGACACCTCCTGGTAGATGGCGAGCTTGACGGTGCCGTTCTCGCTGATCTGGGGCTTGACCTTGAGCGTGAGGCCGACGTCCTTGCGTTCGATGGTCTGGAACGGGTTGACCGTGCTGCTGTTGCCGGTGTTGGTGAACTGGCCGGTGACAAAGGGCACGTTCTGACCGATCACGATCTTGGCCTCTTCATTGTCCAGCGTGAGCAGATTGGGCGTGGACAGCACGTTGCCGCTGCCCGACTCCTCCAGAAACCGGGCCAGGAAGCCCAGCACATAGACGCCATTGGTCTGATGCGCCAAGCCCAGGTTGGCCCCGCGCGCCACAGAGGGCGTACCGCCAGCCACCGCCGTGGACAGGTTGATGATGTTGCTGATGCCGGCGCCAAAGTTGGTGCCGAGCAGGCCGATGTTGGGGCTGCCCGCGCTGCCCAGCGCGCCCTGCCACTGCACCCCGAACTCGGCGGCGCGGTCGGCACTGACCTCGGCGATCAGGCTCTCTACGAACACCTGGGCCCGGCGGGCATCGAGCCGGTCAATCACCGCGCGCAGCTGCCGGTACTGCGGCTCGGGCGCGGTGATGATGAGCGAGTTGGTGGCCGGGTCGGCCTGTACCTGGCCGCCCGAAGTCACCGCTTGCGCGCCCCCTGACGGCGCCGCGCCGCCGGGCGATGCCGTGGCGGTGGTGGCAGAGCGTACCTCGCCGCTGATGGCCGCACGCAAGGTGGCAGCGAGCTTGGTGGCGTCGGCGTTTTTCAAATACACCACACGGATGTTGCCGGCTGGATCGCCATTGGCCGCTGCATCGGGCTGGTCCAGTTTGGCCACCAGCGACTTCACCAGGGCCAGCTGGGCCGGGTTGGGGGCGCGCAGGATCAGGGCATTGCTGCGCGGCTCCGGCAGCAGGATGGTCTTGTACGAGGCGCCGGCCTGACCCGCCGCTGCCGGCGCCGAGGAAGACTCGATCAGGCGCAGGACCAAGGGGGCCAGGTCGGAGGCGATGGCGTGCTTGAGCGGCAAGACCTCGACATCGGTGGCATTGGCCACATCCATGGCGGCAATGATGCGCGCCATGCGGCGCAGGTTGTCGGCGTAGTCGGTGATCACCAGCGAGTTGTTGCCGGGGTTGACGTTGATGGTGTTGTTGGCGCTGATCAGCGGGCGCAGCACCGGCACGAGGTTGTTGGCCGATTCGTGGTTGAGACGGAAGATCTGGGTCGTGACCTGGTTGCCCACGGCAGGGCCTGGCGCGGCCTCGGCGGTCGTCACGCCCGCGCTCTGCAACTTGGCATCGGCCTCGGGCACCACCTTGTACAGATTGCCCGACTCCACCAGCGTGAAGCCCTGCAGGCGCAGCGCCGCCAGAAACTGGTTGATGGCAGCGGCACGGCTGACCGGCTTCTCGGTCACCAGAATCATGGTGCCCTTGACCCGCGGGTCCACCACCACATCGATGCCCATGATGCCGGCCATGGTGCGGGCCACGGCCTCAATCTCGGCATTGACAAAATTCAGGGTGACCGGCTCAGCGCGCGCCCGCGCGGCAGGCGCCGCCGGCGGCTTGGCGACAGGGGCCGTCTGCGCCTGAACATTTGAAGGAAATGTGGCGCCAGCCCATGCCAGCATTGCACAAAGCACTACAAATAGGAGAGCAGGGCGAGGTGACCGAGCGTCGGAGGATGTCATACGGATTCAACCCACTTTGATGATGGCGCGCGCGCCATCGCGTTGGCCGAGAATGTTCAGGAGATTGGCCAGCGCATCAAGCCGGTCTGGCGCAGCGGTGGCCACGCCCTCGAAGCGCAAACGGCCGCCAACCCACTGCCCGGAGCCACTCAATTGTAGGGCGCCTTCCAGCGTTTGCAGCGTGAAACCGGGGGCGACGCCGCCCTGCAGCGCCAGCCGGTAACTGCCCATGGGCTTGAGCGTGGACAGGCGCGATGACATCTGCTGGGCATCGAGTCCGGCCGAGCCGTCAACGCCGAGCCGCCCACGCGACCAGACCAGCGCCAAGCCCTGGGTACTCAGGCCCAGTTGTCCCTGCGGCTGCACGGTGTTCCAGGGCGTGCCCAAACCAGCCAGTACGGCCGCCGGCCATTGGGACTGACTGTCGGCGAGCGTCAGGCGCAGGCTGCCCCAGCCCGGCGTCAGGCTCAGGCGCCAGGGCTGCTGCATGCAGCATTCGGCCAGCAAATCAACCTGCAGTGCCCAGGCGCTGATGTGCAGGCGCCAGTTCAGGCGCCCGGGCAGCAAGGCGATGTCCTGACTGCCCAGGCCGCCGGCCAGCGCCAGTTGCGCCGAACCTTGCCACACGGTGCCGCGCGGCTGCAGCAGTTGTACCCGGCCCTGCGCCGCCTGGGTCACGCCCGCCGTCAGCCACTGCACCGGTGCACCCAACAGCAGCACCAGCAGCAGCCCTGTCAAGGCACCCCACAGGGCCCAGCCCCAGGGTGCGGGAGGCTGGTGCGATGGCGGCGGGAGCAGCATGGCGATCGGACAGGCGCAGCGACAGCGAACGTGGAACCGGGCGGCACCCGCTCAGGGTGCGCCGAGGTTGAGCACCAGCGTGCCGTCCCAGACCCCGGGTGCGCTGCGGCGCAGCCGCGCCTCGACCGGCAGCAGGCGCAGGTTGAGGCGGACTTGTGCCAGCCATTGCGCCAGGCTGTCGGCGGTCACGCCCTTGAGCGTCACGGTGGCGCGATCGCCGGCCAGGCTCAGTTGCAGTCCCGGTGCCAGCGGTTTGACCGAGGCCTCCAGCTGGCGCCGTGCCTCGTCCGGTGCCAGTCGCGGCTGGGCCTGCAAGGTCCGGGCTTGCGCCTGCATGGCCTGCATGGCCTGCAGCTGGGTTTCCAGCACGCGGTGCTGCAGCTCGGCACCGCGCAAAGCGGTCAACGCTGGCGCCACCCCCAGCCACCACAGGGCGGCCAGGAGCAGCACGGCAGCGGCAGCCAGCACGGCCCGCTGTTCACGCGGGCTGACCTGCCGCCAGCGCGCCTGCAGCGGCGCCCAGGCGCTCACCGCTCGCCCCCGGGCCGGATCACCAGGCCGTTGGCGTCGGTCAGTGCTACATAACCCCGGGCCTTGAGCCGTAGCGACAGGGCGGCCAGGTCATCAGGTGTCAGGGTAACGCCTTTGAGTCGGAGCTCGCCGGCACTGTAGTCGATCGCCTCGGGCGCAGCTTGGGCTGGCGCCAGCGCGGCATAGGCGGCCAGCATGGCCTCCAGGTCCCGGCCCGAGGCCTGGCCGCTGGCGCGTTGCAGCGCAGCGAGCTCGCGCGCCATCTGCAGCGGAGCATCCACCACCACCTGGACTTTGACAAAGGTGCTGGTCAGCACCTCGCGGATCGCCTGTCGCTGCGCCTGCAAGGCGGACTGCTCCTTCCAGGCCCAGGCATTGAGCCCGATCAGGTTGACCAGCAGGGCCACCAGCACCGCCAACCGCAGCGGCCGCCATCGAGGGGCTCGGGCCAGCCGCGCGGCAGCCTCTGCCAGGCGCCGCCACCGGCGGGCGCCACCCGAATTGGCCAGCTCAAATTGCGCCAGGTCCCAGTCGCCCTGCACCGCCTGCAGGTGCCGCTGCGGCGCCTGTTGCAAGGTGACGGCGCGGTGCATCAACTGCTCCGCGATGGCGGCCACTGCGGGCTCGGCCAGCACCGGCTGGTCGACCGGCCAGTTCAGCTGGGCCAGCCCGGCACCCGACAGGGGCCACTGAGCCACGCCGGCCGGCGTCACGGCCACCAGACGCGCCGCCTCGGGCTCGCCCATCACATGCAGTACCTGGCTCGCTGTATCAGACGCGGGTTGGGGCGCCAGTTCCGGCACGATGCGGCGCACCGGGCGGCCGCCCTGCTCCAGCGCGCCAACGGCTGCCTGGAGCCAAGCCCGGTCACAAACAGCGACCCAGACCGGTGCCTCATCGCGGGCGTCGGGCGCCAGCGCAAAGTGCAGCTCGGCCGGGTCATCGAGCACACGCTCTTCCAGCACGCCGTCCAGCACCGCACGCAGCCGGCCCGGTCCGCCGTCGCGAAACACCCCGCGCCCCAGCGTGCCGCGGGGCAGTCGCACCTGCTGCCAGGACAGCTTGTGCACCGGCACCAGCGCTACCAACTCGGTCGCCGCCGGCAGCAGCGTCATGGGCGCACAGCCACTGTCGGCCACCAGGCCTTCGTCCCGGACCAAGACAAAGTCGTAACCCTCAGCGGCATCAGCAGCGGAGTCGGGCAGGGTCAGGATCAGGGTGCTCATGGCTGGCGGAGGGTCCCGCTCATTGTAGGTTGGCAGCGGGTGCGAGACGACCACGTTGGCGCCACAAGGTGCGCACCTCCAGGGCATCGCGCTGCACCAGAGAACGCTCCTCCACCACGTCCGGCCCCACCTGTAACCGGCCCTGCACTTCAAAGAAACGGCTGCCCACACTGTGCTGGGTGTCGTTGAACCGCGCTGCAGCCTGGCCGCCCGCCTTGGCGGCATCGTCCAGCGTGGCCAGGTGCGTGGCGGTGCGGGCCGCGACCAGCCGGTGGGCGTCGGCCAGCTCAAAGGCGTCCACACAGGCATACACCACCTCCACCGGCGCGGTGTTCAGGTTGACCGGCGTGCGCACGGGCAGCAC
>JBEGOC010000240.1:0-4109 GCA_041182225.1 Pseudomonadota bacterium | reverse complement strand
AACAGGGTGGTGACGGCTGGCCGGGCGTGAGTGTGATTCGCACCGCCGCCGGCGTCACGTAAACTCGGGCTTCCGCCTGACAGAAAGTACCGATGTTTTTTGGAATTGCCGACTATCCGGCCTTCGTCATCGCCATCCTGATTTTTTTGCTGATTCCGGGTCCGGGGAATCTGGCGCTGGTTACCTCCACCGGCAAAGGCGGCATCCGTGGCGGGTTGGCGGCCGGCGTGGGCATCATCCTGGGTGACCAGGTTTTGCTGTGGTTGGCGGTGGCCGGCGTGGCGGCGGTGCTCACCGCCTATCCGCCAGCGTTTGTGGCGGTGCAGTGGCTGGGCGCGGCCTACCTGGCCTGGCTGGGCTGGCGCATGCTGCGGGCCAAACCCGGTGCGCCGCCGGTGCTCAACATCAAGCCCCATCACTACCTGCAGCAGGCCATGGGCATCACCCTGCTCAACCCCAAGGCCATCGTGTTTTACATGGCGTTTTTCCCCTTGTTTGTGGACCCCGCGCACCACCAGGGCTTGTTGACCTTTGCGGTGATGGCGCTAACCATCGCCGCTTTGGGATTTGCCTATTGCCTGGTGCTGGTCACGCTCACGCACACCTTGGCGGAGCGCCTGCGCGCCAACCCGGTGCTCACGGCGGGGCTGGAGAAACTGGCCGGCATTTGTCTGATCGGTTTTGGCATCAAGCTGGCGGTTTCCCGCTGACGGCTGGCGCCGTCGCCCACCTCATCTTCTGTCTGAGACTCGCACATGGCCAAAATATTTTGCGTTGCCAACCAAAAGGGTGGGGTGGGCAAGACCACCACCACCGTCAACCTGGCAGCCGGGTTGGCAAAGGTCGGCCAGCGGGTGCTGATGGTCGACCTGGACCCGCAGGGCAATGCCACCATGGGCTCTGGCGTTGACAAGCGCCAGCTCGAACTGTCGATTTATGACGTGCTGCTGGAGTCGGCCAGTGTGGCCGAGGCGCGGGTCAAGAGTGACAAGCTGGCGGCCGCCGGCTGCGGCTACGACGTTCTGGGCGCCAACCGCGAATTGGCCGGCGCCGAGGTCGAGCTGGTGGATGTGGAACGGCGTGAAAAACGCCTGAAGCAGGCTTTGGCCGCCGTGGGCGAGGACTACGACTTCATCCTGATCGACTGTCCGCCCTCGCTCTCCATGCTCACGCTCAACGGCCTGTGCTGTGCGCATGGCGTGATCGTGCCCATGCAGTGCGAGTACTTTGCGCTGGAGGGGCTGGCCGATCTGGTCAACACCATCAAGCAGGTGCACGCCAACCTGAACCGCGACCTGGCCATCATCGGCCTGCTGCGCGTGA
Source organism: Pseudomonadota bacterium (assembly GCA_041182225.1). Lineage (GTDB taxonomy): Bacteria > Pseudomonadota > Gammaproteobacteria > Burkholderiales > Burkholderiaceae_C > Rhodoferax. Next base: position 2,786 of record JBEGOC010000240.1, on the reverse strand, counting down.
TGTTCGACCCGCGCATCATGCTGCAGCAGCAGGTCAGCGAGCAGCTCAAGACCCGCTTTGGCAACAAGGTGTTCGACACCGTGATTCCGCGCAATGTGCGGCTGGCGGAGGCGCCGAGCTATGGTCTGCCGGGCGTGGTGTTCGACCCGTCCAGCAAGGGCGCGCAGGCCTTCGTCAGCTTTGCCCAGGAGATGGTGGCGCGCATCAAAACCATGTAGCCGAAACAGGCGCCAGCCCCTGTCTGATCTACAAACCTTGCTCTCAAATTCATAGTAAATGCGCCATTCTGACGTGTTGACCCTCCCGGGCTGGCAAAGCTCCGGCCCGCAGCACTGGCAAAGCCGCTGGGAGCAGCGCCATGGCTACGAGCGGGTGGAACAGCACGACTGGCTGCGGCCGCTGCGCGGCGACTGGATCGCCCGGCTCGAAGAGGTGTTGCTGGCGCGCAGCGCGCCGGTCTGGCTGGTCGGCCACAGCCTGGGCTGTTTGCTGGTGGCGGCCTGGGCCGCTCACTCGCGCCAGACCGCCCGGGTGGCGGGCGCCCTGCTGGTGGCCCCCGGCGACCCCGAGTTGCCGGCGCTGCACCAGGCGCTGCGCAGTTGGGTGCCGGTGCAGCAGACCCGGTTGCCGTTTCCGGCGCTGCTGCTGGCCAGCAGCACTGACCCCTATTGCAGTCTGGCACGGGCCCGGCAGTTTGCCAGCGATTGGGGTGCCCGCTTCATGTCGCTGGGCGCGCGCGGCCACCTCAATGCCGACTCAGGCCTGGGCGACTGGCCCGAAGGGCACCAATGGCTGCAGCAACTGCAGGCCGAAGCCGCCAGCTTATTACCAACCACCCTCAGCGACGACAAGGACAGTGCCCATGGCAACTAAAAAACTCAAGGGTCTGGGCCGTGGCCTGGAGGCTTTGCTCGGCCCCAAGGTCAGCGAAAACGCCGCCGATGACTCGGCTGCCAGCAGCGTCAGCCCGGGCCTGCCGGCCTCACTGCGCCTGGTCGATCTGGTGCCAGGCATGTACCAGCCGCGCACCCACATGGACGAAGGCGCCTTGTACGAGTTGGCGGAATCGATCAAGGCGCAGGGCATCATGCAGCCGATCCTGGTGCGCCAGCTCAAGGAAGGCGCCAACCAGGGCCTGTACGAGATCATTGCTGGCGAACGGCGGTTCCGCGCGGCGCGGCTTGCCGGCCTCGACAGCGTGCCGGTGCTGGTGCGCGATGTGCCCAATGAGGCCGCCGCCGCCATGGCCCTGATCGAGAACATCCAGCGCGAAGACCTCAACCCCCTGGAGGAGGCTCAAGGCCTGCAACGCCTGACCAAAGAGTTTGGGCTCACTCACGAACTGGCGGCCCAAGCGGTGGGGCGCTCGCGCAGCGCGGCCTCCAACCTGCTGCGCCTGCTCAACCTGGCCGAGCCGGTGCAGACCATGCTGATGGCGGGTGACCTGGACATGGGCCACGCGCGCGCGCTGCTGGTCCTGGACCGCGCCACCCAGATCACGGCCGCCAGCCAGATCAGCGCGCGCAAGATGTCGGTGCGCGAGGCCGAGAGCCTGGTGAAAAAGCTCAGTGCCGAGTTCACCCTGACCTCGACCAAACCCAAAAGAGAGAAGTCGCGCGACCTCAAACGGGTGGAGGAGGAGTTGTCCGATCTGCTGGCTGCCCAAGTTGAAGTGCGCGTGAAAAAGCGCGTGAAGCGCGCCGGCCGCCTGGAAGAGATGGGTGAGCTCAGCATCCAGTTTGGCTCGCTCGATGCGCTTAACGGCCTGATCGATCGTCTGCGCGGGAACGGCGCGGCGTGACTCTGCGCTGGCCGCTGCCGGCCCTGCTGGCCTGGGGCGCGGCTTGGGTCTTGTTTCTGGGGTTGCGTGCTGTGGGCGCCCCGGTGCTGCTGGCCGTGCTGGGCGGCACCTTGGTGGGCGCGCTCGGCAGCGTCTGGGGTGGCAGTGGGTGGCGGCGCGCCCTGATTGGCCTGGGGTTTCCGCTGTCGCTGTCGTTGTCGGGCATGCTGACGCTACCGGCCTGGGCCTGGCTGCTGCCGCTGGCACTTTTGCTGTTGGTCTATCCGCTCAATGCTTGGCGCGACGCGCCGCTGTTTCCCACACCCGAGGGGGCGCTGGATGATCTGCCCGATGTCGCGCCCCTGCCGCCCGGCGCCCGCGTGCTCGACGCCGGCTGTGGTCTGGGCCAGGGCCTGCAGGCGCTGCGCCGCGCTTACCCGCTGGCCGAGCTGCATGGCCTGGAATGGAGCAGGCCCCTGCGTCTGCTGTGCGCGTGGCGCTGCCCCTGGGCGCAGGTAACCCAGGGTGACATCTGGCGTGCGGACTGGTCGGGCTATCAGCTGGTTTACCTGTTCCAGCGGCCCGAGAGCATGGCGCGCGCGCTGGCCAAAGCCCGCGCCGAGCTGCCGCCCGGTGGCTGGCTGGTCAGCCTGGAGTTTGCGGTGGACGGTGTGCCGCCGAGTGGCCGGCTTGAGGGCGCGCAGGGCCGGCCGGTCTGGCTGTACCAGATGGGCTAGCCGACGTTGTGCACTACCCCATCCACCCGTGCGGCCGCCCGGGCGCGCACCAGGTCGTCCAGCAAGTCGTCGACCCAGCTGGAAAACTCCAGGCTGGCGAAGTGCTGCTGGTAAATCCGGGCGAAGTAGGGCGTGGTGCGGGCCCAGCGGATCAGGGCGTCGGTGTCTATGGTCTGCAATTCGAGCAGCTTGAACTTGAGCAAGACCTTGACGCCATGGCGCAGATGCTTGGCTGGGTCGGCCATGAAGCTGTCCAGCCTTGACCGGGC
>JBEGOC010000239.1:0-6714 GCA_041182225.1 Pseudomonadota bacterium | reverse complement strand
GAGAACAGCGGCCACGGCCGCAGCGATGGAGGTTTTCGAAATAGGATGGGTCATGGCTCGGCTTTCAAAAAGTGGGGAAAAGACAGCGGAGTATCGTAGGGCAAAACGCGGCTGGCACACTCATGGTTTTCACCAAGCCAAGCGCCCATGTCTTGTTCTGCCGTCCCCAAGGAGACCGCCGCGCCCGCTGACCTGCTGCCCGAGTTGCTGCGCGCGGACTGCGGCACCCGCATCGACCGACCCGACCAATGGCCGGCGCGACGCGCGGAAGTTGCCGCCCACCTGCTGCCCCTGGCCTACGGGCCGCTGCCACCGAGACCGGGCTGGACCGACTGCGAGTTGCTGCATGCAGCCGCGGTGCGGCAGTTCGGCGGTGCACACCTGCTGTCCTGCCGGGTCCGGCCGCTCGGCATGGGCAGTTTCGCGCTGCGGGTGTTGGTACCGGCTGGCACCGACCCCTGCCCGGTGTTGCTGCACGGCGACGGCTGCTGGCATCACGCCAGCGACGAGGTGATTGCCACCGTGCTGGCGCGCGGTCTGGTGTTCGCCCAGTTCAACCGGGTGGAGATCGCGCCGGACCCGCCAGCGCCGCATGGGGTGCCGGACCGCCGCCGGGCCATTGATGCGCTGTTACAACTCTGCCAAGCGGCCCCGTCCCCCGCACTGGGCCGGATCGACCCGCAGCGGATCGCCGTGGTCGGCCACTCACGCGGCGGCAAGGCTGCTTTGCTGGCCGGCGCGACCGATGAACGCATCGCCCTGTCCAGCGCCAATATGTCGGGCGCCGGCGGCGCCGGCTGCTGGCGTCTGGGCGACGTCGGCGCCGAATCACTGGCCGACCTCACGCGCGCCTTTCCCCATTGGCTGGCACCAGGCATGGCCGACTATGCCGACCGGGTGGCAGCCCTGCCCTTTGACCAGCATTTCTTGAAGGCCCTGATCGCACCACGCGCGCTGCTGACCACCGAGGCGCTGGACGATACCTGGGCCAACCCGGCTGGCAGCCAGGTCACACACCTGGCGGCGCAAGCGGTTTACGCCCTGCTCGGCGTACCCGGGCGCATTGCCCTTGCCACACGCCCGGGCGGCCACGATCACAGCCCGGCCGACTGGCACACACTGCTAGACTTCTGTGATTCGATTTTCAGCGGGCCAGCGCGCCCGCGCGGAATGGGCGTCACGCCGTTTGCCGACCTGCCTGGAGCGGGTCCAACGCGCTGACGGCACTGCCGCCATCACGCGTCGCCCGACCACCACCCCGCCGGAACACCCTGAACCCTATGCGTACTCTCAAACCTGTCCCCTTGCTGTTGCTTGCCCTGGCCCTTGTGGCCGCCGTCGGCGGCGGCGTCTACTGGCTGACCCGACCGAAAGCCGCGCCCCCGGTCGCGACCGCGCCGGCACCGGTAGCCGCGCGGCCCGCCCTGACCGTGACCAGCACCCGGGCCGAAGCGAGTGCCCTGCCGATCAAACTGAGCGCCAACGGCAATGTGGCCGCCTGGCAGGAAGCCAGCGTCGGTGCCGAAATCGGCGGCCTGCGTCTGGCCGAGGTACTGGTCAACGTCGGCGACGTGGTGCAGCGCGGCCAGGTGCTGGCCCGCTTTGCCACCGAGGGCGTGCAGGCCGAGGTGGCACAGGCGCGGGCTGCAGTGACCGAGGCCAGCGCCAGCGCGCAGGAGGCCAGCGCCAACGCCGACCGGGTGCGTACCCTGATCAACACCGGCGTCTTCAGCGGCCAGCAGATCAACCAGTACCTGACCGCCGAGCAAACCGCCAAGGCGCGGGTCGAATCGGTCAAGGCGGGGCTGGCCGCGCAGCAGCTGCGCCTGCAGCACGCCGAGGTGCGGGCGCCAGACGGCGGCGTGATCTCGGCACGCCTGGCCACGGTCGGTGCCGTGGTGGGCGCCGGCAGCGAGTTGTTCCGGCTGATCCGCCTGGGCCGGCGGGAGTGGCGCGCCGAGGTCCGCTCGGCCGAGCTGGCGCGCCTGCGTCCGGGCACCGCCGTGACCGTGCTGGCCGCCAGCGGCGCCCAGGTCACAGGCCGGGTGCGCATGGTGGCGCCCACCGTCGACCCACAAACCCGCTCCGGTCTGGTGTATGTTGATCTGCCGAGCCAGAGCGGCAGCGCCAGTAGCTTCAAAGCCGGCATGTTTGCGCGCGGCGAGTTTGCCCTCGGCACCTCGTCAGGGCTGACGGTGCCGCAGCAGGCGGTGGTGGTGCGCGATGGTTTCAGCTATGTGTTCCGGCTCAACCCGGACCAACGTGTGAGCCAGCTCAAGGTGCAGACCGGCCGGCGGATCGGCGAACGCGTCGAGCTGCTGGACGGCGTGGGCGCCGAAGCGCTGCTGGTGGCCAGCGGCGCCGGCTTCCTGAACGATGGCGACCTGGTCAAGGTGGCCCCGGGTTCTGCAACAAATCCGGCCTCAGCCCTTGCCAAACCTGACGCCGTTGCTACAAAATAAGGAGCAAGTATGAACTTCTCCTCGCTCTCGATCAAGAACCCGGTGCCGGCTGTTCTGCTGTTCGTGCTGCTGACGCTGGCCGGCCTGCTGGCCTACCGCGGCAGCGTGGTGCAGGATTTTCCCGACATCGAGCTGCCGATTGTCACCATCAGCGCCTCACTCGCCGGCGCGGCACCGGCCCAGCTCGAGACCGAGGTTGCCCGCAAGCTGGAGAACTCGGTGGCCACGCTGCAGGGCGTGAAAAACATCTACACCAAGGTGCTGGATGGCGAGGTGCAGGTGACGGTCGAGTTCATCCTGGAGAAGCCGATCGCCGAGGCAGTGAACGATGTGCGCGACGCGGTGGCGCGGGTGCGCGCCGACCTGCCGGCCGAACTGCGTGACCCTGCGGTGACCAAGGCTTCGACCGCCGGGCGCGTGGTGCTGACCTTCACCGCCGCAGCGGCAGCCGTCTCGGGCAGCAGTGGCAGCCTGCTCGACACGCAGGACCTGAGCTGGTTCGTCGACAACACGGTAGCCAAGCGGCTGCTGGCGGTGCCGGGCGTGGGCGCCGTCAAGCGCATGGGCGGTGTCACCCGCGAGGTGCGGATCGAACTCGACGCGGCGCGCATGGCAGCGCTGCAGGTGTCGGCCGTCGACGTGTCGCGCCGGCTGCGGCTGGTCCAACAGGAGGCGCCGGGCGGACGCGGCGATGTCAGCGGCGCCGAGCAGTCGGTGCGCACCATCGGCACGGTCAAGACCGCCGCTGAGCTGGCCCAACTCGAGATCAGCCTGGCCGATGGCCGCCAGATCCGGCTCGGCGATGTGGCGCGCGTGCTGGACACGGTGGCTGAGCCGCGCGCGCTGGCCACGCTGGATGGCAAGGAAGTGGTAGGGTTTGAGGTGTTTCGCACCAAGGGGGCCAGCGAGGTCACCGTGGCCAACGGCGTGCGGCTGGCGGTGGCCGAGCTGCAGGGCCGCTTCCCGCAAATCCGGCTGACGCAGGCGATCGACAACGCCGCCCCGGTGGCCGAGAACTTCCGCGGCTCGATGGAGCTGTTGTACGAAGGCGCATTGCTGGCGGTGCTGGTGGTGTGGTGGTTTCTGCGCGACTGGCGCGCCACCCTGGTGGCAGCCGCCGCACTGCCGCTGTCGGTGATACCGACGTTTCTGGGCCTGCAGTACTTTGGTTACACCCTCAACACCGTCACGCTGCTGTCGCTGGCGCTGGTGGTGGGGGTGCTGGTCGATGACGCCATTGTCGAGATCGAGAACATCGAACGGCACCTTCGCATGGGTAAAAGTCCCTATCAGGCAGCGATGGAAGCAGCCGACGAGATCGGCATGGCCGTGATTGCCACCACCCTGGCGCTGGTGGCGGTGTTTTTACCGACCGCCTTCATGGGCGGCGTGCCGGGCCTGTTCTTCAAGCAGTTTGGCTGGACGGCGGTGCTGGCGATCCTGGCCTCACTGATGGTGGCCCGGCTGCTGACGCCCATGATGGCGGCCTACCTGCTCAAGCCGCACGCGCCGCCAGCGCCGGTAGGCGGTGTGGCCGTGCCGCGCGCCGAGCCGGCCGACGGCTGGCTGATGGCACGCTACATGACCACCATGCGCTGGTGCCTGCGCCACCGTGGCCTGACCATGCTTGGCTCGGCCCTGTTCTTTGTTGGCTCGATCGCCCTGGTGCCGCTGCTGCCGACCGGCTTTGTGCCGGCGGCCGACCGCGGCCAGACCCAGATCACGCTCGAACTGCCGCCAGGCAGCACCCTGGCGGAAACCCGGGCCGTGGCCGAGCTGGCCCGACTGGCGGCCATGACCCTGCCCGAGGTCAAAAGCGTGTTCAGCTCCATTGGCGGCGGCTCCAGCGGCGACGCCTTTGCCCCTGGCGCAGCGGCCGAAGCCCGACGCGCCGTGCTGACCCTGAGCACCAGCCACCGCGACGAACGCAGCACCTCCATGGCCGCCATCGAAGCCGACTTGCGGCGCAAACTCAGCGATGTGGCGGGTGCTCGCTTCACCGTCGGCCCGCCCGACACCGGCGTCAAGATGCAGCTGGTGCTGCAAAGCGAGGACCCGGTGGCGCTGCTGGCCACGGCGCAGTTGGTGGAGCGCGAGCTGCGCGGCCTCAAGGGCGTGGGCAACGTGCAGTCCAGCGCCTCGCTGGTGCGGCCTGAGATCATCGTGCGGCCCGACCCGGCGCGCGCCGCCGACCTCGGGGTGACCGCCGCCGCCATCGGCGAGACGGTGCGGGTCGCCACTGCCGGCGATTACGACACCAGCCTGTCCAAACTCAATCTGTCGGAGCGGCAGGTGCCGATCCGGGTCAAGCTGCCGGATGCGGTGCGCGCCGACCTGGCGGCGCTGGCGCGGCTGACCGTGCCCGGGCGCCATGGTCCGGTGCCGCTGGGCCATGTGGCCAGCATCAGCATGGACAGCGGGCCGGCCCAGATCGACCGGCTCAACCGCAGCCGCAACGTCACCTTTGACGTCGAGTTGGGCAGCCGCCAGCTGGGCGAGGTCAACACCGAGGCCCGCGCCCTACCCAGCCTGAAAAACCTGCCCCCGGGGGTGAAGATCGCCGAGCTTGGCGACGCGCAGGAGATGCAGGCGCTGTTTGCCAGCTTTGGCATCGCCATGCTGATTGGCGTGCTGTGCATCTACGGTGTGCTGGTGCTGCTGTTCAAGGATTTCATGCAACCCGTCACCATTCTGGCGGCGCTGCCGCTGAGCATGGGCGGCGCCTTTGTGGCGCTGCTGCTGACCGGGCGCGCCCTGTCCATGCCCTCCATGATCGGACTGATCATGCTGATGGGCATCGTCACCAAGAACTCGATTCTGCTGGTCGACTACGCCATTCTGGCGCGCCAGGCCGGGATGGCCCGTTTTGAGGCGCTGGTCGATGCCTGCCACAAACGCAGCCGGCCCATCGTGATGACCACCATCGCCATGGGCGCCGGCATGATGCCGCTGGCACTGGGCTGGGGTGCCGACCCGAGCTTCCGCTCACCCATGGCGATTGCCGTGATCGGCGGCCTGATCACCTCCACCCTGCTGAGTCTGCTGGTGGTGCCGGCGGTGTTTACCTACATCGACGACCTGTCGCACCTGCTGGGCCGGCTGTCGCGCTGGTTGCGGCGCACGCCAAATGCGACTCCGGCGACTGCGGCGGCGCCAGCGGCGCCGGCCACGCCGGGATGACACCGCGCTAAGCCCCGCTATTGGCGGATTTTGCGCACCAGCGCGGTGGTGGAGTAGCCGCTGACAAAGGGCAGGGCCAGCGCCCGCCCGCCGTAGGCCTCGACCACCCGGGTCTCGGCCAGGGTCTGCATGTCATAGTCGCCGCCCTTGACCAGGATGTCCGGCCGCACCTGGGTGATCAGTTGCAGCGGCGTATCCTCGTCAAACCAGGTCACCAGGCTGGTCGAGGCCAGCGCGGCCATCACCACGGCGCGGTCGTCCTCCGGGTTGAGCGGCCGGTCCGGCCCCTTGCCCAGGCGGCGCGCCGAAGCGTCGGAATTGATCGCCACCAACAGGCTGGCGCCCAGGGCCCGCGCCTGCGCGAGGTACTGGACGTGGCCACGGTGCAGCACATCAAACACCCCGTTGGTGAACACCAGCGGCCGCGGCAGGGTGGCCAAGCGTAGGGGCAGGTCACGCGGATCGCAGATCTTGCCGACAAGGGCGGAAATGGCGGTGGAATCGGTCATTGCTGCAATGCTAGCAGGCCGGACTGGTGCGGTATGCTTGCGCTGTGTCGGGCCTCATGGCGGGCGCATAATCCCAAGGCACATGAAACGCATCAGCATCGATTTCGACAGCATCAAGATCGGTCAGCCGCTGCCTTACCCGTTGTGGGATGAAGCCGGCTTTTTGGTGGCCGACCGGGGGTTTGTGGTGAAGAACGCCAAAGAGCTTGAGCTGATGATCGGCCAGCGCGACAAGCTGCTGGTCGACATTGCCGAATTTGAGCGTTACCAGCGCGCCTTTGTCAAAAAGCTGCACGACATGGTGCAAGACAACCGCGAGATCCGCGAAATTGCCAACACCCGGCTGGCCGACATGAAGCCCCCAACGGAGACCGGGCTAGAGACCCGAGGCGACGCAGACTGGCTCAATTTGCAGGAGCAGGTACACACGCTGCTGCACGGGTCCAACCCGCTGACCTTTCTGGACCGGCTGGAGACGCTGCAGAAACATTTGAGTCATTACACCCGGCAAAACCCGGACGGCACCCTGTTGGCCTTGTTTTCGCTGGCGGCCAAGGCGCATG
>JBEGOC010000238.1:0-13029 GCA_041182225.1 Pseudomonadota bacterium | reverse complement strand
GCGGCATAACGCTCGTCCGCCTGGGCGGCTGTGAAGAGCCCCGCGCGCAGATTGATCTCCGTGCTGACTGCGCCGGGCAAGACACAAGCCACCCGGATTTGACGCCGCCCGAGTTCTGCCGCCATGACGCGTGACAAACCCTCTACGGCCGCCTTGGTGGTTGCGTAAGGCGACGCACCGGGGTAAGCGCGCCGATTGTGAATGGAGCCCAGGAAAATAATGGCACCCTGAGTTTTTTCCAGTAGCGGCACGGCCATGCTGGACAGCATCATCCCGGAGATGACGTTGGTGTTGAAAGCGTCTTGCAGGACCTGCTCGGTGTATTCGGCAACCGCCTGCCGGTACATGTTGGCCGCATTGTTCACGAGCACATCCAACTTGCCGCCATGCGCCACCGCCGCTTGCAGCATGGCCTCGCGGTCGGCTTGAACCGTCACATCGCCCACGACAGCACGGCAGGCGTCACCGATCGAGGCGGCAACCGCCTCGATCTTGTCGCGGCGCCGACCGCTGATCGTTACCTTGGCGCCGCGTGCAGCAAACAGCCGGGCCGTACCCTCGCCAATGCCAGAGCCGCCGCCCGTGATGAGCACTGACATCCCCTTTACGTCGCGCATCTGTTGCTCCTTCAAAAAATGTGGTTGTCAAAAGGCATCGAGATGGTGCGCTTAGAGGCCGCCGACCAAAGGCGAGCGGCTTGCTACATCCCTGAAAACCTATTTGTCTTCGACAAACTTGCCACCCTGAATTTTCAGGACGGCGTACCCAAAGGTCGGGATGCGAGTGACTGGATCTGCAATGGACCAGGTACCACGTCCAATGACCACCGGCAGATTTTTTGTCGCCAGCATGGCCTCCCGGACCTTGTCGCGGGTTGGATTGGGGCCGGCAGCCTTGATGGCATTGGCTGCAATCAGTCCCATGGAGTAGCCGACCATGGCCCAGGAGTCAGGTGCCACGTTGTAGCGTTTGGTGTAGTTTGCAATAAACGTCTTTGCCAGATCATTGACACCTGTTGGTACGGACTCAGCTGAAAAAACAGTGCCGTCAACTGCGGAACCACCAGCCTTGACGAAGTTCGCGCCCATTCCGGTATTGCCTACCAACAGGGTATTCGCAGGCATCCCGGCCTGCCTGGCTTGCAGGATGATGTTGGCGCCCTGTTCCGGTGGGGTGGACAGGAACAGACAGTCAGCTTTGCTGTTGACGATTTTTGTGGCCAGTGCCGTGAAATCGGTGTCGGCGGACAAAATCGACTCCTCCCCAGCGATGCCTACACCCCCCTTTTTGATGGAGTCCCTGAAAACATTGTTTTGAAGGATATAACCCTCGTTGTCACGAATCGTGACGTTGAAGCAGTTTTTGGGCTTGCGTTTTTGGGCGATATGCTCGCCGAGAAGCGTCATGTACTGATCGGCTGTCTCGGTCACTTTGAAGACCCAAGGGCCGGGTTTCAGCACCGCCGGCGAAGTGGCCGTGGTGAAGATGGGAATTTTGAGCTCGTTGGCCACCGGGGCGGCAGCCATCGCTTCGCCGGTGGCCACGGGCCCGATCACCATCACGGCGTTGTCGCGAGTGGCCATGCGGGTCAATAAGGCCAGGGCTTCCTGGGTGTTGGAGCGGTTGTCCTCCACCAGCAGCGTGACCTTGGTGGAGCCGAAGTAATTGCTGGCCTGCATCTCGTCGAAGGCCATTCGAATGGCATTGATCACCGGCGCGCCGACGAACGCGTAAGTGCCCGTATTGGACATCACAACGCCGAGCTTGACTTCCTGGGCGTGTGCGGTCGAAACGGTGGCGAGCATGGCAAAACTGGATGCTGCCAGAAGCGAGAGCGTGGGTTTCATGGTGGTCTCCTGTTGTGAAAAATGAAAAAAGAAATTCAATCGTTCGAGCCGCCTTGGCCCAGGTAATGCGCCTCAATCTCCGGATCGTTGGCCAACTCGCTGCTTGGCCCTGCATGGACGATTCGGCCCTGCTCAATCACATAGGCTCGGCTGGTGACTTCCAGTGCCTGTTTCGCGTTCTGTTCGATCAGCAGAATGGTCAGGCCCTCTTGATTAAGGGCCCTCAGCGTGGCGAAGACCTGCTTGACGACCAACGGTGCCAAACCCAGGCTGGGTTCGTCCAGCAGCAGCAGGCGCGGCCCACCCATCAGTGCCCGTCCGATGGCCAGCATTTGCTGCTGCCCGCCTGAGAGTGAACCCGCCAACTGCTGACGGCGCTCGTCAAGAATGGGGAAGAGCGTGAGCACGCGCTTGAGCGGGTAGGTGGCGGCGCGCGAGCTTAGGGCTGTTCCGCCGAGCTGAAGATTTTCGAGCACCGTCATTTCGGCAAACACTTGGCGGCCTTCAGGCACTTGCAGCAGGCCGGCGCGCGAGACCGCCCAGGCGTTTTGTCCGATCATTTCTTTGCCGTCGAGCTTGATCGAGCCTGAGGCGGGCAGCACCTGGGCGCTGACGCAGTTGAGAAGGGTGGACTTGCCCGCGCCATTCGGGCCGATCAAGGCGACCATCTCCCCTTGCTGGACCGACAGGCTGACGCCACGAAGTGCCTGAATGCCGCTGTAATTGGCTGAGAGATCCGTGATTTCAAGCATGGTGATTCTTTGCTCAGGCGCCCAGATAGGCGGCAACGACCGCCGGGTCAGCGATGACTTTTTGAGGTTCGCCTTCAGCGATCAGGCGGCCCCCATCCAGTACATAGACGTATTCACACAGCCGGGTCACAAACCTCATGTTGTGCTCGATCAGGAGCACCGCCATGCCTTCAGCCGCGAGCTGCTTGAAGATGACGCCCAACTCATTGGCTTCGACGTCATTCATGCCCGCCACGGGTTCGTCCAGAAGCAACACGGTTGGTTTCGAGGCCAGGGCGCGCATGAACTCGACGCGCCGCTGGTGACCATAGGCGAGACCGCCCGCCGGAAAACTGGCGTAGCGCGTCATGTTGAAGCGTTCCAGCAACTCGCCCGCCTGATGCCGAATGCGGCGCGTCTCAGCCCGGGCCGAGGGCAGTGCGAAGATGCTGGCCAGCAAGGAGCTGGTTTCATGCCGGTGGAATCCCCCCATCACATTGTCGATGGCGGGCGCTTCCTTGAACAGACGGATATTCTGGAAGGTACGGGCCAGCCCGGCTCGGCTGATCTCATGCGGCGAGGTCGTGGTCAGGTCGCGATCACCGAGGCGAACCGTGCCGGCAGTGAGTGACATCATGCCTGTGATGAGGTTGACGATGGTGGACTTGCCGGCGCCGTTGGGCCCGATCAGCCCGGTAATGCGCCCGGGCGGGATCTGCATCGAGACCTTGTCGGCGGCCACGACCCCGCCAAAATGTTTGGACACCTGGTCCAGAACGAGTGTGCTCACGACACGCCTCCGTTTTTGCTGGCCATCTGGGCACGGTCCATTCGGGCAATGCGGCGCCGGTACAGATATTCCACAAATGTGTCGTAGACGCCGCGCGGCAGGTAGCCCATGACCAGCACCATGATCAGGCCATAGACCAAGGTTCGGTAGTCAGCCAGTGGCCGTGCCAGCTCGGGCAAGGCCAGTAGCACGGCGGTGCCCACCACTGGCCCCCAGATTGACCGGCGGCCCCCCAGCACCACGTAGGACAGGATGGCCACGACAAATTCGAAGCCGAACCGGCTGGGTTCAATCGAGTAGGAGTGAAAAGCTTCAAGTCCGCCATAAAAACCGGCAATGCCGCCTGATAGCGCGAAGGCCACCGTCTGGTAGTAGCGCACCGAGGTGCCGAGCGAGGCGGCAACGGTCTCATCTTGCCGGATCGCATCGAAGGCGCGCCCCAACCGGGTCTGGTTGATGGCCCAGACGATATAGAGCGTGCCAGCAAGAGCGATCAGGAGTGTCCAGGTGGATACCACCTTGGGGATGCCATTCATGCCCATCGCACCACCGGTCAGGCTTTCGGAGTAGACGTTCAGCGACAACACCACTTGGACGAAAGCGAGCGTGGCGATTGCCTGGTAGACGCCGCGCAAGCGCGCCAGGGGCAGGGACAGCAGCATCGACACAAGCATCCCCGCCATGGCACCCAACACCATGGTCAGTGCCGGAGGCCAACCCGCCTTGAGCGTCAGCCCGGCGGCCAGATAGGCCCCGATGGCTGTCAGTCCGGCGTTGGCGATGGAGAACACGCCAGCCCGCAGCACCAGGTATTGGGCCAGCGCCAGACCCGAGTGCAGCAGAAACAAATCGATCAGGGGCTGGTAGGCGATAAATAGTTGCAGCATCAGCGTCCCCGCATGGCGCCAGCTTCCGGTTTGCCGAGCAGGCCGTGGGGCCGGAACAGCAAAATCAGGAAGAGCAAGGAAAAAATGATGGTGTCTGTCAGACCCGAGGGCAGAAAGGCCACCGTCAGTGTCTGCATCATGCCCAGCAGCAAGCCGGCCAGTAACGCGCCGGGAATGCTGCCCAAGCCGCCGAGAATCACCACGACGAAGCCGCGTAGCAGGTAAGGCTCACCCATCACGAAGTGGATGCTGTTGAAAGCCAGGCCGACCAGTACCCCTGCGGCGCCGGCAAGCGCACCGGACATGAAGAAGGTCTGGAAATACACAAAATTTGGATTGACGCCGACCAGAGTTGCGGCCCGCTCGTTACCGGCCACGGCCCGAACCTGGCGCCCGAAAGCGGTGCGGTAGAGGTAGGCTGTGATGCCCACCACCAAAATGGCTGCGCAGGCGGCCATGATCAGCTGCAAGGCCGAAACTCGCAGACCAAAAAACTCGAAAATCACGATCGGCATGGTCTCGAACGGGAAGCGCATGATCTGGGTGTTGGAGATCTTTTGCGCCACGGCCATGATCGCCAACCCGGCACCGATGGAGGTGATGATGGCGCCAAATTCGAGCTCAAGCGGTCCACTTTTGCGAAGCTTGCGAAATGCGCCGAACTCGATCAGTACCGAGAGCAGGCCGCTGCCCAGCATGGCCAGCAGGAAGCCCACCCACAGTGGCCAGCCGCCCAGCACCGCATAAAGTGCGATGAACGCCCCCGTCATGAAGACTGCGCCATGTGCCAGGTTCAGCACCTGGTGGATACCAAAAACCAGCGTGAAGCCGATGGCGAACAGGGCGTAGACCCCCCCGACAATGAGGCCATTGAGCAGTTGTTGGAGAATCATGCTGATGTGCTCCCATTCAGGCTCGAATGCGCGGTGTCAGGCGCCGGTCTCGCCATGTTGATCATTGGCTTGGCGCCTCTCTCGGCAGCAGGGCCAGCAGGGCTCGGGATGCGCCGCCATCCACGACCAGTTCATGGCCGTTGATGTAGCTGGCCGCATCCGAAGCCAGAAACATCACGGCATGCGCGATGTCCTCCGATTGCCCGAGGCGCCGAATCGGAACCGCTTTTTCCCGCAGGTTTCGCACGGACTGGTTGGCAAAAAATGGCGCGGACAGACCTGCGTCGATGAAGCCTGGCGCCACGGCATTGATGCGCAGACCTAAGGGCCCCCACTCGACAGCCATCAGTTCGGTCAATTTGGCCAAACCGGACTTTGAAGCTGGGTAGGCGCCGCTGTTGGGGGCCGGCGTCACCCCATTGATGGAGGTGATGTTGACGATACAGCCCGAACCGCGTTCGGCCATGCGCCTTGCTGCGGCACGCCCGACGATGAAGCCACTGACCAAATTGACATCCAGAACACGACGAAAGTCCGCCAGCGACTGGTCCATCAAGGGTGCAAACCGGGCAATGCCGGCGCAGTTGACGACGAGATCGGGTGCGCCGCCGAAAGCCTCTCTGGCGCGGTCAAGCGCCGCCTCCACCGAGGTCTCATCCGTCACATCGCAGGGCAGGCCGATCGCGCCCTTCAATCCAGCAGCCTGCTGCTGCGCACGGACGCCATCCTGGTCGACCAAGACCACCTGGTAGCCCGCCGCCAGAGCTTGGGCGCCAATGGCCGCACCAATGTCGCCACCACCACCGGTTACAAATGCATGCTTCATCAGGAGACTTTCAAGGTGAGGGATGGGTTGAGGCGCGCTGTCTTCGGGCAATCAGGCGATTGGCCCGGGCTATTGACTGAAATTGCACGGACGAGTACATTCAACGAAACCGATCCAATTTTTTTTGATATAAATGAAATCGTATCACTGCCGGATTTTCTGCACAAGGGTGCTTGCCCGGTATTTGTCGCTGCTTTTGATTCAAGGTTGAGAGAATATGAAAAAGTCGGCGCTGTCGGTTGCCAAGGTCGTGGATCTGCATGCGCATATCGTGCTGGAGAAGACGATCGGCGCGGCGGGTGATTACGGGCCCTTCATGGGGAGCAACCCGGACGGTTCGCCCTTCTTCCAGGTTGGGAAGAACTATCGACTCAATGGCGTCAAGTACGTTGGCAGTCCCTTCATGGATGTTGATGTCCGCTTACGCCGTATGGCGGAGCGCAACATCGACTTCCAGGTGGTCTCACCCAACCCCTTGACCTACCTGCATTTCATTCCGGTCGAGCAGGCGGTCCGGTTCTGTCGGGTTCACAACGACGCGCTGGCAGCCGTTGTGCAGCAGCATCCTGACAGGCTTGCCGGGCTCGCTGCGCTCCCTCTGCAGTCGCCTGCCGAAGCTGCTGCTGAGTTGCGACGCGCGGTCACGGAGCTCGGTTTGATCGGCGCCTCGTTCGGCACCGATGCGCCCCAGTCCCTGGATGATTCGACCATGGACGTGTTGTACGCGGAGGCGGTCCGGCTGAATGTGCCCATGTTCATCCACCCTGGACCAGCCGGTATCGACGGCCCGGCTGGCGATCCGGCGTTGAAGCGATTTGAGTTGGACATCATTGCCGGATTCGCGGCGCAGGAGACCTTGGCCGTGGCGACCCTGATCTATGGTGGCGTGCTGGATCGGCATCCGGGTCTGGATGTCTGTGTGAGCCATGGTGGCGGTGGCACGGCACTGCTGGTCGGCCGGATGGCCAAAGGCGCGCGCAAGCGGCCTTGGTCGCCCGCAGCCTTGCGGGCTGAAGGGGCCTTCGAGCAACGGTTGAAACGGCTTTGGTTCGACACCCACGTCGACCATCCCCAGATCATGTCCTTGTTGACAGCAGTGGTCGGTGGCGACCACCTGGTCTATGGCACCAATTTTGCGGGATGGGACGAGCCTGACGCGGACAAGGCGGCCGGCGCGGATGTCATTGCGCCCCAACTCGCTGTCAATGCCCGCAAACTCTTGAGGGCCTGATGTCATGGGCAACAGGGCTCCGGTTGGGCAAAGGGTGACGCCATGAGTCAGGCAACGCTTCTCGAAAATGCGCTGCTTATTGATGGCAACGGGAGACCCCCGTTCAGGGCGGCCGTGCTGATCGAATCTGATCACATCGCTGCCCTTGGCGATGAGGCTGTGCAGCGGGTCGGCCACCTTCAGCATGCCCGGCGTGTCGATCTGACCGGCAAGACACTGATGCCCGGTCTGATTGACGCCCACTGCCACCTTTCGTTTGACGATGCTGCCTCCAATCCGGAACTTTTCTACCAACGGCGCAACGCCCTGTCGGCGCTGGCGGCCGCGTACAACGCTAAAAAACTGCTGCGCGCCGGCGTTACCGGCATTCTTGACCCGGATTCCGTCTTCGAGAATATGGTGGATGTGCGGGATGCCGCCGAGGCGGGGCTGATCGAGGCACCCAGGATCTCCTGTGGCTGCTATGCCTTGATCACGGCAGTGGGCGGCACGGCGGGGCGCCTGATCAATGACACCGGCATCACCGGTTACTACAAGTCAGTGCAAGGCAAGGACGAGATCGTGGCTGAGGTGCGGCGCCAGGTGAAAGTAGGCGCGGATTGGATCAAGGTCCATGTTTCAGGGGTGGTCCCACGCTACGCGCATTTGGGTGAGCAGTGCAGTTGGACGCAAGAGGAACTGGACCTGATTTGTGAGCTCGCCCACGATCTGGGTGTGCCGGTGATGGGTCACTGTCGTGGCAGCTTGTCAACCTACCGCGCTGCCAAGGCAGGCATCGACCTGATCTTTCATGGCACGGGCATGGATGAGCGAGCCCTGGCGCAGGTGATTGAGCGCAAGATCCCGGTGTGCCCCGCGTTGACCTTTCAAGCCAATATGGTGGACTTCGGTCACCGCCTGGGCACGGACCCTGCGTTGATCGCTTTGTTTGAGCGTGAAATCACGGATTCGGTAGACACCATGCGCCAGCTGGTGGCTGCCGGCGTGCCCTTGTTGACGGGCAGCGAGGCGGGTTTTTCCATGGTGCCCTATGGCCATTGGCATTACCGCGAGATGGAGGTGTTCATGCGCTACTTCGGCATGAGCAGCCTGCAGGCCATCCATTGCGCCACCGGTGCGGGTGCGTTCGCCCTGAAAATGGCTGGGCGAACCGGTGTCGTGGCACCTGGCATGAAGGCCGATCTGCTCGTGGTGGATGGCGATCCTTCGCTCAATGTGGCTATTTTGGGTGAGCCGGGCCGCATCACCGAGGTATTCCTTGATGGACGCTCGGTGGATCTGTCGCCGCCCCGCGAGCGCAAGCCGCTTGGCGGGTGGCGTATGCCATCCATGGGACAGCAACTGACGCGCGAATTCGCCCTGCGCGGGGCGGGTTCGACGCTGCACTCAGAGCCCGAAGAACTTTAAACTGCAGGAGACGATCCATGGTGAACCTTGAAGACCTGATGCGACGCGTTGCAATGCTGGAAGCACGCGTCGAGATTGCCGAATTGGTGAGTGCCTACGCCATCGCCTGTGACGAGCACGATATTGAGCGGCTGAAGACGCTGTTCTCGGAGGATGCTGTGCTGGACTCTCCCAGCAAGTTGCTCGCAGCCACCGGTCGGGATGAGATCATCGCGATGTATATCCGAATTTTCAAGATCCGGGGCCCTGGCTATCACTGGACCCATGACCATTTTGTGACCTTCGACCCAGCCAACCCTGATCGCGCAACCGGTCTGGTGTTGAGTCATGCCGAGACCTGCCCGAACAAGGAGGTCAGTCTGTCCGCAATGCGCTATGAGGATGAATACTGCAAACTCGATGGCCGCTGGGTGTTCCAAAAGCGGGTCCTGAAGTTTCTCTACTATGTGCCGGCCAAGGACTACACCCATGTGTTCAACAGCACAACCCGCGTGACGATGGGCGGCAACAACTTGTTGGCGGACATACCAGAGTCGCTGCCCGCCTGGCAAGCATTTGAGCGCGACCATGGCCATGGGACCTGAGGCTGAAGCGTCAGGTTTGGTTTGAGACATCAAGGGGCGAGCATGGCAATTGACAATGAATCGATGGCCCTGGTCCAGCGGGCGCTAAAGCATCTCCAGAACAAGGGAACGGATCAGGCAGCTGACACCTGGACGCAACCGATTGAGTCTTACACCGATCCTGATCGGTACAACCGGGAGGTTGACCGGCTGTTCAAACACTTGCCACTGGCCCTGGCCCTGAGCCTGGAGTTGCCAGAGCCGAAAAGCTACAAGGCCATGACAATCATGGAGACGCCCCTGATTTTGGTGCGTGGCGCGGATGGGGTGGCCCGGGCCTTTCTGAACGCCTGCCGCCATCGGGGCGCACAGTTGTGTAAGCATGGCGCTGGCATGGCCGAGCGTTTTGTCTGCCCATACCATGCCTGGCAATATGACATTCAAGGCAAGTTGACGGGTCTCTACGGCGCTTCGACCTTTGGCGCGGTCAATGCCGACACCCATTCATTGACCGAGTTGGCTTGCGCCGAGCGCGCCGGCCTGATCTGGGTCATGCTGACGCCGGGTGAAACCTTCAAGGTCGATGAATGGCTTGGCGACTTCTCGGCCCAATTGGACACCCTGAACTTGGATCGCTGGTACCTCTACGATCAACGTGACATTCCCGGACCTGGCTGGAAGGTGGCCTGGGAAGGTTATCTGGAGTCCTATCACCACAACACGGTGCATGTGAACACTGTGGGCAAATTCACCATTGGCAACCTCACGCTGCACGACACCTACGGGCCGCACCAGCGCATTGTGTTCGGGCGGCGCAGCCTGAGCGAATTGCCAAGCCAGCCTGAGGCCGGGTGGGAGCCCGAGCAGCACATTCGCCGCATTCACCTGGGGTTCCCGAACTTGGCGATCTCGGGCGTACTTGGTGACCATTGTCTGGTCAGCCAGGTGTTTCCCGGCCCGACGCCCGAAACCACCGTGACCCGACAGTCTGTACTGGCGGCCAAGCAGCCCATCACCGAGGCGGAAAAGCAGGCGACAGCGGCGTTCAGCCAAATCGTGTTGCAAGCCGTGCGCGATGAAGACTATGCCATTGGCGCCGGTGTCCAGGCCGGCTTGAAGTCGGGCGCCAACAAATCGTTCACGATTGGTCGCAATGAGCCGGCAGTCCAGCACTTCCACAAGACGGTCGCTTCGTTCATGGCGTCGTCGGGTGGCCCGGCTCCGTCCGTCTGACCATGGCCGTTCGGGCACCTGCGCCTTCCAAACTCAGCCCAACCGAGGCGATGGCTGCAGCTGGACCTGTGGTCAACACGGCGATGCCCGTTGTGGATTCGCCAGCCTCTGTGGCCTTGGCTGACCGTTTGACGTTTTTGGTGCACGTCGCCAGTGCGCGCGTCGCCACCATTGGCAACCGGCATTTCCGGGAACACGACCTGAACCATTTTTCAGCGCGTATTCTGGTGCTGCTTCTGGAAAAGAAAGAGTTGCGTACGGGCGAATTGGGTGACTTGATGGTGCTGCCTCAATCAACCATTTCGAGCCAGTTACAAGGCTTGCACAAGAAAAGGCTCATTAGGCGCCGCCGTTCAAGGCAGGATAACCGCTCTGTGCTGGTGACCCTGACACCCGTGGGTCTGGAACTCGCCCGCGATTGCAACGAGTTGAGTTTGCGTGTCCATGAGGCCATGCTGCGTGACATCCCGGCGCGCGAGCAGGCGGTGGCTTTTGGCTTCTTGCGCAAAATCAATGATCGCCTCCTTGCGCTGGAGTCCCAGGATTTGTACCCGTTTCATGGCCCCGAGCAGTTGCAGGCCCTGGCCGACGATGGCCGAAGCGCAAGCCCCGGGAAGCAGCCGAGCCCTTTGAGCCGTCAGTCGTAGCGCCTGTCAACAAGGTGGGCTGGTCGTTTATTTAGCCGAAGGAAGATTGTTCATGGATTTGGGAATCGCGGGCCGATGGGCCTTGGTGTGTGGCGCGAGCAAAGGCCTGGGCTATGGGTGTGCCGAGGCGCTGGTGCGCGAGGGTGTCAATGTGGTGGTGGTCGCGCGGACCGAGGCGCCCTTGCGGCAGGCCGTGCACAAACTGCAGGCGCTGCGGGTTGATCCTGCAGCACAGCAGGTCATTGGCGTGGCAGCCGACATCACCCTGGCGACGGGACGCGCGCAGGTGTTTGCCCATCCGGACGGCCCGGGCACGGATTTTGACATCGTGATCACCAACGCGGGTGGACCGCCCCCGGGCGACTTTCGCCAGTGGCAGCGCGACGACTGGATCGCGGCGGTGGATGCCAACATGCTGACCCCGATTGAGCTGATCAAGGCCACCGTGGACGGCATGGCGGCGCGCCACTTTGGCCGCATTATCAACATCACCTCCACCACGGTCAAGGCGCCGATTGACAACCTGGGCCTGAGCAGCGGTGCCCGCAGCGGGCTGACCGGGTTCGTGGCCGGCCTCGCCCGCAGCCCCTTGGCGCAGTCCAATGTCACCGTCAACAACCTGCTGCCGGGCGCTTTTGACACGGATCGCCTCAGGAAGACGGTTGAAGCTGCAGCACAACAGCCGGGTCAGACCCTGGAGTTGGTGCTGGAGCGGCGCCGCAAGGCAATTCCGGCGGGGCGGTTGGGAACGGCGGAGGAATTCGGTGCCATTTGTGCCTTCATCTGTAGCCAGCACGCCAGCTACATCAACGGGCAGAACATCCTGGCCGATGGCGGTGCCTATCCGGGCAGCTTTTGACACGGTCAGCTTTTGACAAAGGACAACCGACATGATCAAGCACATCGTTTTTTGGCGATTGAAAGAGACCGCGCACGGCAATGACAAGGCGACCAACGCCCGGCTGATCAAAGCCAAGGTGGAGAGTTTGCGTGGTCAAATTCCCGGGTTATTGCAGATAGAGCTCGGCATCAATGTGGTGGTCACCGACAGCAGCAGCGACATCGCCCTGTGCGCCGAGTTTGCCAGCCTGGAGGCCTTGCGGGTCTATCAGGTGCATCCCCTGCACCAGGCCATCGTGCCCTTTGTGGCCGAGGCCCAATTGGAGCGCCGCGTGGTCGATTTCGAGGCCTGACGCGCCGGCGGCGATCACACGCGGGACTTGGCTGGCGGTGCCGGGCTGCCAGTAACGTCGTTCGCGTCGGGCAGCACGCCAATGCGACACAATTCAAACATGTCTGCAGCCGTGTCGCCACCCAGCCCAGCCAAGCCGCTGAGCGGCCCGCAAAAAGCCCTGCTCAAGCTGGGTCTGCGCTGCGACATTGACCTGGCGCTGCACCTGCCCTTGCGCTATGAGGACGAAACCCGCCTGACCCGGCTGGCTGCGGCGCGCGATGGCGAGCTGGTGCAGATCGAAGCCACAGTGACGGCTAGCGAAGTCACGTTGCGGCCGCGCCGCCAGCTGCTGGTGACGGTGGACGACGGCTCCGACACCTGCACCCTGCGGTTTTTCAGTTTCTACCCGTCGCAACAGCAGGCGCTGGCGGTAGGCAAGCGCATCCGGGCGCGCGGCGAACTGCGTGGCGGTTTATGGGGCCGGCAGATGTTGCATCCGGCGTTTCAGGCGGCCAGCGGCGAACTGCCGCAAGCGCTGACGCCGGTCTACCCGACTTCGGCCGGCCTGCCGCAGGCCTACCTGCGGCGCGCGGTGCAAAGCGGGCTGGCACGCGCTGAGCTGGCCGATACCATTCCCACCGAATATTTGAAGAAAATCGGGCTCCAGCCCTTGTGGGGATTGAAGAGTTCGCTATCATTTTTGCATCATCCGGCGCCCGATGTGGCGCTGGCCACCCTGGAGGACCGCAGCCACCCGGCCTGGCAGCGACTCAAGGCCGAGGAACTGTTGGCGCAACAGC
>JBEGOC010000237.1:0-4519 GCA_041182225.1 Pseudomonadota bacterium | reverse complement strand
GCCGGGGGGTAAATACCCTGAGATTTTGACACTGTGGGGCCGTGATATAACCCCTTACCTCTCGGAGACATATGACAAAACCCAAGGCAAGCGACCTGACGGTGTGCGCGGTCAAAGCATGAAGCGCGGCTTTTTCACCATCATGGCGGCCCAATTCCTGAGCTCGCTGGCCGACAACGCGCTGTTTGTGGCGGCCGTGCAGCTGCTGCGTACCAGCCAGGCACCCCAATGGCAGCAGGCGGCGTTGGTGCCGATGTTCGCCTTGTTTTACGTGGTGCTGGCGCCCTTTGTCGGTGCCTTTGCCGATTCGATGCCCAAGGGCCGGGTGATGCTGCTGAGCAACTTTGTCAAGGTGGTCGGTTGTCTGCTGATGCTGTTCGGCACCCACCCGCTGATGGCCTATGCCATTGTCGGCCTGGGCGCTGCGGCCTATTCGCCGGCCAAATACGGCATCCTGACCGAACTGCTGCCGGCTTCGCAACTGGTCAAGGCCAACGGCTGGATCGAGGGCCTGACCATCGCCTCCATCATTTTGGGCGTGCTGCTCGGTGGCCAGTTGGTCGGGCCGCTGCTGGCGCCCTGGCTGCTGGGTTTCGATCTGCCCTGGGTTGCCACCGGCATTGACACGCCACCCGAAGCCGCCATTCTGGTGCTGATCTTCATCTACTTTGCCGCTGCCTGGTTCAACACCCACATCCCGCTGACCGGGGTGGAAATGCGGGCCTTGCCCAAGCGCCTGGTCTCGCTGCTACCGGACTTCTGGCTCTGCAACACCCTGCTCTGGCGCGACCGGCTCGGCCAGATTTCCCTGGCCGCCACCACCCTGATCTGGGGTGTGGCCGGTAATCTGCGCTTCATCGTGCTGGCCTGGGCCGCCGCCGCGCTGGGTTATTCGGTCACCCAGGCCTCGGCGCTGCAGGGTGTGGTGGCGATCGGCATGGCAGTGGGCGCGGTGGTGGCGTCGATGCGCATGCGCCTGGAAGACGGGCCGCGCGTGATCACCCTCGGCATCGTCATGGGTCTGCTGATCATCATGCTGATCTTCATCGACAACGTCTGGGTGGCTGCCCCCTTTCTGATCTTGCTGGGCGCGCTGGGCGGCTTTCTGGTGGTACCCATGAACGCCCTGCTGCAGCACCGAGGCCACAACCTGATGGGCGCCGGCCGATCGATTGCGGTGCAAAACTTCAATGAACAGGCCTGCATCCTGGCCCTGGGCGCCGCCTACAGCTTTTCCACCGGCATGGGTCTGCCGACTTTTGGTGCCATCACGGCGTTCGGCCTCGTGATCGCCGGGGTGATGTGGCTGATCAAACGCTGGCACGCGCACAACTGCGTGGTGCACAAGGCCGAGATCGAGCACCTGATCCGGATTGCTCGCAATGACAATCTGCACGGCTGATGCCCGCTAGGGCACTGGCGGTCGGCGCGCTGCTGTTCAACGCGCTGGTGTTCGGCATGCTGTGGTGGCCGTTTCGGGCGCTGCAAGCCCAGGGCCTGCACCCGCTCTGGGCTACCGCCATCATCTATGTCATCGGGCTGGCGGGGTTGCTGGCCTGGCTGCCGCAGGCCTGGCGCGGCTGGCTGCGGCACCCCTGGCTGTGGCTGCTGGTGCTGGCCGCCGGCATGACCAATGTCGGTTTCAACTGGTCGGTCACGGTGGGCGACGTGGTGCGTGCCGTGCTGCTGTTCTACCTGATGCCGGCTTGGGTGGTGCTGCTGGCCTGGCCGCTGCTGGGCGAGCGGCCGACCGCTGCCAGTTTGCTGCGGCTGGCGCTGGCGCTCGGCGGTGTGGTGCTGGTACTCAAGACGCCGGGCTCGCCCTGGCCGCTGCCGGAAAGCCTGGCCGACTGGCTGGCGCTGATGGGCGGCTTTTGCTTTGCCCTGACCAATGTGCTCTTGCGCAAGTTGCACCACACCCCGGAAGGCGCGCGCATGCTGGCCATGTTCGTCGGTGGCGCGGTGATGGCGTCGGCAGTGGCCGCGCTCGGCTTGCGGCTCGGCGTGGTACCGGCCGCCACCTTGTCTGGCACCGCCTGGTTGGGCCTGGCACTGGCCTTGAGCCTGGCGCTGCTGGCCGGCAACCTGGCGCTGCAGTTCGGCGCGGCGCGCCTGAGCGCCAGCGCCACCTCGATCATCATGCTGTCGGAAGTGGTGGTGGCCAGCGTGTCGTCGGTGCTGCTGGGGACGGGCAGTTTGTCCGCGCAGACCCTGGCTGGCGGCGCCCTGATTTTGCTGGCTTCGGTGCTGGCGGTGCTGCCGCTCACGCCGAGTCAGCCGCCAGCCCGGTGAACGGGGCCGCAACCTGCGACACTTCGATGTCCAACCCATTCGGAGAAGTCATGTCCACCGTGTACGATTTTGAGGCCAAGCAGATCAACGGCCAACCGGTCGCGCTGAGCCAGTTCAAGGGCCGGGTGATGCTCATCGTCAACACCGCCAGCGCTTGTGGCTTCACGCCGCAGTTTGCCGGGCTCGAAGCGCTGCACCAAACCTACGGTGAGCGCGGCCTGGTGGTGCTGGGCTTCCCGTGCAACCAGTTTGGCGGCCAGGACCCGGCCAGCAACGACAAGATTGCCGAGTTTTGCCAGCTCAATTACGGCGTCAGTTTTCCGATGATGGCCAAGGTCGACGTCAATGGCGATGCCGCCCACCCGCTGTACCAGTGGCTGTGCGCCGAGGCGCCCGGCCTGCTCGGCACCAAGCCGATCAAGTGGAACTTCACCAAGTTTCTGGTGGCCAAGGACGGCCAGGTGCTCAAGCGCTACGCCTCGGCCGATACCCCAGCCAGTCTGGCCCAGGACATCGAGGCGGCGCTGGCGGCCTAAAGCCGCGCCCGCCGGCGCGACCTCAGCGCTTGGACTGGCGCAACAGTGCCGCCGCCGCCCGCAGGCTGTCGGCGGTGTTGTCCCAGCCCATGCAGGCGTCGGTGATCGAGACGCCGTAGCGCAGATCCTGCACGCGGCCCAGTTTCTGGTTGCCCTCGAACAGGTGCGATTCCAGCATCACGCCTTTGATGGCGCGGTTGCCGTCGGCCACCTGGTGCACCACATCGCGCAGCACCAGCGGCTGCAGCGCATGGTGTTTGCGCGAGTTGCCGTGGCTGCAGTCGATCACGTTGTTGCCCGGCAGGCCGGCGGCCTGGAGCGCGGCGGCCGCCTGGGCCACCGCCACCGAGTCGTAGTTGGGCACCGCGCCGCCACGCAGAATCAGGTGACCGAGCGGGTTGCCGCGGGTTTGCGTCACCGCCACCTGGCCGGCGCTGTTGATGCCCAAAAAGGCGTGTGGCTGTGCCGCTGACAGCATGGCATTGAGCGCCACGTCCAGGTCGCCGTCGGTGCCGTTCTTGAAGCCGACTGGCGACGACAGGCCGCTGGCCATCTCGCGGTGGGTCTGGCTTTCGGTGGTGCGCGCGCCAATGGCGCTCCAGGCGATCAGGTCGCCCAGGTACTGCGGCGTGATCGGGTCCAGCGCTTCGGTGCCGCAGGGCAGCCCCAGGTCGTTCAGGTCCACCAGCAGGCGCCGCGCCAGATACAGGCCCTCCTCAATGTGGAAGGAGTCGTCCATGCGCGGGTCGTTGATCAGGCCCTTCCAGCCCACTGTGGTGCGCGGTTTCTCGAAATACACCCGCATCACCAGCAGCAGCTGATCGGCCAGCTCGTCGGCCAGGGTCTTGAGCCGACCGGCGTAGTCCAGGGCCGACGTGATGTCGTGGATCGAGCAGGGCCCGACCACCACCAGCAGGCGCGGGTCCTGCCCCTGCAAAATCCGGCCCAGCGCCACCCGGGCCTGGTGCACCGTGTCGCCGGCGCGGCGGCTGAGCGGGACATCCTGGTGCAGGCGCGCCGGCGGCGGCAGCGTTTGCTGCGACAGCACGTTCAGATTTTCAAGGGCACTCGGGATCATCATGGCAAGAACAGGCTCCAGCCCTTGATGACAGGGCGTTTTCAGCTATGGATTTTATAGTGAGACAGCGCTGGTGGCAGTGGCGGCAGGCTGCAACGCCTGGTCCAGCAGCTCGACCCAATGCCGCACCGGCGTGACCGTGCCGCTTTGCAGGTGGGTGATGCAGCCGATGTTGGCCGACACAATCACCTCGGTGCCCGTCGCGCCAAAGGTCTGGCCCAAATGGCCGAGCTTGCGGTCGCGCAGCTGGTAGGCCAGCTCCGGGTTGAGCACCGAGTAGGTGCCGGCCGAGCCGCAGCACAGGTGCGGCTCGCAGCCCGTGACCTTGAGCTGAAAGCCCAGAGCGCCCAGGTGCTGCTCCACCCCGCCGCGCAGTTGCTGGCCGTGTTGCAGGGTGCAGGGTGGGTGAAAGGCCACGGTCTGCGCTGTGGGTTTGACGCGTCCTCTCAATTGCGCGCTGAGCTCGGGCAGCCATTCGCTCAGGTCGCGGGTGAGCGCACTGATGCGCGCGGCCTTGGCCGCGTACTGCGGGTCGTCGGCCAGCAGGTGGCCGTAGTCTTTGACCGTGACGCCGCAGCCGGAGGCGTTCATCAGGATGGCTTCCACCCCGGCG
>JBEGOC010000236.1:0-16370 GCA_041182225.1 Pseudomonadota bacterium | reverse complement strand
CGGCACTCGTTGCATCCGGTCTCCCGCGCGTTGGTGGCTGCGGCCGCTATTCGGACGGAGCGGGCAAACCAGACCGAGCCGGCGGTCACCCCGGGCTGGTTGGCGTTCGGCGCCACCGAGACGGCGGGTGGCGGCGTGGCGGCCCGGGTTGGGCCGAGCCCTGACGGGCGTGATGCCATGCCGCTGCGCCTGGGCTCGGCCGCGTTTTGTCAGCTGACCCAGCCGGCGACAAGCGGGCGCCAGGTGTTCCTGGCCGACGCCCAGGGCTGGCTCGCCACCTTCGAGCTGCAGGAAGACCTGCGGCCCGAGGCGCGCGCCACGGTGCAGGCTCTGCAGGCCTCGGGTGTCACGGTGCAATTGCTGTCGGGTGACCGGCCCGAAGTGGTGGCGCGCGTGGCGCAGGCCTTGGGAATCACCGCCTACGCGGGCGGCTGCACGCCGCAGGACAAGCTGGAGGTGCTGCGCCAGGCGCAGCAGGCCGGCCATCGGGTGGCCATGGTCGGCGACGGCCTCAACGACGGCCCGGTGCTGGCCGGCGCCCAGGTCTCGTTCGCCTTTGGCCAGGCCGTACCCCTGGCCCAGGCGCGCGCCGACTTTGTCGTGCCCGGCGCGCAGCTGGGCGCCGTGGCGCAGGCCCTGCTGCTGGCGCGACGCACGGTGCGCATCGTCAAACAAAACCTGGCTTGGGCCGCGCTGTACAACGCGGTGTGCGTGCCGCTGGCCGTCACGGGCCACCTGAGCGCCTGGGCCGCCGGGCTGGGCATGGCGGCGAGCTCGCTGCTGGTGGTACTTAACGCCTTGCGTCTGGCACGCCAGCCGCAGGTGCTGACAGGGGCCTGATGGACATCCTGTACCTGCTCATTCCCCTGTCGGTCATCCTGGTGTTCTTCATCCTCGGCGGGCTGTGGTGGGCCATCCACCGCGGTCAGTTCGAGGACATCGAGGGCGAGGGCGAGCGGATTCTGGAGGATCCCTGAGCGTGATCGGCGTGAGCTTGACCTGCGTCAAAGCGCCGCTGTCGGTGCGGCGCCACACTGTGACAAAGCAAAGCAAGAAGAGGTAATTATGGTATTTTCCAATGCACAGGCCAGCACCTACAACGATGGGGTCGTGCGGCAATTTGCCATCATGACCGTGGTCTGGGGCGTGGTGGGCATGCTCGTCGGCGTGGTCATCGCGGCGCAACTGGCCTGGCCCGAGCTCAATTTCGGCATCTCCTGGCTCAGTTACGGGCGCTTGCGCCCGCTGCACACCAACGCGGTGATCTTTGCCTTTGGCGGTTGCGGCCTGTTTGCCGCGGCCTACTACGTGGTGCAGCGCACCTGCCATGTGCGCCTGTTCAGCGACAAGCTGGCGTCGTTCACGTTCTGGGGCTGGCAGTTGGTGATTCTGGCCGCCGCCATCTCGCTGCCGCTAGGCTACACCCAGGGCAAGGAGTACGCAGAACTCGAGTGGCCGATCGACATCCTGATCACCCTCGTCTGGGTGTCGTTCGCCGTGGTGTTTTTCGGCACGGTGGGCACGCGCAAGGTGCGCCATATTTATGTCGCCAACTGGTTTTTTGGCGCATTCATCATTGCCGTGGCGCTGTTGCACCTGGTCAACAGCGCGGCCATGCCGGCCGGTTTCATGAAGTCCTACTCGGCCTATGCCGGGGTGCAGGATGCCATGGTGCAGTGGTGGTACGGTCACAACGCGGTGGGCTTTTTCCTGACGGCCGGTTTCCTGGGCATGATGTACTACTTCATCCCCAAACAGGCCGAGCGCCCGGTGTACAGCTACCGCCTGTCGATCGTGCACTTCTGGGCGCTGATCTTCACCTACATGTGGGCCGGCCCACACCACCTGCACTACACGGCCTTGCCGGACTGGACGCAGTCGGTCGGCATGGTGTTTTCACTGATTCTTCTGGCGCCCAGCTGGGGCGGCATGATCAACGGCATCATGACGCTGTCGGGCGCCTGGCACAAGCTGCGGGATGACCCGATCCTGCGCTTTTTGATCGTGTCGCTGTCCTTCTATGGCATGAGCACCTTTGAAGGCCCGATGATGTCGATCAAGACCGTCAACGCGCTGAGCCATTACACCGACTGGACGGTGGGCCACGTGCACTCGGGTGCGCTCGGCTGGGTCGGCCTGGTCACCATGGGCAGCATGTACTACCTGATCCCGCGCCTGTTCGGCCAGAAGCAGATGTACAGCGTCAAAGCGATTGAGGTCCATTTCTGGACCGCCACCATCGGCATCGTCATCTACATCGCGGCCATGTGGATTGCCGGAGTGATGCAGGGCCTGATGTGGCGCGCCGTCAATACCGACGGCACCCTGACCTACACCTTCGTGGAGTCGGTCAAGGCCAGCTACCCGTTCTATGTGCTGCGCCTGCTCGGCGGTCTGCTGTACCTTGGCGGCATGCTGATCATGCTGTGGAATGTGCTCAAGACCGCGACCAACGGCCGCTCGGTCACTGTGAACATTCCGGCGGTTGCCGCCCACGCCTGAAGGAGACTTGACCATGGCCAACAACACAGGCGGCGGTTTGTCGCATGAAAAAATCGAGACCAACAACTTTCTGATGATTGTGCTGATTCTGCTGGTCCTGCTGGTCGGCGGGCTGGTGGAGATCGTGCCGCTGTTCTTCCAAAAATCCACCACCGAGCCGGTCAAAGGGCTGCAGCCCTACACTGCAATGCAATTAGCCGGGCGCGACATCTATATCCGGGAGGGCTGCTACAACTGCCACTCGCAGATGATCCGGCCGTTCCGGGCCGAGACCCTGCGCTACGGCCACTACTCGGTGGCGGGCGAGTTTGTGTATGACCACCCGTTCCAGTGGGGCAGCAAGCGCACCGGGCCCGACCTGCACCGGGTGGGCGGCAAGTACAGCGACCAGTGGCACCGCGATCACCTGAACAACCCACGCGACCTGGTGCCCGAATCCAACATGCCCGCCTACCCCTGGCTGCTGAAAAACGCGGTGGATGCCGAGACCATGCCCGCCCACATGAAAGCGCTGCGCGCGGTGGGTGTGCCCTACACCGACGAGCAGATCAGCAAGTCCGTGGCAGAGCTGCAAGGCAAGACCGAAGTCGACGCGGTGATTGCCTACCTGCAGGTGCTCGGCACCTCGGTCAAATAAGCCGGAGGCAGCCCAGATGGACTTCGACGTCAACACCCTGCGGGCCATGGCTACCGTACTCAGCTTCATCACCTTCATCGGGATTGTGGTCTGGGCTTATTCGCGCCGGAACGCGGCTGATTTCGATGAGGCAGCCCGGCTGCCGTTCGAGCAGGACTGAACGCGCCTCAGCGTAAGGAACAACCCCATGAGCGACTTCACCAACAATTTCTGGCCGGTCTTCGTCACCGTGGTCACACTGGTCAGCATCGTGGCCTGCCTGCTGCTGCTGTGGTTCACCGGCAAGGCCCGGGCCATGACCGCCAGCGACAACACCACCGGCCATGTCTGGGACGGCGACTTGCGCGAGATGAACAACCCCCTGCCGCGCTGGTGGGCCTGGTTGTTCGTGCTGACGGTCATTTTTGCGCTGGTTTACCTGGCGCTCTACCCCGGGCTGGGCAACTATGCCGGCACGCTGGGCTGGACATCGACCGGGCAGCACCAGGCCGAACTGGACAAGGGCAACGCCGATGTCGCGCCGCTGTATGCCAAGTTCACTGCCATGGCGCCCGAGGCCGTGGCCGCCGACCCGCAGGCCATGGCGATCGGCGAGCGCCTGTTCATGAACAACTGCGCCCAGTGCCACGGCTCGGATGCGCGCGGCAGCAAGGGCATTCCCAACCTCACTGACAGTGATTGGCTCCATGGCGGCGCGCCTGCCACCATCAAAGAGACCCTGGTCAAGGGCCGCATGGGCAACATGCCGCCCATGGCGGCGGCCGTTGGCAGCGCCGAGGATGTGCGCAACGTGACGCAGTATGTGCTCAGCCTCTCCGGCAGTCCGCATGACTCGGTGCAAGCGGCTTTGGGCAAACCCAAGTTTGCAGTCTGTGCCGCCTGTCACGGCGCTGATGGCAAGGGCAACCCAGCGCTGGGCGCCCCTAACTTGACTGACGACATCTGGCTGCACGGCTATGGCGAGGCCGCGATTCTGACGATGATCAACAATGGCAAGGTCAACCAGATGCCGGCCCAGGCCGACAAACTGACCGAGGCCCAGATCCATGTGCTGGCGTCCTATGTCTGGGGCCTATCCAACAAGGGCGTGGCCGCCACGAAATGACAGTGACCGAGCGCAAGGTCATCCCGATCCTGGCGCAGCAAGGGCCGGTTGGACCCGTGGGCGAGGGCGGTGCCCGCGGTGCGGATGGCGAGATGATCTCGCTCTACGCCTCGCACGAAAAAATCTACCCGCGCAGCGTGTCGGGCGTGTTCTCGCGCTGGCGTTGGGCCATGGTGGTACTGACCCAATTGGTGTTCTATGGCCTGCCGTGGCTGGAGTGGGGCCAGCGCCAGGCGGTGCTGTTTGACCTCGGCGCCCGCCGTTTCTACATCTTGGGGTTGGTGCTGTACCCGCAGGATTTCATCTACCTCACCGGTCTGCTGGTGATCGCGGCGCTGTCGCTGTTTCTGTTCACGGCGGTGGCCGGGCGACTGTGGTGCGGCTATGCCTGTCCGCAGACGGTGTACACCGAGATTTTTTTGTGGATCGAGAAACAGGTCGAGGGAGACCGCTCCGCGCGCATGCGGCGTGACAGCCAGTCCTGGTCTCTGGACCGGCTGTGGCGCAAAAGCGCCAAGCACGGGCTGTGGCTGCTGCTGGCTTTGTGGACCGGTTTCACCTTTGTCGGCTACTTCACGCCGGTGCGCGAGCTCGCGCGCGAATCGTTGCAGCTGAATCTGAGCGCCTGGGAGCTGTTCTGGACCCTTTTTTACGGTTTCGCCACCTACGGCAATGCCGGTTTCATGCGCGAGCAGGTGTGCAAGCACATGTGCCCCTACGCCCGTTTCCAGAGCGCCATGTTCGACCGCGACACCCTGATCGTCACTTACGACCAGGCGCGTGGCGAGCCGCGCGGCGCGCGCTCCCGCAAGGCCGACCCCGCCGCGCTGAACCTTGGGGCCTGTGTGGACTGCAGCTTGTGCATGCAGGTCTGCCCGACCGGCATCGACATCCGGCGTGGCCTGCAGTACGAATGCATCGGCTGTGGCGCCTGCGCCGACGTGTGTGACACCGTGATGGACAAGATGGGCTATGCACGCGGCCTGGTCAAGTACACCACCGAGAACGCCCTGAAACAGGGCTGGACACGCGCACAGACGCTGCGGCATGTGTTCCGGCCGCGCATCCTGATCTACACCGCCATCCTGGGCAGCATTGTGCTGACCATGCTGGTGAGCCTGGCCTTGCGCACGCCGTTCAAGGTGGACGTGGTGCGAGACCGTGGCGTGACGGCGCGTATCGTGGGCGCCGGCAGCATCGAGAACGTGTACCGGCTGCAGCTGATGAACGCCACTGAATCCGCACAGCAGTACCAGCTCGCGGTCAGCGGCCTGCCCGGCCTGGTGATCAGCTCGGAGCCGCTGGTGGCGGTGGAGGCGACCCAGTCGCGGTGGGTCGCCGTGCGGGTGCAATTACCACCCGGGGGTGCCGTGCCGGGTTCGCACCCCATCCGCTTTGAAATCGAGTCCCTGGACGCCGGTGGGCACCTGAGCGAACGCTCGGTGTTCCTGGTGCCTCACCCATAAGGCGATGAATATCATGACCAAGCTCCCTGCTGCCAAGCCTGAGACGCCCCCACCCTGGTGGAAATTCGGTCACGTCTGGCTGGTGCTGTCGGGACCCTTGGTGGTCGTGGTGGCCAGCTTTGTCACCCTTTACCTGGCGGTGACCCGGCCCGACCCGGTGGTCAGTGAGGACTATTACCGGCAGGGTCTTAACATCAACCCGCTGCGCGCCGATGGCCGGGACGCCAGCCTGGCGCCGGCCTTGCAGGCGCGCAACCATGCAGCGACCGGGCGCGTGCCGGACGCCCGCCCGGCGCCCAAGCCCTGAGGGTGCGCCCGATGCAAGCCACACCCGAGCCCGGCATGCTGTCCCGCCGACTGATGACCGTGGTCTGGCCCAGCTTCCTTGTGGCCTGTCTGTTGGAGCTGCTGGTGTTCGCCCTGGTGGACCCTCAGGAACTCCACTGGCTGGGTCACCCGCTCATGGGGTCACGCGAGGCGGTCTACACCCTGGCTTTTTTTGTTTTTTGGCTTCTGGCCATGCTGTCCAGCGCGCTCACCGCCTTGCTGTCGACCCGGCTCAGTGGCAGGCCCTGGGGTTGACGCTGTCTTTCAAGGCGTCAGGTTTCAGGATGCGAACATGGCGCTGCTGCACCTCGATGATGCCTTCTTCGGCAAACTTGGAGAAGGTGCGGCTCACGGTCTCCAGCTTGAGGCCCAGGTAGCTGCCGATTTCTTCGCGCGTCATGCGCAGCACCAATTCCGACCGGGAGAAACCTCGGGCATGCAAGCGTTGCACCAGGTTGAGCAGAAAGGCCGCCAGCCGCTCTTCGGCGCGCATGCTGCCCAGCAGCAACATCACCCCGTGTTCGCGCACGATTTCTCGGCTCATGATCTTGTGCACATGGTGCTGCAGGGCATTGATGTCGCGCGACAGCTCCTCAATGCGCTCAAACGGCATGACGCAGACCTCGGCGTCTTCCAGCGCCACCGCATCGCAGGCGTGGCGGTCGTTCACGATACCGTCCAAGCCGATGATTTCACCGGCCATCTGGAAGCCGGTGACCTGGTCGCGGCCGTCTTCCGCCACCAGGCAGGTCTTGAAAAAGCCGGTGCGGATCGCGTAGAGGCTGGTGAACTTATCGCCATGGCGGAACAGGGTGGCGCCGCGCTTGACCTTGCGCCGGGCGCCGACCACCGCGTCAATCCGGTCCAGCTCCTCGGCCGTGAGGTCCATGGGCATGCACAGCTCACGCAGATTGCAGTTGGAGCAGGCAACTTTGATGGTGTGTGGGTTCATGGGCCATGATTCTGGCACTGATTGCGTGGCTCATGTGACTCAGGTCAACGCTCAACCCGCAGCAAAACCCGGGCAAGTGACCGGAGTCTATTCCGGGGCTTGGCCATGTGGGCATATTGGACGTCCAGCCTGAATATTCATGAAGTCGCTTGTTTCCCAAACTCCCGGCCTGACCGCCGGACTGCTGACCCGGCATGACGGGGCGCTGCCCCCTGTTGTTTGTCCGATACTTGCAGACGGACTGCAACCGGGCGTGCTTTTGCCACATTTTCTGACGTTTTTCCTATGCAGACTTCACTGGCCTTGACGGCCTTGCTGATGGGTTTGGCCGGCGGGCCCCATTGTGTGGCCATGTGCGGTGCTGCCTGCGCCGGCATGGCGCAGGCAGCGGGTCCGCGCCGGACCTCGGCGCTGTGGGGTTTTCAGGTGGGTCGCTTGCTGGGTTACTCGGCACTTGGCGGCGTGGCGGCCGCCTCGATGCACGGCTTGGGCTGGCTCACGGTCCACGCTGCCGCATTGCGACCGGTTTGGAGCCTTTTGCACCTCGGCGCCTTGGTGGTCGGGCTTCTTTTGCTATCAAAAGCGAAGCAGCCAGTGTGGCTGGAGCGTTCTGGCCGGCGCTTGTGGGGGCGTGCCCGGCAACTGGCAGCGGGGCGCGGCCGCAGCTTGCCGCTGGTGGTGGGGGCGCTGTGGACCTTCCTGCCCTGCGGCCTGCTGTACTCGGCCCTGATGGTGGCGGCGCTGACTGGGCAGGCCCTGCAGGGCGCTGCGGTGATGGCACTGTTTGCCCTGGGCAGTGGGGTGTCGATGCTGGTCGGGCCCTGGCTCTGGCTGCGGCTGCGCGGCGCCGATCGGGGTGGTTTGAGTGCTGCCGGCGGCGACTGGGGTGTGCGCCTGGCCGGTTTGGCGCTGGCCCTGAGCTCCGGCTGGGCGCTCTGGATGGGGCTGTTTCATAACGCAGCGCCCTGGTGCGTGGTGGGCTGAGCCAGGACTGGTACGGGCGGCAGCTCAACGCGCTCTGACCGCGTCGCCGTCCTTGAGTTTGGCATCGGGGTAGACGATCACCGTGGTGCCGGGTGCGAGGCCGCTGCGCACCCAGGCTTCCACCCCGTTGCGCGCCGCCACCTCCACCTCGCGCAGCCGAGCGTGGCCCTGCTCCAGCACGAACAGGCCGGAGCGCCCCCCCACGGGAAACAGGGCGCTGACCGGCAGTTTGACGGCCTGCGGCACCACCTGCACCAACACCCGCACATCCACCTTGAAGCCGTCACCCAGCGACTGCCACTGGCTCGCTGGTGTATTGATGTCCACGACGGCATTGACCCGCTGTTCCTCCACCCCTAGCGCCGACACCTTGGTGAAGGCCGCCGGCTCCACCAGTCGCACCCGGCCGTCCAGTACCGTTGGGCCGCCCCAGTTGGCCAGCTGTACCGGCGTGCCGGGGCTGACCTGGGCCGCGTCCTCGGTCAGCAGGTCCACCACCACCTCCAGGCGACTTGGGTCGCCCAGCTCCATCAGGGTCGCGCCGGCCGAGACCACGGTTTCGCTGCTGAAGGGAATTTTGAGCACCCGCCCAGCCACGGGCGAGCGCAGCTCGAAGGGGCGCTGCTGCGGCGCCGGTCCGGTGGCCGAGACCTGGCGCAGTGCCACCCGGGCCTGTTCGAGCTCATGGCGGGCGGCCGCTTCTTCCTGGCGCGCGCTCTCCAGTTCCTGCGCGCGCAGCTGCACCTCCAGCCGGTCGGTCTCGTTCTGGTTGGGCGACACGAAACCCTGCTGCGCCAACGCCTCGGTGCGGGCCAGGTTGGCGTGCGCCTGGGCCAGTGCCGCGCTGGCCCGGCCCACGCCGGCCTGGGCCCGCGCCAAGTTGGACGTCATGGCGCCAACCCGGGCCTGTTGCTCGGCGCGGCTGCGTTCGTCCAGCATGGCGGGTGTGTTGGGCCACAGTTGCGCCACCACCGCGCCCTTGGCCACCACATCGCCCTGCTGCAGGGTGATGCGGGCCAAGCGCCCGCCCAGTGGCGCCGCGATCTGGTAGCGCTCGCTCAGCCGGGTGCGGCCGTCTTCCTGCACGGCGCGCTCAAACCGACCCTGCGTCACCACCGCGGTCTCCACCAGCCGGGCTGCCGGCCACAGGGCCCAAGCCAGCAGCGCCAGCAGTATCAGCGCGGCAAGCGCCAGCCACCATCGTTTGTTCATCACAGCTCCCATAGGGTCAACAGGTTTATTCGCGGGTTTTCAGTACGCCGACCAGGTCCAGGTTGTCGACCCGGCGGCGCACGATCAGTGCACTCACCACCCCCGCTGACAGCACCGATAAGGCGGCGAAGGCATAGGTGGGCGGGGCGATGGCGAACGGAAAATAGAACTCGTCGGTCTTGATCAGGCCGACGATGGTGGATGCCAGCAGGTAGCCCAGCAGCATGCCCAGCGGCGTGGCCAGTGCGATTTCGATGGCCAGTTCACCCAGCAAAAAGCCCGAGACCTCGCCCCGGGTAAAGCCCAGCACCCGCAAACTGGCCAGTTCCCAGGCCCGCTCGGCCAGCGCGATGCGGGCGTTGTTGTACACCACGCCGATGGCAATCACCGTGGCGAACAGGGTCAGGATGGCGCTGAACACCAGCACGTTGCGCGCCGTCACCTCCTCGATGTTGCGCAGCATCACCGATTTACTCACCGCCGCGCCCACCCGTGGCAGTTCCTTGAGCCGGTTCAGCAACTCGTCATCGCGACCCCGGTCCACGGCCAGCGTCAGCTGGTTGACCACATCGCCTTCGCGCAGCAGGCGGTTCAGCGCCCGGCGTTCGATGTAGGCGTTCATGCCCATCATCTCCGGCACGATCGCCGCCACCGGCAGTGTCAGCACGTCGAGGCGGC
Organism: Pseudomonadota bacterium; assembly: GCA_041182225.1. Classification (GTDB taxonomy): domain Bacteria; phylum Pseudomonadota; class Gammaproteobacteria; order Burkholderiales; family Burkholderiaceae_C; genus Rhodoferax. The sequence continues at coordinate 6,507 of JBEGOC010000236.1, read as the reverse complement.
CCTCCATCAGCTCGACCTGCAGCATGTCGCCGGGGCGCACCTGCAAGCGCTCGGCCAGCCGGTCGGTCAGCAGCAGGCCGTCGCTCGGTACCGGCAGCACCTGCTGCTGCAGCGAGATGATGCGTTGCAGCTCGGGCAAGGCGGCCTTGCCCTGGATGTTGCCGCGCCATTGCCGGTGGCCATGGACCAGACGCACTGGCGCCGAGCGCGCGCCCTCCACCGCGCTGACGTGCGGCAAACGCCCCAGCGCAGCACCGATGGAGGCCGGGCTGACCTCGGTCAGCACCACCGTGACATCGCCGCGCAGCACCCGGTTGAACTGGGTGTCCATCAGCACCGCGATCGAGTCGCGCCAAAAGGCCCCGGTGATCACGATCGCCATGGCCACGGCAATACCCAGAATGGTCAGACCGGTGCGCACCAGGCGCCGCTCCATGGTTCTCAAAATCATGCGCACCGCCGGCGACAGCCAGTGCCGCAGCCCCAGCCGCTCCACCAGCATCGGCCGGTACACCCCGGGCGCAGGTGGCCGCATGGCTTCGGCCGGCGCCAGCCGCACCGTGGCCTGGATCGCGTGCCAGGTGGCCAGCACAGCGGCCAGCAGCGCCACGCCGACGGCGGCCAACACCAGGGCCGGCCGGACCCGGTAGTACAGCTCGGGAAAGCGGAACACTTCGGCGTAGATGCCGACAAACCAATGGCCCAGCAGGGTGCCCAACGCCAGGCCGATCAGCAGGCCTAGCACCACGATCACCATCACCAGTTGCAGGTAGTGCAGGCCGATGGCCCGGTTGTCGTACCCCAGCGCCTTGAGCGCCGCGATTTGCTCACGCTGGGTCGCGATCTGGCGGCTCAGCACCACATTAAGCAGGAAGCCGGCCACCGCCAGGAAAATGCTCGGCAGAACGGTGCCCAGCACGCGCTGCTCCTTGATCTCGGAGTTCAGGATCAGGTGCGACATCTGCAGTTCACGGCCGTGGGCGCTGATGCCGCCATAGGGCGCGAGCAGGCGGTTCAGGGCGTCGATCACGGCACCCTCGCTGGCACCGGGCGCCAGCCGCACGGCCACCTGGTTGAAGGCGCCTGCCATGTTGTAGGCGGCAGCCAAGGCCTCGCGGTCGACCCAAAACACCCCGAAGCCGCGCTGGTCGGGCGAGCCGCCCATGCCGGCAAAAATGTACTCGGGCGACAGACCGATGCCCACGATCAGCAGGGCCTCGCGCCGACCGTTCACCAGCGCAGACACCCTGTCACCCGGGCGCAGCTGGCGCGCTGTGGCAAAGCCCTCCGACACCACCGCCTCCAGTGCGCCGCGCGGCGCGCCAGGCTCGTGGGCGGCCGCCATGCGGCCGCTGCGCAACTGCAGCTGGTTGAGGCGTTGCGGCGCACGCAGGTCCAGGCCGATCAGCCGGCCCACAATCGGGTCGGCCACCAGCGGCAGGCTGATGGGCACGATTTCGCTCAGGCCGGTCTGGACACTGGCAGCCCCGGGGATGGCCTGCAACTGGCGCTCCAGCGCCAGCGGCGCACGTTTAAGGGTGGCGAACACATCGGCAAAACGGGCGTCGGCGTAGTACAGGTCGCGCGACCATGACAGGGCGTCATAGGCGCTGAAACTGGTGATGAAGCCGGCCACCCCGCTGGCCACCACCAGGGCGATGGTCAGCGTCTGGCTCCACATCAGCCGCAGGTCGCGCAACAGTTTACGGTCTAGCGCCTTCACCAGGACAACTCAGACGGCGCGAGTTTGTGGGCGTTGACCTCAATCCGCTGGATGCGGCCGCCGCCCAGGTGCAGCACGCGGTCGGCCATGCCGGCGATGGCCGCGTTGTGGGTGATCACCACCGCGGTGGTGCCGAGCTCGCGGTTGACGCGTTCGATCACTTCCAACACCAGCTTGCCCGTCACATAGTCCAGGGCGCCGGTGGGTTCGTCGCAGAGCAGCACTTCCGGGCGCTTCACGATGGCCCGGGCAATGGCCACACGTTGCTGTTCGCCGCCCGAGAGCTGCGACGGAAAATGGTCCAGCCGCTCGGCCAGCCCCACCATGGCTAAGGCCTCGGCGGCTGGCATCGGGCGTTCGGCAATGTCGGTCACCAGCTCCACGTTTTCCCGTACCGTCAGGCTCGGGATCAGGTTGTAGAACTGGAACACAAAGCCGACGTGCTCACGCCGGTAGGTGGTGAGTTGGGCGTCGGTGGCGCCGGTCAGGTCATGCTCGGCAAAGCGGGCCAGGCCGCTGCTGGGCCGGTCCAGCCCGCCCAAGATGTTGAGCAGGGTGGATTTGCCGCTGCCCGAGGGGCCGAGCAGCACGATGAACTCGCCGCGGTAAATGGTCAGGTCGACATCGCGCAGCGCGTGCACCTGCACCTCGCCCATTTGGTAGGTTTTGCTCAGGGCGCGGGCCGTGAAGATGGCCGCACCTTCGGAATGGGCTGGCTCCATCGACGCTTTGAAAACATTCACCCGGGGTGGTTGGTGTCCCACTGTGGCAGGCGCCTGGTGCCAGCGTCTTGCGCCGCGTCAATGGATGGTGTGTTGGTCTTTGGCCGGTCTATGATCTGCCGGACGTGCCGTGTGCCGGAAACCATCGCAAGAAAGCCCAACCCATGAAAATTACCCATGCACGCGTGATCGTCTGCAGCCCCGGCCGCAACTTTGTCACACTCAAGATCGAGACCGATGAAGGCCTGACCGGCATCGGCGACGCCACGCTGAACGGGCGGGAGTTGTCGGTGGTGAGTTACCTCACCGACCACGTGATTCCCTGCCTGATCGGGCGCGATGCCCACCAGATCGAGGACATCTGGCAGTTTTTGTACCGTGGCGCTTACTGGCGCCGGGGCCCGGTCACCATGAGCGCGATTGCGGCGGTGGACACTGCGCTGTGGGACATCAAGGCCAAGGCCGCCAACATGCCCCTGTACCAGTTGCTGGGTGGCCGCAGCCGCACCGGGGTCATGGTGTATGGCCACGCCAATGGCCGCGACATCAGCCAGACCGTGGACGAGGTGCTGCGCTACAAGGACATGGGCTACCAGGCCATCCGCGCGCAAAGTGGCGTGCCGGGCCTGGACAAGGTGTACGGTGTGGGCAAGGGCAACATGTTTTACGAGCCGGCCGACGCCGACCTGCCCAGTGAGCACGATTGGTCGTCAGAAAAGTACCTGCTGCACACCCCCAAGTTGTTTGACGCCGTGCGCCAGGCGGTCGGCCCGGACATTCATTTGCTGCACGACGTCCACCACCGGCTGACGCCGATGGAAGCGGCCCGCCTGGGCAAGGCGCTGGAGCCCTACCACCTGTTCTGGATGGAAGACGCCAGCCCGGCCGAAAACCAGGAGGCTTTCAAGCTGATCCGGCAGCACACCACCACGCCGCTGGCAGTGGGCGAGGTGTTCAACACGATCTGGGACTGCAAGGACCTGATCCAGAACCAGCTGATTGACTACATTCGTGCCACCGTGGTCCACGCCGGCGGCATCACGCACCTGCGCCGCATTGCGGACCTGGCCGCGCTGTACCAGGTGCGCACCGGCTGTCATGGTGCCACCGACCTGTCGCCGGTCTGCATGGGTGCGGCCCTGCATTTCGACACCTGGGTGCCCAACTTTGGCATCCAGGAGTACATGCGTCACACCGAGCTCACCGACGCCGTCTTTCCGCATGCCTACAGCTTCCAGGCCGGCTTCATGCACAGCGGGGAAGCCGTGGGCCACGGCGTGGAGATCGACGAGGCGCTGGCGGCCAAGTACCCCTACCAGCGCGCCTATCTGCCGGTCAATCGGCTGGCCCACGACGGCACCCTCTGCAACTGGTAGCCGCGTGCGGGCCCGGAGACGCCCGGCGCCCCAGGCCTCAGGGTTTGGCGATGGTCACGCTCTTTTTGATGCCGTCAAAGCTCAACTCGTTGCCGCTGACGGTACTCACGGTGTAGGTCGTGGCGGTGGTGGTCCTGGACAGGGTGCCGCTGCTGACGCTGCAGACGCCATTGCTGCCTGTGGTGCAACTCAGCAAGGTGCCGCCCCCAGTGAAGCCGCCGCTGACCACGGCTGCGGCCACCGGCTGGCCGCTGGCATTGGTCACGGTGGCGGTGGCGGTGGCACGCCAGCCGCGGCGCACGGTGGCGGCGCTGCCCGTGAGGTTGGCGACCGTGACGACGACGCTGCTGGGTGGCGGGGGTGGCGGCTGCGTCACGGACCCGGTGCCGAGGGTGTAGGCCAGCAGGTTGGGCGAGCCCGAGCCCGCGTCTGTGACCCGGCCCGAAGTGGCGGTGGCGACCACCTGGTTTTTCACCGTGGCCGGGCTGGCCGTGGGGCTGCCCTGCAGCATCAGGGCCGCCAAGCCGGCCACGTGCGGCGTGGCCATCGAGGTGCCGCTCATGGTGGCGCTGGCGGTGTCCGAGCTGTTGTAGGTCGAGACCACCAGACTGCCGGGACCATACAGGCTCAGGCAACTGCCGAAGTTGGAGTACGAGGCCCGCGCATCGCTGCTGGTGGTGGCGCCCACGGTGATGGCCGAGGGCTCCCGCGCCGGTGAGTAATTGCAGGCGCTGGCGTTGTTGTTGCCACCGGCCACCACCACGGTGTAGCCGGCTGCCACGGTGTTGGCCACGGCCGCGTCCAGGCTGCTGGACACACTGCCGCCCAGGGACATGCTCACGACCCCGGGTTTGACGCCGTTTTTCACGACCCAATCCAGCCCGGCAATCACGCCGCTGGTGGCACCTGAGCCGCTGCAATCCAACACCCGCACCGGCACCAGGGTGACCGATTTGGCCACGCCCCAGGTGCTGGCGCCGATGGTGCCGGACACGTGGGTGCCGTGGCCGTTGCAGTCGTTGGTGCCGTTGCCGTCGCTGATGGCGGTGTAGCCGGCCGTGACCCGGCCGCCGAACTGGACGTGCGTGGCGCGAATGCCGGTGTCGACCACATAGGCCCGCACATTGCTGCCCGTGGCGTTGTAGCTGTAACTGCTGCTCAGCGGCAAATCACGCTGGTCCACGCGGTCCAGGCCCCAGGTGGCGCCGGTTTGCGTGGTTTGCATGGTTTGAACCGCCTGGTCGGGCTCCACAAAATCGATCAAGGGGTTGCGATCCATCGCGGCCAGAAAGGGCTCGACCGCCAGTGCCGGCAGACGAATCGAGAAGCCCTTCAGGGCTTTCTCAAAGGCGAACCGGGTCTGGCCGCCATGGGCAGCCGCGAGCCGATCGGCCTGTGCGAGGTGGTCCAGCACCGAAGGCTTGAAGACCACGACAAAGTCACTGTAGCCGCCGGCGTCTGCCGTGACGCCGGCCGACGCTTGCGCTGTGGCGGGTGTTGGCAAGCCGCCGTCGCTGGTGCTGACCACACCGGGCAGCTCGGCATTCGGGCCGTTGCTGGCCAGGGCGCCGGCGAGTTGCACCTTCAGGGTCTGCACCACCTCGCGCACCTGCTCACGCAAGTCGTCGCCCTGCAAGGAACCGGCTTGCGCACGCTCGGCCACGCCCTTGCCGATGTCGCCCAGCGCCGTGGCCAGGCTGCGGGCCAGTTGCCGCACCTCGGCATCGCGGCCGGCAACGAAGTCATCGAGTGGGTCGCGTGCGCCCAGCTTCAGGGCCTGGCGCACGGCAGCCCGAGCCTCGTCCAGCGTCAGGCCGTTCAGCACCATTTCGGCCGCCACCAACTGGGTCAGCGGGCTGATAAACGCCGTTTTACCCTGCAGGCCTCCGTCCTTGTCCACCGCCAGCCAGGCACTGGCCGGGCTCAGCAGCAAAAAGCCGGCGCGGCCGGCCTGACTCAGGGTCTTGCCGCCGTCATCCAGATCGCGCGCGGTATCGGCCACGCTGGAGACCAGCGTGGCGGTGGCCAGCTGCGCCGCACTCAGGCCGGCCACCGGCAGGGTGAAGGCGCCAGTGGCATCCGACGGCGCCGACACCGGCTCGCCGGCGTCCTGCCGAAGATTGCCATTGAGGTCCAGGAACACGGTGGCGCCCTGAATCGGGCCGTCGGCGATGGTGCCGCTGAGGGTGAAGGGGGCACTGCTGCCCCCAGTGGCTGTACCGCCGCCACCGCCGCAGCCGGCGAGCGCGGCGGCCAGCACGACAGTGGCAATCCGCGCTAGGCGGCGAGGCGGGCGTCGGGGGCTTGTTTGACAATCAACGGGTCTGAACATGTGAACCTCGATGGGAATGGCCAGATGCGCATCACTTGGCCTGCCGGCATCGTAGGGTTGATGGCTTGCGAAACGCGGTGGTTCACAGGAAACAAACGGTAAGTTCCTGTGGGGTTAGCGTGGCCCATGGGGCGCTAGGCTCCCAGTCGACAAACCTGTACATTCATCTATCGGAGCCGTTGAACTCTCGCATCTCGAATGGATTATTCGATGTACAATAAATTGGTTAGGATTGAGTTCGACAGCGATAAACGGCAGAAAACCCTGGCCGAGCGCGGCCTCGACTTTTCCCGAGCCGGCCAGGTGTTTTCGGGTGAGCAATTCACCGCCCAAGATCTGCGCACCGGCTATGGC
>JBEGOC010000235.1:0-11845 GCA_041182225.1 Pseudomonadota bacterium | reverse complement strand
GTCACCGCGCGCAAGCAGGCGCAGGCGCTGGGCGCCACGCCGGCCGCGCTGATCGCCTCGGCCGCCGACCTGAGCGCCCTGCAGGCGGACTTCAACCTGGTGGACGCGCCGGCGCGCGATGGCCTGCAGTGGGTGCTGGCCACGCCCAAAGCGCGCGACGGCCAGTTGCAGAGCGTGCGCATCGGCTTTCGCGGTGCTGAGCTGGCAGCGCTGGAGGTGCAGGACAGCTTTGGCCAACGCTCGGTGCTGACCTTCAGTGCCTTCGTGGCCAACGTGGCGCTTGACCCTGCCAGCTTTGTGTTCAAGCCACCGCCCGGGGCCGACCTGATTCGGCACTAAATCCGGCCCCGCGCCCAGTGTCTAGGCCTTGGCCCGCTGCGTCACCCAGGCGTCCGGCCCCCACGGCGTGACCGGTGCATCACCCTGGGCCCGGAACCGTTCCGGCAGGTCTTCGGTCATGTCCCAAGTGGCGGACAGCCGGCCAAAACCGATGCAAATGGCGCACACGGTGCCGAGCTCGACCAGTTCCTTGTCGGAAAAGTGCACCTTGAGCTGGTCGTAAAACGCCTCGTCGATCGCCAGATGGTTGTTGGCCAGCAGGTCGGCGTAGCGCAGGGCGATCCGCTCTGCCTCGGTCAGGTCGGGAGCCTCGTGCGGTTGCGCCAGCGAGCACACCAACCGCTCACTGACCCCGTCATCGACGGCTTCAGCGTAGCGCATGGCCATGCAGCTGCGGCATTGGTTGTGGAAGGCAATGCGCAGCCGCACCAGTTCGCGCAGGCGCGCAGACAGCGCCGAATGGGCCTTGAGAGCCCCGCCAAAGCGCAGGTAGGCCTTGGCCAGTTCCGGGTGATGGGCACGCACGCTGGTCGGCCGCAGTTCGCGCTCGGTCTTGTTGTCCGCATTCAGCATCGACAGCAGCTCGGGGTCGAACTCACTGACGCTGAGCGATCTGATTCTGGGCATCCGGATTCTCCTAAAGGGCCGGGGTCGTCCGGCTGTCGATGTAGGTTTGCAGCAAATCGGGCAAATCGGCCTGCCGTGGTTCGGTACCGGGCCAGCGCACACGCAGCGGCTGGTCCAGCCCGCTGGCGACCTCGTTCAGCGGCAGCACGTAGCGAAACTTGATATCGCGCGCCTGAAAGACCCAGCCGGTGGCCGTCTTGAGGTAACGGTCGAGGTAGCGCAGGGACAGGCGCACGGTCTGGCCCTCGATGCACAGCTCGGCGCTGGCACTGACCACGCCGCTGGCCTGCGTGTCTGACGCAAAGTCAAAGTGCCAGGTGTGGGCGTAATGGGTGCTGGTGCTGAACAGCCGCGTTCGCACCCGGTAAAACGCGATCACTGCGTCGCGGCCCTTCACATGCTGGAACTCGCCATCGGGCGCAAACAGGCTGGCCAGCGTGTCGAAATCCCGGTCGTCCACCGCCACGCCGTAGCGGGAAATCAGCTCCGCCAGTTGCTGGCGGTCAGCCACGCGCTGGATTTGCTGCGCGAGTTGCTGTGGGTCGGTGGGGGCAGATACCATCGTTGTCGCCTCATTGGTTTTTGATGCCCCCGCATTGTGCGACCGGAGGCGCCAGCCCGCAAGCACGCGGCTGCGCTCAGGGCTTGACTGGCACCAGGGCAGGGCGTCTGAACGGGTTGAAGCCGGTCACCATCATGGTGGCCAGCAGCACCAGCGCGCCGCCGGTGTAGGACGCAACGGTGAAGACCTCGTCCAGGAACAGATGGCCCCAGATCACGCCGAAGATGGTGACCATGAAGGTCGAGCTGTGCGCTGCCACCGCGCTGACCCGGTTCATGATGCGCATGTACTGCCAGTAGGCCAGGCCGGAGGTGACCACGCCCATCACGGCCACGGCCGACAGCGCCGGCACGGTGAAGCGGGCCTGCGGCAGGGCCCAGAGCGCACCCGGCAGCAACAGCAAAAAACCGTACGCATGGATGCCGGCGGTGATGGCCAGCGGTTGCATGTTTTTGGTGGCCCGTTTGAGCAGGGGCATGCTCAAGCCGGAGAACAGGCAACCGACCACCGCCAGCGCGGTGCCGCCCAGCACCTTGGGTGAGGGTTGAATCGGACCGAGCCGGACCACCAGCGCCACGCCGACGAAGGCGGCGATGCAGCCGACGATCTTGGTCCCGGTCAGGGTGTCTTCCTTCATCCAGGCGGCGGCAAAGGCGCCAAACAGCACCGAGGTGACACCCACCACAGCGCTGTAACCGGCCGGCAGATACAGCGAGGACCAGGCTGACAGGAAGTGCGGCAGCGCGATGCCCAGCGCACCCAGCAGCAGCAGCTGGCGCCAATGGCGCCAGGGCCAGGGCAGTTGCAGGTGGCGCATGATCAGCGTCAGGGTGATCGCCCCCAGACCGATGCGGCAGGCGGCCGCCACGCTGGGCCCGAGTACCGGGGTGGCGATGCGGGTCAAAAGAAAACCAGCGCCCCACAATGCCGCCAACAACACCAACTGGAAAAAGTACTTGCTCTTCATCCCGATCTGGGCGGCCTGGGGCGCGGGCAGGGCCTGGATCAGGGCATATCGGTTTGTGGCGCCTCGGCGGGCTGCGCCAAGTCGTCGATGGCTTGGCGCGCGGCCGCCTTGTCACTGGCACCGGCGAACTTGCTGTATTTGCTCAGCAGGCCGACCAGCTGGCCGTAGACGCGCGGCGCGCCGGCCACACACTCTTTTTGTTCCAGAAAATCGGCCTCGCCGGTGAAGTTGCCGACCAGACCCCCCGCCTCGGTCACCAGCAGCGAGCCGGCGGCCACGTCCCAGGGTTGCAGCCCGGTCTCGAAAAAACCATCGGTGAAGCCGGCCGCCACGTAGGCCAGGTCCAGCGCGGCCGCACCCGGACGGCGCAGGCCGGCGGTGCGCTGCATCACGTCGCCCATCATGCGCAGGTAGGTGTTGAAGTCGTCCCCCTGCCGAAACGGGAAGCCGGTGGAGATCAGGCACTCCTGCAACCGCACCCGCTTGGACACGCGAATCCGGCGGTCGTTCAGGAAGGCGCCGCGGCCGCGCGTGGCAGTGAACAGGTCGTTACGGGTCGGGTCGTAAATGACCGCCTGCTCAACCTTGCCCTTGACCGCCAGCGCAATGCTCACGCAGTACACCGGCAGGCCGTGGATGAAGTTGGTGGTGCCGTCGAGCGGGTCGATGATCCAGACGTAGTCGGAGTCTTGGGCGCCATGGGTCCGACCCGATTCTTCGGCCCAGATTGCATGGCCGGGGTAGGCGGCCAGCAAGGTCTCGATGATGGCCTGCTCGGCGGCCTGATCGACCTCGGTCACGAAATCATTGACCTGCTTTTGCGAGACACGGACCGACTCCACGTCGAGCGCCGCCCGGTTGATGAGGTTGCCGGCGATGCGGGCCGCCTTGACGGCCACATTGATCATGGGATGCAGATTGGGGGAGGGCATGGCTTCTGGTGGTGGACCATAGACGGCAGGCGCCCGGGTCGTGAAAGAAAGAGCAGGGCGAACCGACCGGCGATACGGGCGGCGACAATCTCGGATTTTACCCGGCCGCCGTCTGGCCGGGCCCTGGCCGCCTATGCAGACCCGTTTCATCTTGATCAACACCAGCCATGCCGGCAACGTCGGCGCCGCGGCCCGGGCCATGAAGACCATGGGCTTTGACGACCTGGTGCTGGTGGCGCCGCGCTGGCCCAACGTGCTGCGGCGGGAGGAGACCATCCAGCGCGCCAGCGGCGCGCTGGACGTGCTGGCCGGCGCGCGCATCGTCGACACCCTGGATGAGGCGCTGGAGGGCCTGAGCCATTTGTGCGCCACCGCCATGACCCCGCGCGATTTTGGTCCGCCCACCGTGACGCCCCGGGCGCATTTCGATTTGCTATCAAAAAAAGAGCTACAACCCTTACAACCACAAGGGGTAGAGGCCAAAATGATGCTTGAGACTGGGGTGGGCTTCCTGTTCGGCTCGGAGCGGTTCGGCATGCGCAACGAGGATGTGTACCGCTGCCATGCCTGCCTGAGCATTCCCAGCAACCCGGCTTTCGGCTCGCTCAACCTGGCGGCGGCGGTGCAGGTGCTGGCCTATGAGTGGCGGCTGGCGCTGGGTGGCTTTGCGGTGCAGCCGGTGGCGGCTGGGCCTGAGCTGGCGGATGCGCGTCAGGTGGCCGGCATGCTGGCGCACCTGGAGTCGGCGCTGACGGCCATTGGTTTTCTGGACCCGCAGGCGCCCAAGAAGCTGATGCCGCGCCTGAACCAGCTCTTCAACCGCGCCGGTGTCACGCCGGAAGAAATTCACATCCTGCGCGGCATCGCCAAGGCCATGACCCAACTGGCCGCAGGGGCCCAGCCGCCGCAAGCCCCGCCGGCGCCGCCCAGCCGCTAGACTCAACCCATGTTTGCCCGACTTCGCTCCGACATCCAGTGCATCCTGGACCGTGACCCGGCCGCCCGCACCCGCTGGGAAGTGATCACCTGCTACCCCGGCCTGCATGCGGTGATCCTGCACCGCTTTGCCCACTGGTGCTGGACCCATGGCTTGAAATGGCTGGGGCGCTTTGTCTCGCACATCGCGCGCTTTCTGACCGGCATCGAGATCCACCCGGGGGCGCGCATCGGCGAGCGGGTGTTTTTTGACCATGCCATGGGCGTGGTGGTGGGCGAAACCGCCGAGATCGGCGACGGCTGCACCATCTACCAGGGGGTGACCCTGGGTGGCACCTCGCTGTACAAGGGCGCCAAACGCCACCCGACCCTGGGCCGCAACGTGGTGGTGGGCGCGGGCGCCCAGGTGCTGGGTGGCTTCACGGTGGGCGACGGCGCCAAGGTCGGCTCCAATGCGGTGGTGACCAAGCCGGTGCCGGCCGGGGCCACTGCGGTCGGCAACCCGGCGCGCATCATCCAGGCCGACCTGGATGTCAAGCGCGAGGAGGCCGCCTCGAAGATGGGGTTCTCCGCCTACGGCGTGACCCAGAACGACGACCCGCTGAGCCAGGCGCTGCGCGGCCTGATTGACAACGCTTCCGGCCACGAGCACCAGATTGCGCTGCTCTGGAAAGCCATTGAGACCCTGCAGCTGAGCCAGACTGCCAACTGCGTGCCGGCCGATGCAGCGCGGCGGGAGCGCTTCGAGGCCGAGCGGCTCAACGAGCTGGTGGGCAAGTAGGGCGGCTGCGGGTCAGGCGCTACGCGCCGGCCGCTGCGCCGATTTGGGCCGGAACGCGGCGCACACCGTATCCACGGTTTCCAGGTAAGGGCCGCCAATCAAGTCCACGCAGTAGGGCACGGCGGCAAAAATGCCCGGCAGCACACTGCGCCCTTCGGCATCGCGCAGGCCCTCCAGGGTCTCCCGGATCGATTTCGGCTGCCCCGGCAGGTTGATGATCAGGGTCTGGTCACGGATCACGGCCACCTGGCGCGACAGGATGGCGGTCGGCACAAATTTCAGGCTGATCTGGCGCATTTGTTCGCCAAAGCCCGGCATGTCCTTGTGCGCTACCGCCAGCGTGGCCTCGGGCGTGACATCGCGTTTGGCCGGGCCGGTGCCACCGGTGGTCAGCACCAGCGAGCAGCCGGCGTCCACCAGTTCAATCAGCGTGGCACTGATCAGCGCCTGCTCGTCGGGGATCAGGCGGGCGACAAAGTCAATCGGGTTCTTCAGGGCGCGGCCCAGCCAGTCTTGCAGGGCCGGCAGGCCCTGGTCCACGTAAACACCGCTGGAGGCCCGGTCGCTCACCGACACAATGCCGATACGGACCCGGTCAGGGGCTGGCGCGGCATCGGCGGGGAGGGTGGCGCCGCCCGTCATGGTCTTTGATCCGCATCAAGGGCCAGGTCGGCATCGGCCTCAGCATCGGGCACATGCGCCAGCTGTTCGCGAACGATCTGGAAAATGTCCCGGTAGGCGCGGCCATGGCGCACGGCCGCGCCGGGCTTCTCGGGCTGCGCATCCTTGCGGGCCTGGCGAATCAGGGCACGCAGCTGTTGGGCGTCGGTTTCAGCATGGGCGGTGAGCCACGCGCCCAGGGCCTCGTCCTCGCCGATCAGCCGGTCTCGCCACAGCTCGGCCTGGTGCAGCCGCAGGTTCTCCGCGGCCGAGCCGCTGTGCTGCTCGGCCAGGACCGTGCGCACATCGTCGAGCATAGCCGGCTCCAGCAGGCGCATGAGCTTGCCGATGAACTGCATCTGGCGCCGCTTGCCCTCGAAATTGGTGATGCGTTTGGCCTCCAGCACCGCATCGCGCAGCTTGTCCGACAGGTCCAGCCGCGCCATCAGCTCCGGGCGCAGCGTGAGCAGGTCTTCGCCGAGCTTTTGCAGCTCGGTGCTTTCGCGCTTGAGTTCGGTGCGGCTTTGCTCGCTGGTGCCCTTGAGTTCGGCCTTGAGTTCGATGTCGCGCGCACTGCCCTCGGCAACAAACTCGCCGCGGACGAAATAGCCTTTTTTCAGTTTGCGTGGCATAGCCAAGTATCATAGCCGCCGATATGAAGAAAACCAAACCAACCCCGGCCGTGGCCGAGGCCGCCAGTGGCTTCAGCTACAGCCGCCCGTTTTTTGAAGAGCTGGTCGACACCGCGCTGGCACACGCCAAGACGCTGGGCGCCAGCGATGCCGCCGCCGAGGCCTCCGAGGGCTGCGGCCTGAGCGTCTCGGTGCGCAAGGGCGAGCTGGAAAACGTGGAACGCAACCGCGACAAGTCGCTGGGCGTGACGGTGTACCTGGGTCAGCGCCGGGGCAATGCCAGCACTTCGGATTTCTCACGCGCGGCCATCGAGCAGACGGTGCAGGCGGCCTACGACATTGCCCGCTTTACCGCGCAAGACCCGTTTGCCGCGCTACCCGATGCCCGCGACATTGCGCCGCCATCGCGCCAGCGCACCGACCTGGACCTGTTCCACCCCTGGGACCTGACAACCGAGCAAGCGGCCGCGCTGGCCCTGCGCGGCGAAACGGCGGCGCGGCAGACCGACCGCCGCATCACCACCAGCGAAGGCGCCGGCGTCTCGGCCCAGCAGTCACACTTTTTCAGCGCCCACACCCGGGGCTTTCGCGGTGGGTACGCCAGCTCACGTCACTCGATGTCGGTGTCGCCGATTGCCGGCAAGGGCGCTGACATGCAGCGCGATGCCTGGTACACCTCGATGCGTCACGCGCAAGACATGGCGCCGCCCGAGGCGATCGGCCGGTACGCCGCCGAGCGCGCCCTGAGCCGGCTCAAGTCACGCAAAATCGCCACCACCGAATGCCCGGTGCTGTTTGAGTCGCCGCTGGCCGCCGGCCTGCTGGGGGCCTTCGTACAGGCCATCAGCGGCGGCGCGCTGTACCGCAAGAGTTCCTTCCTGCTCGATTCGCTGGGCAAGCGGGTGCTGCCGGCGCACATTGACATCTTTGAGGACCCGTTCATCAAACGCGGCAAGGGCAGCTCACCGTTTGATGACGAAGGCGTGCGCGTCAAGCCACGCCAGGTGGTTGAAGCCGGCCGGGTGCAAGGCTATTTCTTGAGCAGCTATTCGGCCCGCAAGCTGGGCATGAAAACCACTGGCAATGCGGGCGGCTCGCACAACCTGACGCTGCGCTCCCGCCACACCCGGCCGGGCGACGACCTGGACGCGATGCTGCAAAAACTCGGCACTGGCCTGTTTGTGACCGAGCTGATGGGCAGCGGCGTCAATTACGTGACCGGCGATTACTCACGCGGCGCCAGCGGCTTTTGGGTGGAGCGCGGCCGCATCGCCTACCCGGTGCATGAAATCACGATTGCCGGCAACATGAAAACCATGCTCAAGGGCATCGTGGCCGTCGGCGCCGACACCTACAACTACGGTGCTAAAGAGGTTGGCTCGGTGCTGGTCAACCGGATGAAGGTGGCCGGCAGTTGAGGTCGGAGCGGCTGGTCTGGCTGGGGGTCTGGCTCGGGCTGTTGCTCAGTCTGGGCGCCTGCTCCACCGCCCATTACCCGATCAACCAGCCGCGTTCGGCGGACAGCCCGGTGCCGGGCTATGAATTCCCCCTGCTGCGCGGCGACCTGAACAACAGCGACAGCCTGTTTTTGTACGTGGGCGTGTCCGGCGGCGGGTCGCGCGCGGCGGCGCTCGGGTTTGGCGTGTTGCAGGCCTTGGCGCAGCAGCGCATCCACTGGGCCGGCTCCGAGCGGCGCCTGTTTGACGAGATCGACGTGGTGTCGGGTGTCTCGGGCGGCAGCATGCTGGCGGCCTACCACGCCCTGTACGGGGAGGCGGTGCTGAACCGGTTCGAGACCGATTTTCTCCAGGTGGACCTGCAGCGCGAACTGGTGTCGCGCTCCTTGTCGCCATCCAACCTGCTGCGGCTGAGCTCCCTGCGCTTCGGCCGGGTCGAGATGCTGGCTGAGTTGCTCGATGAGCGCCTGTACCGGGGCGCCAGCTACAACGATTTGCGCCAGCGCGGACGGCGTCCGTTTCTGATCGTCACGGCGGCTGACATGACCACCGGGCGCCGCTTTGAGTTCATGACGCATCAGTTCGACCAGCTTTGCAGCGACCTGACGTCGTTTCCGATTTCAAGGGCGGTGGCGGCGTCCAGCGCCCTGCCGATTGTGCTGTCGCCCCTAACCCTGTGGAACTACCGGGGGAATTGCGCTGACCCGGGGCCGCACGATCCGCGTCGCTATGTGCATCTGCTCGACGGCGGCCTGTCCGACAACCTGAGCGCGCGTGGGCCGCTGGACTTCATCGCCCGCTCCGGTGGGATCGTGCGGGGCACGCGTGCCGCGTCGTTCCGGCACGTCCGCCAGGTGGTGTTCCTGCTGGTCAATGCCGAGACGGCGGCCAGCCCGGGTGACGACGACAACGCCAACGTGCCGGGCACATTCCGCACCGTGCGCGCGCTGGTCGACATTCCGATCAACCGCTACTCGGCCGACAGCCTGACTGAACTGCGCCAAACCGTGGCGCAATGGCAGGAGCAGGTGCGCAGTGCCAGTGTCCAGGAGCGGGGCGATACGTTTGAGCCTGATGTCGAGTTTCGGATGATCGAGGTCAGCCTGGCGCGCGAGCCCGATCCCGCGTTGCGCGCACGTCTGATGGCGATTCCGACCACCCTGCGTCTGGCGCCGGACGATCTGGACTTGCTGACGCGCTATGGCGCCGACAGCCTGCGCGCGGCACCTGAATACCAGTCGCTGCTGCGCGCCTTGCAGGTCCCGGCGGGCCGGGCGGCAGCCGCTGCGCCATGAGGCGGCTTCTGCGTCCGGTTCAGCCCGCCAGCGCCGCCTTGACCGCCGCTGACACCTGCCCCATGTCGGCCTTGCCGGCCAGCCGGGTTTTGACTGCGCCCATCACCTTGCCCATGTCGCCCGGGCCCTTGGCGCCGAGCTCCGCCACGATGGTCTGAACGGCGGCGGTGACCTCGTCGGCGCTCAGGCGCTGGGGCAGGTAGGCCTGCAGCACGGTGATTTCGGCCGACTCCTTGTCGGCCAGGTCCTGCCGCTGGGCCTGCAGGTAGGCGGCGACCGAATCTTTGCGCTGCTTGATCAGCTTGTCGATGATCGCCACCATGGCCACGTCGTCCAGCACCACGCGCTCGTCCACCTCTTTTTGCTTGGCTGCGGACAGCAGCAGGCGGATGGTCCCCAGGCGCTCGCTGTCGCGGGCGCGCATGGCGGCTTTCATGTCTTCGGTGATCTGGTCTTTGAGTGACATTGCGGTGCTCCTGGCTGGGTGAGGATGGAGGGGTAGGGGCATAAAAAAAGCCCGCCTGAGCGTCCCCGGCGAGCTTTGATCAGGCCTGAGAGGCCACCTGGCGGGCTGGCCCGATCAGTACATCTTTTTCGGCAACTGCATGGCGCGAATGCGCTTGTAATTGCGTTTGACGGCGGCGGCCTTCTTGCGCTTGCGCTCGGCGGTGGGCTTTTCGTAGAACTCGCGTGCGCGCAAGTCAGTCAAAAGGCCCAGTTTTTCAATGGTGCGCTTGAAACGGCGCAGGGCAACGTCAAACGGCTCGTTCTCTTTTACACGGATGGTTGTCATTACGTCATGTTATCCAAAAGGTGCAGTGCTCAGCCAATGGAAGATCGGGCCATGTGACGGATGTTCTGCGATGTTCCCCGCTTAAAAGTTGATCAGGCAGCGGGGGTTTGCCAGCAAAGCGTTGGATTATAGCCCCACAAATCCGGGTTTCAATACCTGCATTCAGGTGCCTGCCGCTGCCGGCCGCAAGCGCGCCGCCAAGCCTTGGGCGCAGGCATAGCCACTGGCCCAGGCCCACTGGAAGTTGTAGCCACCCAGCCAGCCTGTGACATCGACCACCTCGCCAATGAAATACAGACCAGGCTGGCGCGACTCCATGGTTTGGCCCGACAGCGCCCGTGTATCGACGCCGCCGGCCGTGACCTCGGCCTTGCGGTAGCCCTCGGTGCCGGTGGGGGTGAGCGACCAGTGGCTCAGGCGCTCTGCCAGCGTCGCCAGCGCCTTGTCCGACGCCTCGTTGATCGGGCGCAGCCAGTTGTGGCCCAGGGCCGCACCCTGCGCCACCCAGGCATCGGCCAGCCGGGCCGGCACCAGCGCGCTCAGCTCATTGCCAATCAGCCGGCGCGAGGCGGCTTTCGCCTGCGCCAGCCAGGCAGGCAGTTCGTGCAGCGGCGCCAGGTTGAGGCTGATCGGCGTACCCGGCTGCCAATAGCTCGAGATTTGCAGCACGCCCGGCCCGCTCAGGCCCCGGTGGGTGAACAGCAGGTCTTCGGCAAAGCTGATGCGGCTTTTTTTGCTGCCGGTCTCGATTCGCACCGGTAGCGCCAGGCCGGCCAGCTCGGCATAGGGCGCCCAGGCGGCGGCGTCAAAGGTCAGCGGCACCAAGGCGGGGCGCGGCTCGATCACCGGCAGCCCAAACTGGCGCGCGATGCGGTAGCCCAGGTCGCTGGCGCCAATTTTCGGAATCGACAGGCCGCCGGTGGCCACCACCACCGCGGCCGCCTGCATGCGGCCACGATCGCTATCAAGTTCATAGCTAACCGCACTACTGCCACATGGGCTGGCGCCCGAAAACACCATGGAATGGACACGGCAAGGCTGCCAGCGAGTCACGCCGCCGGCGTCGCACTCGGCCAGCAGCACGCGGATGACGTCTTCGGCCGAGTGGTTGCAAAACAGCTGGCCCTTGTGCTTTTCATGCCAGGCCACGCCGTGCCGTTGCAGCAGGCCGATGAAGTCTTGCGGCGTGTAGCGCGCCAGGGCCGAGCGGCAGAAATTGGGGTTGTCACCCAAAAAATTGCTGGCGCTGGTGTCTCGGTTGGTGAAATTGCAGCGCCCGCCGCCGGAGATGCGGATTTTTTCCGCTACCTTCTCGCTGTGGTCGATCACCAGCACCTTCAGGCCCAGCTGCCCGGCCACCCCGGCACAAAACAGACCGGCGGCACCGGCGCCGAGGATCACCACATCAAAACGCTGCATGGCGGCAGTGTAGTGCGGCCCTTTTTGCCGGGTGCGAAAATTGACGGCCATGAACCCAACCGTTGAAAGTGATGCATGCTGCTGAGCAACCCGCACGTGCAGCGCTGCGCCTATCCAGCGCCGCTGCGGCAACTGCTGAACGTCGACGCCGCGCGGGAGAGCCGGCACTGGCTGTCGGGCTGGGCGGGGCAGTTTGCCGGCACCTCGCCGCTGTGGGCGTTGCCGGGCCTGGCGCGGCAACTCGGGGTGGCGCATATCGGCCTGAAGGACGAGTCCAGCCGGTCACCGCTGGCCAGCTTCAAGGTGCTGGGTGCCCCGGTGGCGCTGCTGCGCCTGATTCTGCGGCACTGGCCTGACGCCGGTTTTTCGCCGGCCGACCTGCTGGCGGGCCGGCATGCGGCGCAGCTGAAAGACTGGGTGGTGATCAGTGCCACCGACGGCAACC
>JBEGOC010000234.1:0-17101 GCA_041182225.1 Pseudomonadota bacterium | reverse complement strand
ACAACGTCTACAAACTGCAGTGGACCGACAGCATGAGCTATGGCGATGTCTACCTGCAAAACGAGAAGGAGCAGTCGGCCTACAACTTCGAGCATTCAGACGCTGACTTCCTGTTTACTGCTTTCACCGCGCACGAGAAACAGGCCAAGCACCTGATCGAGGTGCAGTTGGCCCTGCCCGCCTATGAGCAGGTGCTCAAGTGTGCGCACAGTTTCAACCTGCTCGACGCACGCGGGGCCATCAGCGTCACGGAGCGCGCCGCTTACATGGGACGGATACGCAACCTGGCGCGCAGCGTGGCGCAAAGTTACCTGGACAGCCGGGAGCGGCTGGGATTCCCGATGGCGCCACGGGCCTGGGTGGAACAGATGAGCGGGAGGGCGGCATGATGAGCACCGACAACCTGCTGGTGGAGTTGTTTGTCGAAGAGCTGCCGCCCAAGGCGCTCCAAAAGCTGGGAGAGGCCTTTGCCCATGAACTGGCCGCCCAGCTGCGGGCCCAGGGGCTGGCCACGGCGGACTCGGTGGTAACGCCATTTGCGTCGCCGCGCCGGCTGGCGGCGCATATCAGCCAGGTTTGGCGCAAGGCGGCCGACAAGGCCGTGTCACAAAAGCTGATGCCAGCCAGCGTCGGCCTCGATGCCCAGGGGCAGCCGACACCCGCCCTGCTCAAGAAGCTGCACGCGCTGGGGGTCGACCTGTCGGACCCGACAGCCGCGGTGGCCGCGTTGCGCCGCGCACCCGACGGCAAAGCCGAGGCCCTGTTTTTTGACAGCTTGGCCACCGGCGCCACGCTGGACAGCGGCCTGCAAAAGGCGCTGGACGAGGCGCTGGCCAAGCTGCCGATCCCCAAGGTGATGAGCTACCAGTTGGAGACCGATTGCGAGCTGCCGGGTTGGAGCAGCGTGCATTTTGTGCGGCCGGCGCATGGGCTGCTGGCGCTGCACGGCAGCACCGTGTTGCCGGTGAAGGTGCTGGGCCTGAGCGCCGGCAACCAGACGCAGGGCCACCGGTTTGAAGCGCGCGTGTCGCCGGTCGTGATTGGCCATGCCGACGCCTATGCTGCCACGCTGGGCCACGATGGCGCGGTGATCGCCAGTTTTGCCGAGCGGCGGTTTGCCATCGTCAGCCAGCTGGCCAACGCCGCCGAAAAGCTCGGTCCTGGCTACCAGGTGCTGATGGACGATGCGCTGCTTAACGAGGTAACTGGCCTGGTCGAGCGGCCGAATGTGCTCGTGTGCAGTTTTGACGAGGCATTTCTGGATGTGCCGCAGGAGTGCCTGATCCTGACGATGCAGGCCAACCAGAAGTATTTCCCGCTGCTCGATGCCGCCGGCAAGCTGACCAGCCGCTTTCTGGTGGTGAGCAACATCAGCCCGGCCGACCCCAGCGCGGTGATTGGCGGCAACGAGCGCGTGGTGCGACCCAGGCTGGCCGACGCCCAGTTCTTCTTCAACCAGGATCGCAAGAAAACCCTGGCGTCCCGCGTCGACGGCCTGTCCAAGGTGGTGTACCACAACAAGTTGGGTAGCCAGGGCGAACGCATGGCGCGGGTGCGCAGCATTGCCGGTAGCATCGCGCCACAGCTCGGTGACGCGGCCCTGGTCGCCAGCGTTGACACCGCAGCCCGGCTGGCCAAGACCGATCTGCTGACCGATATGGTGGGCGAGTTCCCCGAGCTGCAAGGCACCATGGGCGCCTACTATGCGCGCCATGACGGCCTGGGCGATGACATTGCCACCGCGATTGAAGACCATTACAAGCCGCGCTTCGCCGGGGAGGCCCTGCCGCGCAACCCGGCGGGGCTGGTGCTGGCCTTGGCCGACAAGCTGGAAACCCTGGTCGGCATGTTCGGCATTGGTAACCTGCCGACCGGCGACAAGGACCCGTTTGCGCTGCGCCGGCATGCGCTGGGTCTGATCCGGATGCTGATGGAGCGTGACCTACCTTTGGGGCTGGACGCGCTGATCGCGCAGGCTGCCCCGGCGTTTGGCGGGCAGATTGGCGATGTGGCGCAGCCGCTGGCGCAGTTCATTGACGATCGCCTGGCCGGCGCGCTGCGCGAGCAGGGCTTCCGCGCGCAGGAGGTCGATGCGGTGCTGGCCCTGCGGCCGCAGCGCCTGGGCGACGTGCCGCGCCGGCTCGCGGCCGTGCGCGCCTTTGCCGAGCTGCCCGAGGCGCCGGCGCTGGCTGCGGCCAACAAGCGCATTGGCAATATCCTCAAAAAAGCGACCGAGGTGGACGCCCACGTCAGCCCGGTGCTGCTCAAGGAGCCGGCTGAAATCGCCCTCTACGCCGCCATGCAGGAGGCGCTGCCGCGGGCGCAGGCGCTGTTTCAGAGTGGGGATTACACCGGCTCGCTGCAGGCGCTGGCTGGGTTGCGGGCGCCGGTGGACGCCTTCTTTGATGGCGTCATGGTGAACGCCGACGAGCTGGACCTGCGGCTGAACCGGCAGGGCCTGCTCAAGCGCCTGTTCGAGGCCATGAACCGGGTCGCCGACCTGTCCCGGCTGGCGACCTGAGACGCGCCCATGAAACTTGTGATCCTTGATCGCGACGGCACCCTCAACGAAGACAGTGTCGACTACGTGAAGTCGCCCGAGGAGTGGATGCCGCTGCCGGGCGCGCTGGAGGCAGTGGCCCGGCTCAACCACGCCGGCTGGCATGTGGTCGTGGCCTCCAACCAGTCAGGGCTGGGGCGCGGCCTGTTCGATGTGTCCACCCTCAATGCGATGCACGCCAAGATGCACCGCATGCTGGCCGCCGTCGGGGGCCGGGTGGACGCGGTGTTTTACTGCCCGCACGGGCCGGACGAGCGCTGCCGCTGCCGCAAACCCGAGCCCGGCCTGTTTGAGCAGATTGGCGAGCGCTACGGCATCGACCTGCGCGGCGTACCGGCCATCGGTGATTCGCCGCGTGATGTGCTGGCTGGCGTCGCCGTCGGTTGCGCGCCGCACCTGGTGCTGACTGGCAAGGGCGCGGCCTATACCGGGCGCAGCTTGCCCGAGGCCTTGCCCAAGGACACCCGCGTCCACCAGGATCTGGCCGCTTTTGCTGATTTCTTGATCCAATGAAGCTGCTCCGCTCGGTCCTGCACATGGCCTGGATGCTGGTCACGGTGATTCCCTGGGGCCTGGCTCTGGTGCTGCTGTCATTGCGGGTGCGCGGCCCGGCGCTGTGGTGGTTTGCCGTCAATTGGATGCGGGTGGTGATGTGGGGCACCCGCGTCATTCTGGGGATTCAATTCCGGGTGCAGGGCATGGCGCACCTGCCGGATGGCGCTTCCAGTCCGGCGGTGCTGCTGGTCAAACACCAGTCCACGCTGGAAACACTGCTGCTACCGACCCTGATGCCGCACCCGTTGGCCTTCGTTTTCAAGCGCGAACTGCTCAAAATCCCGTTCTTTGGCTGGTCGATGGCGCGGCTCGACATGATCCACATCGACCGTGAGTCGCGGGCCCAGGCGCTCAAGCATGTGGTGGGTCAGGGCAAGGCCCTGCTGGCCCAGGGGGTCTGGATCATCATGTTCCCCGAGGGCACGCGCATGGCGCGTGGCGAGAAGGGCACCTACCAGACGGCGGGCACCCGGCTGGCGGTGGAGACTGGTGCGCCAGTGATCCCGATCGCCGTGGCCTCGGCGCGCTGCTGGCCGCGCAAGGGTTTTATCAAGTCGCCGGGAGTGGTCGATGTATCGATCGGACCGGCCATCCCCAGTGCCGGCCGTGACCCCAAGGCTTTGATGCGTGAGGTGGAGGCCTGGATCGAGGCCGAGATGCAGCGGCTTGACCCCGAGGCCTACCGCTGACAGCAACGCCATGCACCCGCTGCTGCGCTACACGCTCGATCTTTTTGAGCCAAATACCCCGTCAGCCCCTGTCAATGCTCAGTCTTTTGTTGTTGAATCAGTAGCAAACAGCTCTTTTCAAGCCGGCAGCCGGCTGGACACGGTCACGCCGCCGGCGCGTTTTCAGCACCCGCAGGCCAACCGCGAGGCTCGGCTGGGTGAGGCGCTGGTGGGCTACCAGCTCAAGCGTGGCAAGCGCCGCACCATCGGGTTTTCGGTCGGGCCTGACGGATTGGTGGTGAGCGCGCCCAAGTGGACACCGCTTTACCAGATCGACGCCGCGCTCACTGAAAAGTCGGCCTGGGTGGTGCGTAAGCTCGGCGAAACCCGGGCCCGGCATGAGCGCTTGCAGGCCAACCGCATCGACTGGCGCGATGGTGCCAGCCTGCCCTTTCTGGGGCAGACCGTCTGCCTGGTGCTGGACCCGAGCCATGCGTTTGGCGCGGTCGGTGGTGCCCTGCTGCCGGGCCGTGACGGTGATCCGCAGTTGCACCTGGCGTTGCCGCAGGCCGCCGCGCCCGAGCAAATCCGCGACGCGGTGCAGGCCTGGCTGATGCGCCAGGCCAAGACCCTGTTCCAGCAGCGGCTGGACCACTTTGCGCCCCAGCTGCAGGTGCAATGGCGCAAACTGTCGCTCAGCAGTGCCGGTACGCGCTGGGGTAGCGCGCGGGCCGATGGCTCGATCCGGCTGCACTGGCGCCTGGTGCATTTCCGGCTGGCGGTGATCGACTACGTGGTCGTGCATGAGCTCAGCCATCTGCGGGTGATGGACCACAGCCCGCGCTTCTGGGACACGGTGCGTACCGTGGTGCCGGACTATGCCCAGCTGCGCGGCCAGCTCAAGGACGAGGCCATTCCGCGCTGGCTTTGAGGGTTACTGCTTTCTGGCGGGACTCGCGCCGCGCCACCCAGACCGTGGCCACGCTGATCAGCAGGCCGCCGGCGATGGTGTTGAGCGCCGGCACATCGCTGAACACCAGCCAGCCCATGATGGCCGCCCACACCAGTTCCAGAAACTTGGCCGACTGCGTGGCCGAGATGTCGGCCGACAGCAGTGACCGGGTCAGGCAGTAGTGGCTGGCGCTGCCCAGTGCGCCGCAGACCAGAAAGACCAGCCACTCCATGGCAGTCGGCGGTTGCCAGTTGATCAGCGCCAACGGCAGGCTGAACAGGGACACCGTGATCGCCTGCCAGAGCAGGATGGTGCCGGTGTTTTCATAGCGGGTCAGCGCCTTGGTCACCAGAAATGAGGCCGCGAACAGCGGCGCTGACGCCAGCATGGTCAGGTGGTAGAGGCCATTGCCACCGGCGCTGGCCGCCAGCTTGGGGCCGACCACGGACAGGACGCCGACGAACCCCAACAGCGTGGCCAGCCAGCGGTCCCAGCGCATCGGCTCCCGGAAAATAACATAAGCACCCAACATGATGAACAGGGGCGTGGTGAAGCTGATGGCGGTCGTATCTGCCAGCGAGATATGGGGCAGTGCCAAAAACCACAGGCACAGGGCGACGGTATGTAGCGCGCCGCGTGCAAACTGGCCGCCCACCTGTTGCGGCCGGTAGGCGGCCAGGCCACGGGCCCAAACTACGGGCAGCAGCACCAACAATCCGAAGCTGTAGCGCAAAAACTGGGTCTGGAACGGGTCAATGCGCATCGCCAGCAGCCGCATCAGCACGTTCAGGACGGTGAACAGCAAGCCGGCCGCTGCTGCCCAAATCAGGCCACGGGTGGCGTCGGGCAAGTGCAGGGTGTGGCGCTGCACACCGGCATGAATGCGGCGCCGCCAGTGCCCCAGCCAGGGGCGCCGCAGTCTGGGTTGGGTCCGATCAAGTGCCATGGGTCTGCTCGGTCGGGCCCGCTGCTGCGGCGGCCTGGGTCGAGAAGCGGTAAATGCCATCGTCGTCCCGCCGACGGCTCAGACGCCCGTCGTGCCACAGCAGGTGCAGGTGGGCGATCGATTCACCCATGGCAAAAGTGGTCTGGTGCAGATCCAGCGCGCGCTTGAACAGCACCGGCAGCACCTCGGCTGCGCTGCAGGGCCGCTCGGCGCAGGCCGCCAGCACCTCGGTCAGGCGCTCGGCGTGGTGCTCGTGCAGCTGATCGATCCGCCGGTGCAGGCCGGTGAAGGGCTTACCGTGCGAGGGCAAGGTCAGCGTGGCGGCATCCAGCGGGCGAAACCGGTCGATCGAGTCCAGGAACTGGCGCAGTGGGTTGGCCTCGGGCTCCTGGTCGTAGACACTGACATTGGTCGAGATGCGCGGCAGCATCATGTCGCCGCCGATCAGCAGGCCAAGCTCGGGGCAGTGCAACGAGATGTGTTCGGGTGCGTGACCGTAGCCGCTGATGCACTGCCAGACCCGGCCACCGATGTGCAGGCTGTCGCCATCCTGCATGCGGCGGTACATGCCGGGCATGGCCGGCACCAGCGACGGAAAGTAAGTGGAGCGTGCCGCCACCTGCGCCATCGAGTCCGGATCGTTCAGGCCGTGCAGGGCAAAGAATGCGGCGGCCGATTCGCCACCAAAGCCGGTCGGGCCCAGGGTCCCGATGCGGGCCATGCAGTAGTCGGTAGCGCTGATCCACAGCGGCGCCTGCCAGCGCTCGCACAGCCAATGCGCCAGCCCGACATGGTCGGGGTGCATATGGGTGACGATCACGCGCAGCACCGGCAAGCCGTCGAGCTCCTGGGCAAAAATCTGTTCCCACTGGGCGCGGGCCGCGTCATGGCTGATGCAGCAGTCCACCACGCTCCAGCCCGGTACGCCGTCGATCTCGTCGCGCAGCAGCCACAGGTTGATGTGGTTCAGGGCAAACGGCAGCGCCATGCGCACCCATTTCACCCCCGGCGCCACCCGCACGGCGGTGCCCGGCGCAGGCAGCGTCTCGCCCAGCGGGTAGTGCAGCTCTTGTTCCAGATCGTTCAAAGCGGCTCCTGAATTACGACATAATTGACGTTTACGTAAACGTCAATTGAATCAACCCATTGTAGGTGGCACAGCGGCGGCTGGCAGTCACCTTCAGCACGCCTTGCGGCACGCACAACTTATGGCGACCACTTACAGCATCAGTGACCTGGCCCGGGAGTTCGATCTGACCACCCGTGCCATGCGCTTTTATGAAGACATGGGGCTGCTGCAGCCTGAACGTTCCGGCCCGGGCGGCCGTAACCGCGTCTACAGTGGCCGCGACCGGACCCGGCTCAAGCTCACCCTGCGTGCCAAGCGGCTGGGCCTGAGTCTGACCGAAGCCAAAGAGATTATTGACCTGTACGACAGCCCGCGTGACACCGGCCTGCAACTGCAAAAATTCCTGGAGGTGCTGGCCAAGCATCAGCAACAACTGGAGGCCCAGATGGTCGACCTGCAAGCCAATCTGGAGGAGATCAAGCTCCACCAGCGTGAAGCGCGTGCCCTGCTGGCCAAGACCAAAACCGGGAAAGGTCTGAAAAATGACGCCCTCTGATGCCGCCTGGCAACGTGTACAAGCCAGTTTTGACCGCCAGGGCATGATGCGCCACCTGGACGCGCGACTGTTGCAGGCCGAGCCCGGCCTGTGCGTGGTGGCGCTGCCCTACTCGGAGCGGGTCACGCAGCAGCAGGGCGGCTTCCATGGCGGGGCCATGGGCGCGCTGGCCGACATTGCTGGCGGGTACGCTGCGCTGACGGTGGTGCCCGACGACATGGAGGTCAGCACGGTGGAGTACAAGGTCAATTTTCTGGCGGCGTTCCAGGGCGGCGAATTGCGCGCCACCGGGCGCGTCGTGAAGGCGGGCCGGCGCATCATCGTCACCACAGCTGAGGTGACGCACCTGGCCGGGGACGGCCGCGAGACCGCGTGCGCCGTGATGCAGCAGACCCTGGTGCCCGTGCCCAAAACCTACTGACGAACAGCGATAGGAGACCATGCCATGAACCTGCCCGGACTTGACTTTCAACTCGGCCCCGATGTCGACGCCCTGCGCGACGCGGTGCGTGATTTTGCCCAGACCGAGATCGCGCCGCGCGCGGCCGAGATCGACCGCAATGACCAGTTCCCGATGGACCTGTGGCCCAAGATGGGCGCGTTGGGGGTATTGGGTATCACGGTGGGCGAAGAATATGGCGGCGCCAACATGGGCTACCTGGCGCACATGATCGCCATGGAGGAGATTTCGCGCGCCAGCGCCTCGGTTGGCCTGAGCTATGGCGCCCACAGCAACCTGTGCGTGAACCAGATCAAACGCAACGGCACGCCCGAGCAGCGTCAGAAGTACCTGCCCCGGCTGATCAGCGGTGAGCACATCGGTGCGCTGGCCATGAGCGAGCCCAGTGCCGGCAGCGACGTGCTGAGCATGAAACTGCGCGCCGAGGACAAGGGGGGCTATTACCTGCTCAATGGCAGCAAGATGTGGATCACCAATGGGCCGGACGCCGACACGCTGGTGGTCTACGCCAAAAGCGAGCCCGAGCTGGGTGCGCGCGGCGTCACCGCCTTCTTGATTGAAAAAGACATGCCTGGCTTCAGCATCGCGCAAAAGCTCAACAAACTCGGCATGCGCGGCAGCCACACCGGCGAGCTGGTGTTTCACAACGTCGAGGTGCCGGCGCAAAACATTTTGGGCAACCTGAACGGCGGCGCCAAGGTGCTGATGAGCGGGCTCGACTATGAGCGCGCGGTGCTGACCGGCGGCCCGCTGGGCATCATGCAGTCGGTGATGGACAACGTGGTGCCCTACATTCACGACCGCAAGCAGTTCGGTCACAGCATAGGCGAGTTTCAGCTGATCCAGGGCAAGGTGGCTGACATGTACACCGTGCTGCAGGCCGGCCGCGCCTTTGCCTACACCGTGGCCAAAAATCTCGACCTGTTGGGCAGCGAGCATGTGCGCCAGGTGCGCAAGGACTGCGCCTCGGTGATCCTGTGGTGCGCTGAAAAAGCCACCTGGATGGCGGGCGAGGGGGTGCAGATCTTTGGCGGCAACGGCTACATCAACGACTACCCGCTGGGCCGGCTTTGGCGTGACGCCAAGCTGTACGAGATTGGCGCCGGCACCAGTGAAATCCGGCGCATGCTGATCGGCCGCGAATTGTTTGCTGAAACCATGTAGGCCCGGCTGGCTGAACGGCAAAATACCCAGTCATGAACACATCCCTTGACCACCTGCTGAACAACAACCGCGCCTGGGCCGCCCGGATGGAGCGCGAGCGCCCGGGTTTTTTCCGCAAATTGGCGCACCAGCAAAGCCCCAAGTACCTGTGGATCGGCTGCTCGGACAGCCGGGTGCCGGCCAACGAGATCACTGGGCTGGACCCGGGCGAGGTGTTTGTGCATCGTAATGTGGCCAATGTGGTGGTGCACTCCGACCTCAACGCCCTGTCGGTGATCCAGTTCGCGGTGGACCACCTCAAGGTGGAGCACATCATGGTCGTGGGCCATTACGGCTGTGGCGGTGTGCTGGCTACGCTGCGCGGCCTGCGCGTGGGTTTGGCCGACAACTGGCTACGCCATGTGCACGACGTCAAGCTGCGGCACCGCCGCCGCCTCGACCACCTGAGTCTGCCCGAGCAGGAGGACGTGCTGTGCGAGATGAACGTGATCGAACAGGTGGGCAACGTGGCCCTGTCCAACGTGATGCAGGACGCCTGGAGCCGGGGCCAGAAGGTGGCGGTGCATGGCTGGTGCTACGGCCTCAAGGACGGCCTGGTGAAAGACCTGGGCGTGAGCATGCAGGGCCCGCACGAGGTGGTGAACGTGTTCCGCAATGCGCTCAAGCGCTACCCGCGCGGCAGCCAGCTGCCGGCTTGAGCCGCTTGAGCCGCTTGAGCCAAGTATGACCACCATGTTCCCGCAACGTCTTGACTCCACCCTGGCCTACGACATCGCCAAGGCGATGATGGACGGTTTCAACCGCCACTACCGGCTGTTTCGCAGCGAATCAGCCCGTGCCAAGCACCGCTTTGAGACCGCTGACTGGCATGGTCAGCAACGGGCGCAGCGCGAGCGCATCGAGTTTTACGATTTGCGAGTTCGCGAGGCCTCGACCCGGCTGGAGCGCGAGTACAAGGCCGGCGAACAGCCCATGGACATCTGGCAGCAGGTCAAGCTGCACTACATCGGGCTGCTGGTCAACCACCACCAGCCGGAGCTGGCTGAGACCTTTTTCAACTCGGTCACCACCAAAATCCTGCACCGAACCCATTTCCACAACGATTTCATCTTTGTGCGGCCGGCCGTCAGCACCGAGTACATTGAAGACGGCGAGCCCGAGGCGCGCCCGACCTACCGTGCCTATTACCCGACCGCCGCCGCCATGCCGGCCCTGTTGCAGCAGATGGTGCGGGATTTTGACCTGCGCCTGCCCTTTGAAGACCTGCCGCGTGACACCCAGCTGGTGGCGCAGGCATTGGCTGGCGTGTTGGGTGAGGCCAAGCTGCGCGCCAATTTTCAGGTACAGGTGCTCACCAGCCTGTTTTTTCGCAACAAGGGCGCCTACATCGTGGGCAAGCTGATCAACGGCTTTACCGAATTTCCGTTTGCGCTGCCGATCCTGCATGTGCGCCCCGGCGAACTGCTGGCGATCGACGCCGCCCTGTTCGGCGAGGACGACCTGCTGATGCTGTTCAGCTTTGCCCGGGCCTACTTCATGGTGGACATGGAGATCCCCTCGGCCTACGTGCAGTTTTTGCGCAGCATGATGCCGCGCAAGCCGCGCAATGAAATTTACAACGCGCTCGGGCTGGCTAAACAGGGCAAGACCTTGTTTTACCGCGACTTCTTGCACCATCTGCGGCATTCCAGCGACCAGTTCCGTATCGCACCCGGCATCAAGGGCATGGTGATGCTGGTCTTTGACCTGCCCTCGTTCCCCTATGTGTTCAAGGTCATCAAGGACTATTACCCGCCGCAAAAAGACACCACGCGCGAGCAGATTAAGGGCAAGTACCTGCTGGTCAAGCAGCATGACCGGGTGGGGCGCATGGCCGACACCCTGGAGTACAGCGAGGTGGCGTTTCCGCGCGCACGCTTCAGCGACGAGCTGATTGCCGAAATAGAAAAATTCGCACCCAGCCAGCTCGAGATCAGCGACCGCGATGGCGACGGCCAGTTGGAGGTGATCATCAAGCACGTCTACATTGAGCGCCGGATGATCCCGCTTAACATCTATCTGCAAGAGGCTTTTGACGCTGGCGGTACCGACCCGGCTGACGCCAGCCCGGCAGCCCAGCGGGCCCGCGAGCAGATCGAGCGTGGCGTGATCGAGTACGGCAACGCCATCAAGGACCTGGTGGCCGCCAACATCTTCCCCGGCGACATGCTGTGGAAAAACTTTGGCATCACGCGCCATGGCAAGGTGGTGTTTTACGACTATGACGAGATCGAGTACATCACCGACTGCAACTTCCGCAAGGTACCGGCGCCGCGCAACGAAGAAGACGAAATGTCAGGCGAGGTCTGGTACAGCGTCGGTCCCAAGGATGTGTTTCCCGAAACCTTCGGGCCCTTTCTGCTCGGCAACCCGGCGGTGCGCAGCATTTTCATGAAGCACCATGGCGACCTGCTGGAGGCCGCGTTCTGGCAGTCGCATAAGGACCGCATCCAGGCCGGTCATGTGCTTGATGTCTTTCCCTATGACCGTGACAAGCGCTTTGACCCGGCCGGCCGCCTGGCCGAGCGCTTCATGGCCTGACCCCCTCGAACCCCCCTTCATTTGAAAGGACGCCAGCATGCGTGAATCGATCGTGATCGTGGGCGCCGCCCGCACCCCCATGGGCAGTTTCCAGGGCGATTTTGCGTCGCTGGCGGCGCATGATCTGGGCGGCGCGGCTATTGCCGCCGCCGTGCAGCGCGCCGGCGTGGCGCCCGAGCGGGTGGAAGAGGTGTTTCTGGGCAACTGCCTGATGGCGGGCCAGGGCCAGGCGCCGGCCCGGCAGGCGGCCTTCAAGGGTGGCCTGCCCAACCGTGCCGGCGCCGTGACGCTGAGCAAGATGTGCGGCTCTGGCATGCGCGCGGCCATGCTGGCGCATGACATGCTGGTGGCCGGCAGCGCCGAGGTGCTGGTGGCCGGCGGCATGGAGAGCATGACCAACGCGCCCTACCTGCTGCCCAAGGCGCGCGGCGGCTACCGCATCGGCCACGACCGTATTTTTGACCACATGATGCTCGACGGCCTGGAAGACGCCTACGAAAGCGGTCGCTCCATGGGCACCTTTGGCGAGGACTGCGCCGCCAAGTACAACTTCAGCCGTGACCAGCAGGACGCTTTTGCCACTGCCAGCGTGCAGCGGGCGCAAACGGCGGTCCAGAGCGGCGCCTTCGTCGCTGAGATCACCCCGGTGACGGTCAAAGGCCGCAGCGGTGAGGTGGTGGTGGCCGCCGACGAGGGCCCGGGTCGGATCAAGCTCGACAAGATCCCGACGCTCAAGCCCGCCTTCAAGAAAGACGGCACCATCACTGCCGCCAGCAGCTCCAGCATCAACGACGGCGCCGCCGCCATGGTGCTGATGCGGGGCAGCACGGCCGGACAACTCGGCAGCAAGCCGCTGGCCCGGATCGTGGCGCACGCGGTGCATGCCCAGGCCCCCAACTGGTTTGCCACGGCACCGGTCGGCGCCGTGCACAAGGTGCTGGCCAGAGCCGGCTGGACGGTGGCCGACGTGGACCTGTGGGAGGTGAACGAGGCCTTTGCCGTGGTACCGATGGCGCTGATGCACGAGCTGGGGCTGAGCCACGACATCGTCAATGTGAACGGCGGCGCCTGCGCGCTGGGCCACCCGATTGGCGCCAGCGGCGCCCGCATCATGGTGACGCTGGTCCACGCCCTGCAAGCGCGTGGTCTGAAAAAAGGCGTGGCCACCCTGTGCATTGGCGGAGGCGAGGCCACGGCCGTCGCCATCGAATTGCTATCTTAATAATAGCTATAGACCCAATGGCGACAGGGCTTAGGGCCGGTTTCTTTATCAATTTTTTCAATCCGGGGCCGATGCCATGCTGCTGACCCAAGACCAGGAAATGATCCGCGACGCGGTGCGCGACTTCGCGCAGGAGCAGCTCTGGCCCCATGCCGCGCGTTGGGACAAGGAGCACCATTTCCCGAAAGAGGCGCACCAGGGCCTGGCGGCGCTCGGGGCTTACGGCATTTGTGTGCCCGAGGCCTATGGCGGCGCCAACCTCGATTACCTCACCCTGGCACTGGTGCTGGAAGAGATCGCGGCCGGTGACGGCGGCACCAGCACCGCCATCAGCGTCACCAACTGCCCGGTCAACGCCATTTTGTTGCGCTATGGCTCCGAGGCGCAAAAACAGCAGTGGCTGGTGCCACTGGCGCGAGGCGAGATGCTGGGCGCCTTTTGCCTGACCGAGCCGCACGTGGGCTCGGACGCCTCGGCGCTTCGCACCACCGCCGTGCGCGAGGGTGACAGCTATGTGATCAACGGCGTCAAGCAGTTCATCACCAGCGGCAAGCACGGGGACCTGGCCATCGCCATTGCCGTCACTGACCCCGGTGCCGGCAAAAAGGGCATGAGCGCCTTTCTGGTGCCCACCAACGCCCCTGGCTATGTGGTGGCCCGGCTGGAAGACAAGCTGGGCCAGCACAGCAGCGACACGGCGCAGATCAACTTCGACGAGTGCCGCATCCCGGTGGAGAACCGGTTGGGCGAAGAGGGCGAGGGCTACAAGATCGCCCTGGGCGGCCTGGAAGGCGGGCGCATCGGCATTGCCGCGCAAAGCGTGGGCATGGCGCGCAGCGCGCTGGAGGTGGCCATCGCCTACGCCAAGGAGCGGCAAAGCTTCGGCACCGCCATCTTCCACCACCAGGCGGTGGGGTTTCGATTGGCCGACTGCGCCACCCGGCTCGAAGCCGCGCGTCAGCTGATCTGGCATGCCGCCAGCCTTCGCGATGCCGGCCGCCCCTGCCTGAAAGAGGCCGCTATGGCCAAGCTATTTGCCAGCGAAGCCGCCGAGCAGATCTGCAGCGCCGCGATTCAGACCCTGGGCGGCTACGGCTACGTCAGTGACTTTCCGCTGGAGCGCATTTACCGCGACGTGCGGGTGTGCCAGATTTACGAAGGAACCTCGGACGTGCAGAAGATCATCATCCAACGGGCCTTGGCCTGACACCGGAACCCCACCATGCCCCTGACCCAAAACCACTCGCGCCGCCGCCAGCCCCTATGAGCACGCCCCACTTTGAGGCCGTGCTGTTTGACTGCGACGGCGTGCTGGTGGACAGCGAAACCCTGACCAATGGCGTGCTGCGTGACATGCTGGCCGAACGCGGCTGGCCCATGAGTTTGAGCGATTGCATGCTGCAGTTCGTGGGCAAGGCGGTCAGCGATGAGGCACTGCTGATCGAGCAGAAAACTGGCATACCGGTCACCGAAGACTGGCTGGCCAGCTTTCGCAGCCGCCGCAACGCGGCGTTGCAGGCCGAGGTGACTGCCATTCCCAACGTGGCGGACGCGGTGCACCGCATCCATGCCGGGCAGGGCGGCCGCATTGCCTGCGCTTCGGGCGCCGACCGCTTCAAGGTGGAGCTGATGCTGGGCAAGCTGGGGCTGCTGCGCTATTTCGAACAGCGCGTCTTCAGCGGCCACGAGATGCCGCGCTCCAAGCCGCACCCCGACGTGTACCTGGCCGCCGCCGCCGCGCTGGCCGCACCGCCCGCGCGCTGCGCGGTGGTGGAGGACACCCTGACCGGCGTGCGTGCCGGCGTGGCTGCCGGCGCCAAGGTGTTCGCCTACGTGCCGGCCAGCTCGCTGCACGTAGACGCGGGTGCCCTGCGCCGGGCCGGCGCGCACCACGTGTTCGACGACATGGCGCTGCTGCCGGGCTTGCTCGGGTTGTAAAACATGACACAATTGACGTTTACGTAAACGTCAACTCATCATGATCGAGCCGTAGGCTGGTTTCCGGCCGGCGCTGCTTGACCAGAAAGCCGCACTATGCCTGTTCTGGAGACCCGACTCAGCCCCCGCGCTGCCGATTTTCTGGCCAATGCCGCTGCCATGCGCGCGCTCGTTGACGACCTGCGTGCCAAGTTCGACCAGGTGGCGCTGGGTGGTGGCGAGGTGGCCCGCGCCCGGCACAGCGGGCGCGGCAAATTGCTGCCGCGCGAGCGGGTGGAAATGCTGCTGGACCCGGGCACGCCTTTTCTGGAGTTGTCGCCGATGGCCGCATTGGGGATGTACCCGGACCGCGACGGCAGCGACAGCGCGCCCTGCGCCGGCCTGATTGCCGGCATCGGCCGCGTCAGCGGGGTGGACTGCATGATTGTGTGCAACGACGCCACGGTGAAGGGCGGCACCTACTACCCGATGACGGTCAAGAAGCACCTGCGCGCGCAGGAGGTGGCGCAGCAAAACCAGCTGCCTTGCATTTACCTGGTGGACTCGGGCGGCGCCAACCTGCCCAACCAGGATGAGGTGTTTCCGGACCGCGACCACTTCGGCCGGATCTTCTTCAACCAGGCCAATATGAGCGCCCAGGGCATTGCCCAAATCGCCGTGGTGATGGGCAGCTGCACCGCCGGCGGCGCCTACGTGCCGGCCATGAGCGACGAGGCCATCATCGTCAAAAACCAGGGCACCATCTTTTTGGGCGGCCCGCCGCTGGTGAAAGCCGCCACGGGCGAGGTGGTGACGGCCGAAGACCTGGGCGGCGGCGATGTGCACACCCGCTTGTCGGGCGTGGCCGACCACCTGGCCCAGAACGACGCGCACGCGCTGGCGCTGGCCCGTGCCGCTGTGAAAAATTTGAAAAAAAATCAGGCGCCAGCCCTTGCTGCGCTTGAAGTTGTTGCTCCTAAATATGCAGCAGAAGAGCTGTATGGCGTGATTCCGGTTGACACCCGCAAGCCCTTTGATGTGCGCGAGATCATCGCCCGCATCGTGGACGGCTCGGAGTTTGACGAGTTCAAGGCGCGCTTCGGCACCACCCTGGTCACCGGCTTTGCCCGCATCGAGGGCATGCCGGTGGGCATCATCGCCAACAACGGCATCCTGTTTTCCGAGTCGGCGCTGAAGGGCGCGCATTTCATCGAGCTGTGCTGCCAGCGCAAGATCCCGCTGGTGTTTTTGCAGAACATCACCGGCTTCATGGTCGGGCGCAAGTACGAGAACGAGGGCATCGCCCGCAACGGCGCCAAGATGGTCACGGCGGTGGCCACTGCGGCAGTGCCCAAATTCACCCTCATCATTGGCGGCAGCTTTGGCGCTGGCAACTACGGCATGTGCGGCCGTGCCTACAGCCCACGGTTTCTGTGGATGTGGCCGAACGCCCGCATTTCGGTGATGGGGGGCGAGCAGGCGGCCAGCGTGCTGGCCACCGTCAAGCGGGACGGCATCGAGGCCAAAGGCGGGGCCTGGAGCATGGAGGACGAAGAGGCCTTCAAAGCCCCTGTTCGCCGTCAATACGAAGAGCAGGGCCACCCGTACTACGCCACCGCCCGCCTGTGGGACGACGGCATCATTGATCCCGTAGACACCCGCCGCGTGCTGGCGCTGGGGCTGGCGGCGGCGCTGAATGCGCCGATTCCGGAGACCAAGTTCGGCGTGTTCCGGATGTAAGCCCATTCACTCAGACAACGCCCGCGCGGAGGAAATCGTGTTCCAGAAAATTCTCATTGCCAACCGGGGCGAAATCGCCTGCCGCGTGGCCACCACCGCCCGCCGTATGGGCATCCGCACGGTGGCGGTGTACTCCGATGCCGACGCCTCGGCCAAGCACGTGGCCGCCTGTGACGAGGCGGTTCACATCGGCGGCAGCGCGCCGCGCGACAGCTACCTGCAGTGGCAGCGCATCCTGCAGGCCGCACAGGCCACCGGCGCGCAGGCGGTGCACCCCGGCTATGGTTTTTTGAGTGAAAACGACGCTTTTGCCCAGGCCTGTGCCGACGCCGGCCTGGTGTTCATCGGCCCGTCGCCCGCCGCCATTCGTGCCATGGGCCTTAAAGCCGAATCCAAGCAGCTGATGGCCACTGCCGGCGTGCCGCTGGTGCCCGGTTACCACGGGGCCGACCAGGACCCGGCGCTGCTGCAGCGCGAGGCCGACAGCATTGGCTACCCGGTGTTAATCAAGGCCAG
This sequence comes from Pseudomonadota bacterium, assembly GCA_041182225.1. GTDB lineage: Bacteria > Pseudomonadota > Gammaproteobacteria > Burkholderiales > Burkholderiaceae_C > Rhodoferax. The sequence continues at coordinate 196 of JBEGOC010000234.1, read as the reverse complement.
TGCCGGCGGCGGCGGCAAGGGCATGCGCGCGGTTGAGAGGTCCGAAGACTTTGCTGCCGCGCTGGCCAGCTGCCAGCGCGAGGCGCGCAACAGCTTTGGCGATGATGCGGTGCTGATTGAGAAGTATGTGCAGCGCCCCCGGCACATTGAAATCCAGGTGTTTGGCGACACCCAGGGCAATTACGTCTACCTGCAT